>NZ_JBLYUB010000006.1:0-317883 GCF_049999945.1 Planosporangium spinosum | reverse complement strand
AGCCGACCAGCATTTCCAGCTCGGCCAGGGTCTCGTCGCCGGTGTCGACCCGGCGCAGGGTGTGCGGCAGGGTGCGGGCGGCGTCGGCGATGACGAACGCGTCGCGGGCGTCGGTCTTGGCCTTGCCGGGGTGCAGGTCGGCCAGCCGGCGCATGGCCAGGCCGGGCAGGTAGGCCACCTGATGGCCGCCGGCGCGGGCGACCGCGACCGGCAGCGCGCCGATCGAGGCGGGCTGGTCGACCACCGCCAGGATCGTGCCGTGGCGGGCGAGCTTGTCCAACAGCTTGCGCAGTCCGGTCTCGGTATTGGGCAACGCGGCGTCGTGCAGCCGCTTGCCGTCGCGGGCCAGCGCGACGGCGTGGTGGTTGCCCTTGCCGACGTCCAAGCCCAGGTACACGCCGTAGTCGCCGTGCACGCCTCGCCTCCTTGCTACGCGCCTGGTGTCGGCCGCCGGTGTGGGCGTCGGACTGCCAGCAGCCACGTTACGAAGAGACCTGTCCCGATACTCGGGTGGCCGTGTCCCTATCAGCGGTCCGCCGACGCCACCCGGCCCGGCGACAACACCCCCCGGATCATGCGTGCTACAGGGGCAGTCAGTCATACCGGGCCGAGCGACCGAGCAGTCCCCGGCTGGGGACGATCAAAAAGGTAACGGGCGTCGGCCCAGCCCACCGGTTTGACGGTTCTGCCCCGTCTTTGACGGTTCTTCCCCATCAAATCCGTGATGCCGTTACGGTTCGTAACCGCCCCGGCTTCCCGTCAGACCTGCGGGTTCCCCCGTACGGCCAGCATCCCCTGGCCATACGGCCGCGTCCCACCGCATCGCGTCACCCTGGTTGATCACGAACCGTTCTCCAAGAGGACACACCAACTCGGCCGATCGCTTCCCGACCGGAGCGGTCATCCAGTGACGCGGTACGCAAGGTCGATCGGTAATCGATCGAGTACCCGCTCTTCGTCGATATTTCCCACCGTACGTAGCCGGAGAGCCGACATCGGGACCCCAGTGGTGACCGAACACCTGAGGCGCCGCGACGTAACGGTCGTTAGCGTGGATGCCATCCCATAACAGGTGTTACACGATAGTGAGGACGATAGAGGTGCAAATCCAGGAAAATCGTACTCGCGACCACCTCGTGTTGACCCGGCTCGACACCGATCACGGCGACGTCTGCCTGGCCGCGTCAGGAGAGATCGACATCTGCAACGTCGACCACCTGCGTTCAACCATTAAAACGATCATCACCGAACCGGCGACCCATCGACTGACCCTGGACTTCGCCGATCTCGACTACATCGACTCCATGGGCGTGTCCGCACTGATCATGGGGCGGCGACTGGGCCAGCAGCATGGCACCGGATTCGGCGTGGTCAACCTGCGCGGCGACGTCCTGCGCGTCGTGCAGATCCTCGGACTCCAGCAGGCCCTGGCACCAGCGATCTGATCCTCTCGACCCGAGCCCATCGACCGGCACCGCCCCATCGGCCATGACGTCACCGGTCTGGTCCAGCAGAGCGTGACACCGGCGGCGACGGTCAGTCGAACGTCACGTCGTCGGCGTCGACGACCGCGGCCCCGGCCCCCGCCAACTCCTCTTCGACCTGCCCCGCCACCACCGCGGCGGGCTGCCCGTCGTCGTAGGTCGCGTGCGCGCCCCGCGCCAGCGTCACCCGATGGCCGCGGCGCAGCGCCCCCAGCGCGGTCTCCCGCACGCAGTACTCGCTCTGCATCCCGGCCACGACCAGGCGGGACGATGCCGGGACGAGATCGGCCAGCGGTGTACCGGCGAAGGAGTCGGGCTCGTTCTTGTCCACCACCCACTCACCGGCGCGCACCTCGTGGACCAGTTCCCAGCCCCGGGTACCGGGGGCGTCGGGGTCCCCCTCCGCGCCGTTGTTGCGGACATGGACGACGAGCGCGCCGGCCGAGCGCACCCGGTCGAGCAGTCTCCCGATCGAGGCGGAGACGGCGGCCGCAGCCGGCACCGGCTCGGGCGGCTGGAGCATGTTCCGCTGGACATCGATGAGCAGCAGCGCGGTATCCACCGCCGCACGCTAGCACAAACGTTCGATCGGGTGCGGCCCTCTCACCACCCGTTCCGGCCGGAAGGGGGACGGGCAAGCCGGCGGAAGGGAACGGCCGACCGGCGGAAGGAAACCGTCAACCGGCGACCTTCTGGCCCACCTTCGCGAACTGTTCGACGATCGCGGCGCAGAAGGCCGGCAGGTCGGCCGGCGCGCGGCTCGTGATGAACTGCCCGTCCACGCAGACCTCTTCGTCGACCACCTGCGCGCCGGCGTTGCGCAGGTCGGTGCGTACGCTCGGCCACGAGGTGAACCGGTGCCCGCGCGCCACGTCGGCCTCCACGAACATCCACGGGCCGTGGCAGATGGCGGCGACGGGCTTGCCGGTCGCGACGAAATCCCGGCCGGAGGCGACCGCGCGCGGGTCACGGCGCATGTCGTCCGGGTTCACCGTGCCACCGGGGATGAGCAGCGCGTCGTACTCATCCACCGACACGTCGGAAACCACCCGGTCGACCGCGAACGTACCGGCCGGGATCATGTCGAACTGCCGGGCCTGGATCTCGCCGGGGTGGGTCGAGACCAGGTCGGACCGCGCACCGGCGCCGTAGAGAGCACCACGTGGCTGCTCCAGTTCCACCCGCTCGACGCCGTCGGTGGCCAGGATCGCGATCTTCCGACCGTTGAGTGCCCGTGCCATGTCACTCGTCCCTCCAGGCTTGGCATACCGGTCAACGGCTTGCCCCACCCCGAGTCGGCGCGACGAACCGCCGGCGGTGCCCGGACCTGCCGGTCCCGGGGCACCGGCAGCCGACGATCTCCAGATGCCCGGCGCGGCGGGTGTCCACCGGTCCCGCGTGGCGGGCGTTCACCGGTCCCGCGTGGCGGGCGTTCACCGGTCCCGCGTGGCGACGGGCGGTTCGTCGTAGTCGCCGGTCCGGATCCCGCGCAGGAACGCCGCCCACTCCGGGTACGAGAAGGTCAGCCACGGACCTGCGGGGTCCTGCGAGTCACGCAGATGGACCGTGGTGCTCGCGAGCGCCACCTCGACGCATGCTCCGTTTCCGCACCGGCGACTGCTCCTGCGCCAGACAAGACGTTCACGTCCACCTGACATCCGGCTACCCCTCTCCGGGAGTCCCCCGCACCACCATAGAAACCACCGGAGGGGGCGGACAGGTGTTCGCGGCCGGCGTTCGCTGGACGCCAGACGGAAAGTTCGGGGCATTAGGACCAGGTCGGGCGATGGACATGCCTCGATGGTCGCGCGGGCGAAGGCGCGCCGGGCGGCGAGGACGGGGGCGCGCCGGCCGGTCGCTGTGTCGACTCCTCCTGGCGCGCCCGTGCGCCGATGGGGTACCTACCGGAACGTGAACTCGCCGGCGCGGACACCGGCGACGAACGCCTCCCACTCCGCTTCGGTGAACGTGAGTACCGGGCCCTCCGGGTCCTTCGAGTCGCGCAGCAGGTACGCCTCGTCGACCCTGGCCACCTCTATGCATGCGCCGCTGCCGCAGAAGCTGCTTCTGCGCCATGCGCCGGTCTGGCTGTTCGGATCCACGCTGATCTCGCCTTCTTCCTCAAGAGGAGTGACTGGGAAAAGCGACAGGGCACGCCATCCGCACCCTGGACCGGCATGTCAGCCGGGCGACTCATCTCCGACCGAGGAGAGCGCGGACTCCGCCCGCTCCGCGACGAGCCGGATCGAGGTGGCCTCGTCGAGGGCGGCGTCCCACAGGCTGTCGAAGATCGCCCGGTGCCGGTCGATCTTCGCCTTGTCCTCCACGATCTCGTCGACGATGTAGCTCTCGCGGTACATGACGGCGTCGTCGTCGCTGAGATTGATGATCTCGTACGAGCCGAACAGTGGCGGTGGCGCGTCGACGGTGAACGGCATGATCCGGGTACGGACCCGCTGCTGCTCCACCAGCCGCACCAGGTACCGCAGTTGCTCACCGATGACCCGGGCGCCACCGACCTGCCGGTACAGCACCGACTCGTCCAGCAGGACGAATATCTCCGGCGGGTCCTTGCGCGCGAGCAACTCCTGCTGTCGGCGCAGGCGCACCTCGAGCCGGACCTTGCGGTCGTCGTCCCGTAGCTCGTCGCCGTAGCTACGGAGGATGGCCTCGGCGTACTCCGCGGTCTGCAGGCGCCCGGGGAAGATCGTCATGTAGAAGTGCCGGACCGCGTCGGCCTCGCTCTCGTACTGGATGAGCTGGCGCATCGCGGGGGTGAGGTGTTCGCGCAGCTGGGGAGCGTCCCACCACATCTGGCGGCGCCGGGAGACGCGGGCGTCCTGCACCAGTTCGTCGATCCGCGCGCGGTCGGTGATGCCGAGGTAGGCGAGCAGGGGGCGCAGGTCGTTCGCGGTGATGGTGACCTCGCCGCTCTCGATGCGCATCACCTTGCTCAGCGACCACTCCATCGCCTCGGCGACCTGCCCCTGGGTCAGGTTCATGGCCTCCCGCGCTTCGCGTAGCGCGAGGCGTACGCGACGGCGCGCGACTGCTGGCGAGTCAACCGAGGCCATGCTCACCTTCTCGATCGGGCTACGGCGCTCCGCTGGGTGGCCACCTCGCTGGTGGCCAGGTCGCAAGGAGGGATACCGCTCGGCACCACGCGGTGAGCGTACTCATATCCGCCGATCAGCGGTATCCCAGACCGCCATATTGCTCAGGCCGTTCCCGCCTGCCCTCCAGTACGCGCATCAAACCTCGCTTGACCTGCCCGAACGTGCGCATGTCGGAAGACCGGAACAGCAGGATCTCGTAACCGCGGTACGTGGCGCGCAGCTCGTGACTGCGCGGCGCCGGCCACCGGCGGTAACCGGCGACGACGTGGACGTCCTCCAGCTCGTCGATCGGGAACGACTGCGGACCGGGCACGAGCACCGTGAACACCTGGTCGGTGATCACGACCTCCGGCCCTCGGTAGTAGATCGTCATCTCCTCACGCCTCTCGATCCGCGCGAGCGGCGGAGACCGGTATCCCGGGCGGCACCGCCCACCTGCCCTGCTCGCGTCACCGCTCGGGTGCCGGGTGTCGATCGAGACAGCGAGGGCACCCGGCGGACGGGTGCCCTCGCGCCACCCACGTGACCAAACCCTGTTGTGCCTCACCCGTAGCCTGAGTATGAACAGGAGCCTCCCTGCTCGCCAGGCATCAAGTTGCTATATCGCAGATAGCGCTATACCTGTCCGGAGCATCGCTCCGGCCCATCGGCTGCCCGCTCGGGGCCGTCGGCTGCCCGTTCCAGACCGGGCGCGCTCAGCCCATCCACTCGTGCCCCGGCTCACCCACGCTGCGCCTCCGCTGTTTCATCTCGGCCTCGTACAGGTGCCGCCGCCCACCCGCGAGCCCCTCCCTGGCCACCCGCTCCAGCTCCCTGAACAGCGCGTAGTAGCCGTCGTCGTAGTCCTCGACAATCTGGAACGTCCAGTGGCCGGTGATCACGTTGCGGCCGATCAGCTCGCGCTCGATCCGGCCGGCCAGCTCACCGTGGCCGGCGTCGCGCAGCAGCCGTACCGCGTCGTCGAGCATGCGATCGGCGGTTCCGGTGAGCTGGTGCATCGCGTACAGGTGGCCGCGGGCGCGCTCGGTCGTCTCCAGCGCCTTGCTGAGTATCCCGAGCGCGGCGACGGTCCTGTCGTCCAGCGCGGCCGGGCGGCGGTGCGCGGGGTCCACGGCCGGGTCCCGTTCTCGCATCCCGAGCGATTACCCCGCCTGGGCGGCCCGCACGCCCGCCAACGACAATCGGGGCAAGACCGAAATACAAGATCGGGGAGTACGGGTGGAGCTGCTGCATTCGGGCAAGGTCAGGGACGTCTACGCCGACGGGGAGGACCTGATCCTGGTCACCTCCGACCGGGTGAGCGTGTACGACGTCATCCTGCCGACCCCGATCCCGGACAAGGGCGCGCTGCTGACCCAGCTGTCGCTGTGGTGGTTCGAGCAGCTCGCCGACGTCGTGCCGAACCACGTCGTGTCCGCCACCGACGTGCCGGCCGAGTGGGCCGGCCGGGCCATCCGGTGCCGGCGGCTGGAGATGGTCCCGGTCGAGTGCATCGCCCGCGGCTACCTGGCCGGGCTGGGGCTTCGCGAGTACTCCAAGACCGGATCGATCTCCGGGGTGGCGCTGCCGGACGGGCTGGTGGAGGGCTCCAGGCTGCCCGAGCCGGTCTTCACACCGACCACCAAGGCGCCGGTCGGCGAGCACGACGAGTTCATCGGTTTCGACGACGTGGCGGCCCAGACCGGGCGCGAGACCGCCGAGACGCTACGCGACCTGACCATTCAGGTCTACCGGCGGGGCGCCGAGCTGGCCGCCGAGCGCGGGATCATCATCGCCGACACCAAGCTCGAGTTCGGCCGGGCACCCGACGGCACCCTGGTGCTCGCCGACGAGGTACTGACCCCGGACTCGTCTCGCTTCTGGCCGCTCGCCTCCTGGCAGCCGGGGCGGGCCCAGGACTCGTTCGACAAGCAGTACGTCCGGGACTGGGCCGCCGACCCGAAGCTGGGCTGGGACAAGCGGTCGCCCGGGCCGGCGATCCCGCCGGAGGTGGTCGAGGCCACTCGCGCCCGGTACGTCGAGGCGTACGAGCGGCTGACGGGCCACCGCTGGGGCTGACAAGGCCGTACCCTGTCGTACATGTCGACAGCGGTCGATTTATTGCGCCGGCGCGGGTGGTGGCTCGTCCCCGAGCTGATCGCCCTCGCCGTGCTCGCCGCGCTGCTCTACCACGCCGACCGGCGGGAGCCGGCGATGAGCCCGGCGGCGCTCCGGGAGAACGTCGCCGGGCGCGTCGCCACGGCGCTCGAGCACGCGTCACCGGCCGAGCACGCCGGTCACGGCCACGCCGTCAGCCCGGACGACCGCGTGCTGTGTACGGTCGAGGTGTTCGGCGTCGACCCGTCGGGCGCCACCCGGCCGTCCACGGTCACCCGGGCCTACGGCTTCTACCTGTGCGCGATCGGCACGCCCGGCACCCCGTACATGTGGTCGCAGATGTCCGGCGGTCCGGTCGTCGCCACGATGGGTGACCGGGTATGGGTCACGACGGCGGCCCCGGGCCAGAACTACCGCGAACAGATCCACCTGCTGATGCCTCAGTACGAGCAGCAGGCCGTGCACGGCTTCAGCAGCCAGGACCGCCCCGCCGAGCTGCAGCGACGGTTCGAGCGGCTGGTGACCGGCGCGGCCAGCGGGTCGCCTCCGGCACGCTGACCCGTCCCGCCGCCGCGCGAGCTGGCATGCCCGCCCGTAGCGCGAGCTAGCGTGCCCGCCCGTCGCGGTGGCGCAGCGTCGCCACCGCCGAACCGGCCAGCGTCATCAGGCACTGGGGCAGCTTGCCGTCGGCGATGGCCGCCCCGAACAGCGCTTCCGCGCTGTCCTCGTCGGCGTTGGCGTAGGCGCTCAGGAACCGCGCCACCCACCGCTTGTCGTAGGTCGCCTCGTCGATTCCGGGGAACTCGAGCCGCCACGGCCCGAGGGCGATCCCGTCACCGACGGTGGCGCCAGCGAGGCTCCACGCGACCTCGTACGCGCCGACCACGCCGGATCGGGTCGCCGCCTTGTCGAACGCGTCCACCACGCCGTCCCCGTCGCCGGCCAGCGCGGACCGCAGCACGAGTGCGACGTCGTCGACCAGCGCGCTGCCGCGTGCGGTGTCGAACACGTCGTCCGGTTGGCCCTCCACGGTGCGCAGCGTATCCGTCACGGTCAAGGACCACAGTCTGGTCATCCTGCGGCCCGGCACGTCGCTACGGGCGGCGTAGCGCGCAGGTCAGGCGGGCGGTGCAGAGCCGCTCGCCGGCCTCGTCGATGATCACGATTTCGTAGGAGGCGGTCGACCTACCCAGGTGCAGCGGCGTCGCCACGCCGGTGACCGTGCCGGCGCGGGCGGACCGGTGGTGCGTGGCGTTGATGTCCACCCCGACCGCGATACCGCCGTGCGTCCGGGCGGCGTGCAGGGCGGCACCGACCGAACCGAGCGTCTCGGCCAGTACGCACGAGGCGCCACCGTGCAGCAGGCCGTACGGCTGGAGGTTGCCCTCGACCGGCATGGTGCCCACCACCCGTTCCGGGCTCGCCTCGGTCACGGTGATGCCCATGCGGGTGAGCAACGATCCGGGCACGTCCGGCAGTGAATCCGGCAGATCCGGCTCGGAGGTGAGACCATCCGTCGACAGCGTATCCATGGCCCGGACGCTACCCGCCGATCCGGTTGGCACAGCTAGCGACATGAGTCACAGCCGGCCATCGACATTGACGGAAAGCGCGCTAAGGTGCGCACGGCAGATTCGGAGGGAGTAGCTCATGCGGCGTGTCACCCGCGCGATCTCGACTTTTGCCGCCGCCACCGCGGTGCTGCTCGCGGCCGGCTGCGGCACGTCGGCCGACCCCGACCAGGCGGCGGACGGCGACGGTCAGGTCCGCCTGTACGGCTCGGACGGCAACATGAGCAGTTCCCTGGGGGATGCGCTCAAAGACCAGCCGGGTGTGTTGACCGGCATGAAGGGGACCACCCCGCTCACGCCGCTCACCGAGGACTTCAAGAAGCGGATCCGCACCGTAGACCCCAGTCTCGCCGACTTCAACTACGCCGGTGAGTCGTACGACGCGGTCGTGACCGCGGCCCTGGCCGCGGAGATGGCGCGCTCCACCGACGCGCCGGTGATCGCGAAGTACGTCGTTGGGGTGACCGTCGACGGCACCGAGTGCAACTCCTTCAAGGACTGCGCCGCCCTCGTCCGGCAGGGCGAGAACATCCAGTACCGCGGTGTCTCCTCGCTCAAGCGCAGCGGTCTCACGGACGCCGGGGAGCCGTCGACCGCCACGTACGGCGCGCTCAACTTCGGCCGGGACAACCACATCGACGACAACAAGACGGAGTTCGTCGGTGCCGGTGACGAGTCGACCGCGGGCAAGAACCAGCCGGCGCCCCCCGCTGGCTCGGGCAACACCGGCTCGGGCAACAACGGCACCAAGCCGAAGGCGGCGCCGCTGAAGGTCGGCGCCCTGCTGCCGCGCACCGGCGCCCTGACCACCCAGGGGCCGCCGATGTTCGCCGGGGCCAGGCTCGCCGTCAACGAGATCAACGAGGCCGGCGGGGTCCTCGGCCAGCCGGTGGAGTGGGCCGAGGCCGACGACGGCACCGGCCCGCAGACGGCCGCGGTGGGCGCCGACCGGCTCATCGCCGCCGGCGTACAGGTGATCATCGGCCCGGCCTCCTCCAGCGCCACCGAGGCGGTGGTACCCAAGGCGGTCGCCGCGGGCCGCATCGTGTTCTCGCCGTCGGCGACCTCGGACGGCCTGTCCCGGCTCGACGACAAGGGAATGTTCTTCCGCACCTCGCCGCCGGACGTCCTGCAGGCCAAGGCCCTCGCCGACATCGTGATGCGGGACGGCGCCGCCAAGGTCATGATCATCGCACGTAGCGACGACTACGGCTCGGGCCTGGCCAAGGCCGTCCAGGCTGACCTGACCAGCGCCGGGGTCAAGGCCGGGAACGTCCGGATCGTGTCGTACAAGGACAAGGACAAGTACGACAACGGCGACCAGGCGACCGTGTTCAAGCCGCTCGCCGTGAGCGTCAAGCAGTTCAAGCCGGACGCGGTGGTGATCCTGGGATTCGACGAGACCGCGCTGCTCATCCGGGCGCTGCACAGCGAGCAGATCGCCTTCAAGTCGTAGCGGGCTGACCGCCCCAGCGGCGGCCGGTCGCGTTGCCGCGGCCGGCCGCCGCGCCGTTTGATTCCGTTCCACGCCGGGTGGGTACGTTCTGGGTCGTCGGAATGGACGAACGGCTCTGCGGTGCACCCCGCGCCCGCCGCACCCCGAGAGGAGTCCGAATGAGCGACAGCGTGGAGACCAGAGGCGACGACCGCGTCGACCTGGCGGTACGTGACACGAACAACGACGGCAAGCCCGACGTGTGGGTCGTCGACACCGACGGCGACGGGAAGCCGGACGTGTTCCAGTTCGACACCGACGGCGACGGGGAGGTCGACATCACGATCGTGGACCGCACCCAGGACGGCATGCCCGACGAGATCGTCGACGGCGACGGCGGGCTGCCGCCCCAGGACTGAGCGGGGCCTTCCGGCGGCTTCAGGTGAGGGCGCGCAGCATGAACGCCAGGCCCAGCGCTCCGGCGACGGTCACCCAGGCACCGATCAACCACATGACGGTGCTGCCGGCGAAGGGGCGGCTGTCGGCCGGTCCCAGCGAGAGCGCGGCCAACTCGTGGCGGGCGCGCAGGACGTCGCGGGCGTACGTGGCGGCCGCGGGGGTCAGCCCACCGTCGGCCCCCGGTCCGCGGCTCAGCTCCACCGCCAGCCGCGCCTGGCTGTCCTGTAGCCGCCGCGCCGCGCGCTCGCCGGCCCCGCCGGCACGGGCGTACGCGGCCCGCCGGAGCGCGGCTCGCCCCCCGAGCGAGGAGATCGCGCGCAGCTCACCCGGAGTCACGATCCGGGGGTCGGCCAGTCCGGCCAGTACACCGGCGTAGTAGGCGCCCTCCCGGCGCCGGGCCAGCCGGGCCAGCAGCAGCGCCAGCGCGAGTACCGGGACGCCCTTGACCAGCAGCGCGATGACCTTGCCGGCCGCGCCGAGGCCGAACCCGTCGGTCAGCAGCGGGGAGTTCCAGGCGAAGTGGCACAGCCAGGCCCCGCCGAGACACAGCGCCGCGACGCCGGCGCGGACGGCCGTCGGCCGGTCGACGCGCACGACCGCGTACCCCACGCCCGCGCCGGCCAGGGCCGTGAACACCGTGTGGCTCCAGGGGCCGCCGAAGACGCCCCGGGCGATGAGCGTGTTGAAGATCGGCTCCATCCGGTCACCGGTGCCGGCCGCCTGGACCGCCACCGCGGCGTACGAGACGTTCTCCATCACCTGGTACCCCAGGCCGACCATCGCTCCGTACACGATCCCGTCGACGACGCTGTTGACCTGGGCCGTGGCGAGCAGCGCGATCACCACGACGCCGAGGAACTTGAGGATCTCCTCGACGGTCGGCCCGGCGAGCGCCGGCCCCCACATCGCGGCGAAGCGCGGTGACACCAGCTTCGCGGTCAGGTTGTCGGCGGCAACGTTGCCGGGAACGGCGGTGGCGGTGACCACCACCGCGCCCCAGGCGAACGCGGTGCCGAGCAGTACGGGCGGCTCCCGTTCGAGATGGTCGAGGTTCCCGATGTAGATCACGAAGGGTACGGCGTACAGCGCGAACACCACGAGCGCGGTGGTCATGGCGACGGGGTAGTGGCGAAACGGCGGGGCGATCATCGTGCCGAGCCGGGCCGCGCAGACCAGCAACAACCCGGCGAGCAGCCAGAACACCGGCATGGTCAGTGAACCGAACAGGTCACCGGAGAGCGGTTTGGGGCGTACCTGTACGCCGCGGGCTCCCCGCGACGGCGGCGTCACGCGGTCCTCGCGATGGTCGCGGCAGCCGCCTCGATCGCGGGCAACCGGCCGGCCAGGTCGTCCGGCGGCCCGCTGGCGGTGGCGTCGACGACCGTGGCCCCGAAGACGCGTACCTGGTACCACCCGTGGTCGTCCCCGGCGCGGAACCGGCCGGTGCGGGTACCCGCCTGGGTGGGCGTCTCGACGCCGGTGGGCTGCGCTCCGAGGCCGTCGCGCAGCCTGGCCCGCAGCCGGTCCGCGGCGGCGGACGCGGTCAGCCGGTCGGGGCTGACCAGGATCACGAACCGGACCCGGCCGACCAGGAAGACGGCGTGGCCGGAGTCGCGACCCGGGCGGGTCTGGCTGACGTCGAGCCGGGCACCGGGCGGCGGTACGACCGTGACGGTGTCGGTGACCCGGTACGTCATCCCGTCCGCGATCGGCCGCTCCCGGGGAAGCGCCCGGTCGAGCGCGGGGAGGCCGACCGTGATCGCCCCGATGACAGCCAGGATCACCAGGCTGCACAGGGCATTTCGGCGCAACCCGGCTCGCGGGACCCCCATGTCTCGACGGTATCCACCATTCGCCCGCAGCGGGAGCGACGAGCCGGGCTGTCCGGATGGCGATGTTTGTCCGTTCGGTCACCTACTCGCCGGTCACGGGGGGAGCTTGCGCAGGTGCCACGCCGCGAACAGGAAGCCTCCGGTGGCGAGTTTGCTCTGATGACAGGGCCACAGCACCGACTGCCTGGCACAGGTAGGGGCGACACAGAACCCGTTCGCGCCCGGCTGGTGCTCGACGTGCACGGCCCAGGCGAGCAGCCAGACCAGCCGGTCGGCGCCGTCAGGCGGCTCTTCGGGTGGGTTCTCGATGTCGTACGGCAGGATCATCCGTCGCACTCCCTGATCACGTACGGCCGTACCGGGTCGACGGTGTCGTACAGGCACGTCGGCGCGTCGGCCCAGGGCGGGTGCTCCGGCCCGGACTCGACCACCGGTGGCGACGCCGCCTCGGGCAATGGATCGGGTTGTGCACGGCGCCACCAGCGCCGGATCCGGATGCGCATCGTGCCGACCTCCTCGGTCCGAGCCACGTGGTCAGCATCCGAGTGCACATAACCGCAAGCAATGTTTCGTTTTGAGTGCCGTCGTGCCAGGTTCATCCACCGGAGCCAATCGGCTCCCACGCCGAACCGTCGTTTCGACGTGAAACACTCTTCCCGTGGAGGTCAGCATGCCGATCTCGGGTTCGACGGTCGTCCGGCGCCAACTGGGCCGACGACTGCGCCGCCTGCGCGAGGCTGCCGGCAAGACCGAGCGCGATGTCGAGACCGCCAAGCTGATGAGCCGTACGAAGCTGTGGCGCATCGAAAGCGGCAAGGTACCGATCAAGGTGGCCGACGCACGGACGCTCTGCTGGCTATACGGCGCCGACGCCCCGACCACCGACGCGCTCGCCGCGCTGGCGCTCGGCACCATCGAGCAGGGCTGGTGGGAGGACTACGGCGACGCCGTACCCGACTGGTTCGGCCTCTACATCGGGCTGGAAGCCGCCGCGAGCGAGATCCGCATCTACGACCCCGAGTTGGTCCACGGCCTGCTCCAGACCGCCGACTACGCGAAGGCGGTCTACCGAGCGGTGCGGCCGGACGACAGCGACGACGTGATCCAGCGCCAGGTCGAGTTGCGACTGGGGCGTCAGCGGACGCTGTCTATGCGCACGCCGCCGCCGCGGCTAACCACGGTCCTCGGATCGGCAGTTCTGGCTCGGCCGGTTGGCGGCGATCAGGTGATGGCCGAGCAGACCCGACGGCTCCGCGAACTGGCCAAGCTCGACCACATCGACATCCGCGTATTGCCGTGGGAGGCGGGCGCACACGCCGCGATGCACACCGGCGCGTTCATCATTTTCGACTTCGACGATCCGGACGACCCGCCCGTGGTCTACCTGGAGATGCACACCGGCGCCCGGTACCTGGAGAAGCCGGACGAGCTGGATCAGTACCGAAAGATCTTCGACCTGATCTACGAGAAGTCAGTCCCGATAGAGGAGCACGCACCATGAGCACCGACACCCCCTGGTTCAAGTCCACCCGGTCCGGCGGTAACGGCGGCGCGTGCGTCGAGGTTCGTCGCCACGATGGGACGATCCAGGTACGTGACAGCAAGGCCAACGGCACCGGTGCGGTCCTGACCTTCACCCGGGACGAGTGGGCGGCGTTCCTCGACGGCGCCCGCAACGGCGAGTTCGACCTCTAGTTCCCAGCCGCTCCACGATCCCGGAGAGGCCGTGTGCTGTCACGGCATGACACTCAACATTGCCACCCACACCCAGCCGAACCAAACCACGCCGTGCCGGTCAACCTCGCCCCGTTACAACATGGCGGTGATGGAATATGCCGATCAGGGCCGACTTCACCCTCCGTCTACAAATAGAAAAGATAAAGGAGCTTTGGAATCTCGGATCACGTCTGCGGCTTCCTTGACGATGCGTTGGTCTTCGCAAGGTATCTCCGAAGACGAGGATCGGCCCGGACACTACTCGGGAGCCCAACTCTCGCCACCCAAGTCATCGCAGTCCAGTTGCATCGGGACGATCTGCTCAGCACGAAGATGTACCACGTACGGACCTGGCTCTTTTGCCAGCCGGCCAATCTCAGCTAGGTGCTGAATAATTCGTCGAATCATCTCGCCCGCAGTCAGATCACCGCGAGGAAAGGTAAAGCATTTGGCGCCGTGTCGGCAGATCGCTATACGCTCAAGGCTTCGATAACGGATGCGCTTGTCTGCACCTATGAGGATCCGACCAGACACCGTAGCATCTTCAATCCAACGCGTATCCGGAATTCGAGGTGACTCGTCACCGTAGCGATCATGGATCGTCTCCACATCTAGCCCTAACTCCCTTAGGGCTAGAGCAATCTTTTTTGTCCCGACGCTGCGGTCCAAGAAGACTAGCAGCGGGGACCCTCTCATGCAGCGGTCAATTCCGCTCGGTCCGCCACCTCGGCGACCTCATCGCTACTGAGATCGAAGTCGTCAGCTACATCGAAGAGGGACTCACCCGCTCGTAGCCTCGATAACACAGCATCTACGGGCGCCCCCGTTGCCGCAAAGAAAGGGTGACCAAAATTGATCGTCGGATCCGCAAATACCGTCGCAACCTCGAATCCGGGTAGTTCTACCCGGGCCGCATAACCATCGTCCGCATAGTCGATCCGCTTTAGATAGCTCTCTATGACGTCGCGGAATACGTATTGACCATTCCGCAAAACGATCAAGGCGCGACGGGCACCAGGACCAAGATCCCCCTCTTCCGCAACCTCCCACAAAAGTTGCGCACCAACCACATACAGACGCTTAGACGCAAGAGCGTGCGCGACACCGAGTCGTTCCCGTACCAAATTCAACGCGGGCCGGATCTGCTGAAGCGGAACGTTGGCCCTTCGCAGCGCCGACAAGAACATTCCCTCCGCAAGCCCCACAAAAGGCACAGAAGGTTCGGCCAGGCGACGAGGCTTTATGTATGCGACCAACGGGCTTCCCCTGACCGCCGATCGCCCGCTGGGTCGACGTTCATAGCCCTGCGTCCAGGTCCTAAACGTCGTCGCGGGCATGTCGAGGTACCGCGCAGCTTCAGCCTGCGTGTACAGCGGGACGCTGAACCGCAGATCGCCTTCCGCCACCATCGACGACACCTCCACAGGCTAGTTCTGATGCAGGACAGTCGCCTAGAGCAACCACAGGTCTCAGTCGTTTTTACAGGACAGCTGGCGCGTCGTGGTCCCACTTGCTCCACGACCCACCGTCGAACGCCACATATAGCCGGACAGACCGGGTGCGCTGGGTCAGCGATGGACAGGTCGGGGGTCGCACCATACGGGGTGCGCGACACCGGTAGCCGCCATCGCTCACCCTGGACCTACGTCCGTGCCCGTACCCGCCCACCAACTCATCGGCCTCCCGGCCAGCCTCGGCATCCCCCGGGCCGCCCGGTCCCGGCGCCCAGGCCCCCACGCCGCGCACCCGACCAGCGCCGTAACCGCCAGCACCAGCAGCACCGGTACCACGAACGCACCAGCACGATCCCAAGCGCCACCGCGTACCCGATCTCCGCGAAGAACGGCACGAGCAGCGCGCCGAACGTACCCGCGAGCGGCGGCCGCGCAGGAGAAACGTCACGTCGACGATCACGCGCGGCCCCTTCTTCCGGTTGGAGATCAGGAGTCGGGTCGACTAGTGTCGACGGAGCGACGCGGGGTGGAGCAGCTCGGTAGCTCGCTGGGCTCATAACCCAGAGGTCAGAGGTTCAAATCCTCTCCCCGCTACCAGGTGAGAAGGCCCGCCAGAGATCCTCTGGCGGGCCTTTCCACGTCTGCGTAACCAGACCTGTGATGCCTACGCGTCCACCAGCTCTCCAGTCTCCGGCGCGGCCTCGGCACCGCCGGCCGCCGCCCGGTCCCGGTGCCCCGGCCACCACGCCGCGTGCCCGATCAACGCGGTCACCGCCGGTACCAGCAGCACCGACACCACGAACGCGACCAGCACGATCCCGAGCGTCACCGCGAAACCGATCTCGGCGAAGAACGGCACCCCCGACACGAGCAGCGCGCCGAACGTACCCGCGAGGATGACCGCGGCGGCCGCGACGGACGGCCCGGCGTGCTCGATGGCGAGGGCCGCGGCGCGCCGGGGCGGGTTGCCCTCCCGGATCTCCTCGCGCAGCCGCGCGGTGACCAGGATGTTGTAGTCGGTCCCGATGGCGGTGACGAACAGGTACAGGATGATCGGGATCGTGAACGCCAGGCCCGGCTTGCCCAGCGCCCCCTGGAACAGGCCGGCCGACGCGCCGAGCGTGGCGGCGAACCCGAGCACGACCAGGCCGACCAGGTACAGCGGCGCGAGCACCGCCCGCAGCAGCGCGGCCAGGATCAGCAGGAACAGCAGGCCGGCGACCGGGAAGATCAGTGCGAGGTCGCGGTTGGTGGTGTCACGGACGTCGGCGAACGCCATGGTCTGCCCGCCGATGAGCACCTGCGTCCCGGCCGGGGCGGCGGCGTGGGCCGCGGTGCGCAGCGGGCCGGAGACCAGGTCGAGCGCGGCGCCGCTGTACGGCTCCAGGTTCAGCACGAGCGGTACGTCCACGACCCGCCCGTCGGCGGACACCTTCGGCTGCATGGGGCTCGCCACGCCGGGTACGCCGGCGAGCTTCTGCACGAACGCGCCGAGCGCCGCCTCGTCGACCGGCTTGTCCGCGCGCAGGTACACGTCGGTGGCGTTGAGCGCGCCGGCCGGGAAGCCCTGCTTGAGGTCGCCGTACGCCCGGGTCGCCTCGGTCGAGCTGGGGAGCTGGCCGATCGGGTCGTAGTCGGGGTGGTAGGTCAGCGCGCCGGCCGCGAGCCCGCCGAGCAGGACCAGCGAGGCAACGATCACCGCGACGGGGCGGCGCGCGACGAACCGCCCGACGGCGGCGAACCGGGTCGCCTCCGGGGTCCGCGACGCCGACTTCGACGGCCAGAACACCCGGCGGCCCAGGAGCGCCACGATCGCCGGTACCAGCGTCAACGCCGCCAGCAGCATGACCGCGACGCCGATCGCGAGGGCCGGTCCGAGCGTGGTGAAGAAGCCCAGGGCGGCCAGGACGAGCGCGCCGAACGCCGCGATCACCGCGAACGCGGCCGAGAAGATCGCCTCGCCGACCCGGTCGACGGCGGCCACGATGGCCTCACGGGGCGCGTCCCCGGCGCGCAGCCGCTCCCGGTACCGGAACAGCAGGAACAGGATGTAGTCGGTGCCGATGCCGAACAGGACGACCGTGAGCATCGTGGGTAGTTCCTGGCCGACCTGGAAGTCGAACGCCTTGCCGGCGGCGGCGATGAGCGCGGTGGAGATGCCGAAGACGCCCCCGACGGCCAGGAGCGGGAGGAGCGCCGCGATCGGGCTGCGAAAGATCAGGAGCAGAAGTACGACGATCAGGCCCAGCGTGACGGCCGTGACGATCTTCTCGGCGTCGGCGAACGCCTGCTTGTTGTCGACGGTGATCGCGGCCTGCCCGGTCATGCCCGCGGTGAGCGGGCCCTGCCGGAGTTCCTGACCGGTACGCGCCCGCAGCGCGACGACGGCGTCGCGGACGTCCTGGCGCTCCGGCGGGCCGGTGAACTGGGTGGCGAGCACGGCCACCCGCTTGTTGGGCGCGACCGTCTGGGCCGGGTCGAACAGGACGCCCCGGACGGCGGCCGGCTTGTCGGCGTTCAGCCGCCGGGTGAGGCCGCCGATCGTGGCCAGGTCGTCCGGGGTCAGGGCGGCGCCGTCGCGGCGCTTGACCACGATCACGGCGCTCGTACCCTCCCCGTCCGGGAAGGCGCCCTTGGCCAGGATCTTGGCCCGCGCCGACTCCGCGCTGTCGGGCAGGAACGACGACTGGTCGGAGTTGGTCACGTCGGACAGCTTCGGTGCCGCCGCGATCACGGCGATGGCGAGCACCACCCAACTCACGATCACTAGCCAGGGTCGGCGGGTGACACCGCGCCCGATCGCCGCGAACATCTCAGGTCCCCTCGTCACGAAGTGGCGGCCGATTCACGATCGGCCGCCGACTCAAAAAGTGGCAGTCAATGACACTAGACACAGGGTGACACACCGATGCACGTGACACCATGAGGGGGTGGTCACCATCCCCGGAAGCCCCGGTAGCCCCCTGTGCGGCCGGCGCGAACGCAAAAAGCGGGAGACGCGCGCCGCGCTGGAGGCGGCGGCGCTGCGGCTCTTCGCTGAGCGCGGGTACGAGCGCACGACGGTCGAGGACATCGCCGACGCCGCGGACGTCGCGGTGCGCACCTTCTTCCGGTACTTCTCGTCCAAGCGGCACGTGCTCTTCGGAGATGTGGCGCACACGATCGTCGGCCGGCTACGGGCGGCCCTCGCCGAGCGGCCGGCGGACGAGACGCCGGTCGAGGCGGTCCGCGCCGCCATGGACGCCGTCGACATCGACGACGGCGACCAGCACCGTCAGATCCTGGCCCGGATGCGGCTGGTGCAGCAGTTGCCGGAGCTGCTGCCGGCGTACCAGATGATTTTTCACGAACTGAACGAGACGATCGCCGGTTTCGTGGCGGAGCGTACCGGCGAACCCGCCCACGCGCTCTACCCGCAGCTTCTCGCCGGGATCGCCACACTGTCGGCCAAGGCGACCCTGTGCGAGCTGGAGAACGGCGAGATCAGCCCGCAGGCACTGCGTGCCCTCCGCCACCGCGCCTACGACGCGCTGGCCGCCGGCCTGGAACGGATCGACCCTTCGTAGATCTTGGAAAGCTCGGCACCAATAGCGGTGCCCAACTTTCCAAGATCGAGAATGGCGGGGCCGGCTACCCGAGCGTGGTCAGCGGCGACAGCACCGTATTGGACAGCACGCCGCCGTCCCGGCGCACCTGCCGCAGGTACCACATCTGCAACGGGGTCCGGTTCTGGTTGAACTGCCACGCACCGCGCGGGCTGTCGATCGACCCGATCCGACCCAGCGCCAGGTTGAGCGACTGCGGCGTGACGTCCACCGCACCGGCCGCCGCGATCGCCCGGTCCAGGACCAGGGCCGCGTCGTAGGACGCCATCGCATACGCGCTGGGAACGGCGTTGTACGCCTTCTGGTACGCCGCGGCGAACCGCCGGTTGGCGTCGTTGTCCAGGTCCGAGGAGTAGTTCATCGAGGTGTAGATGCCCTGTGCCGCCTCGCCCTGCTGGCGCAGCAGCGCGCCCTCGGTGAGGAAGCCCGGGGCGTACAGGTCCTGGGTCAGCCCCAACTGCCGGTACTGCTTGACGAACTCGACGGCCTGGGCACCGGCGAAGAAGCAGAGCACCGCCCTGGCCTTGGAATTCTTGATCGACGTGAGCTGCGTCTGGAAGTTCGTCGTCGGGGTCGGGGTGAACGCCGTGTAGTACGGCTGGCCCTCGACGGTGCCGGTGAACGTCGACAGGAACCCGTCGATCTCGTCCCGGCCGGCCTGGTAGTCGGGGGCGATGATGGCCACCGAGTTGTTGCCCGCCTTCGCGGCCACGTACCGGCCGAGCGCCTTGCCCGGCTCGTTGTTGACGTACGACGTACGCCAGATGTACCGCACGCCCTGCAACGTGGTCGGCGAGGCGTTGGAGCCGATCAGGGGGACCTGCGAGGTCTCGACGAGGTCGCGGACGGCGGTCATCGTGGTCGAACTGGCGACCCCGGAGATCGCGAGCACCTTCTCCTGTTTGACCAGGCGTTCGACGGCGGCCCGCCCCGAATCGGCGGTCTCACCCTCGTCGACGGTGACCAGGGTCACCTGCCGGCCACCCAGCCGTCGGTTGTTGAGGTCGAGGTAGAGCTCGAAGCCGCGACTCAGATCGTCACCGATGGTCTTGTACACGCCGGACTGCGGCACGACCAGCCCGACCTTCACGGGCGGCAGGTCGGCCGCGTTCGTCCGCTGCCCTCCGCCGCTGTTGCAGGCGGACAGGATGGGCGCCGCCGCCCCTCCGGCGCCGAGCGCGGCAAGAATCCTCAGCGCCTGCCGGCGGGTGAGCTCGGACACGTGATCCTCCAGGAAGACGGCAGGGCCGAGCCGATCGGCGACCCCGATGCGCGTTCTACCCGCTTTCTTGGTGGGCGTCAATCCGCCTCGACGCGCCGCTCGATGACGCCGGAGCGCCCGCGCCGCCCGGCCGGGCGGGTCACCCGGCCCGATGCCGCAGCGCAGCCAGCGCGTCGAGCACCGAGGACCATGCCGCCGACCGGGGATCGATCACGGCGAAATGTTCGGTCTCCGGAAGCTCGACCAGCGTCACGTCGTCCCCGGCGGCGCGCGCGGCGGCCACGTACGAGCGGCCGACCTCGACCGGTACCCGGTCGTCGGCGGTGCCGTGCACGACGACCGCCGGAACCGTCAACGGAAGCAGCCGCATCGGGTCGGCCGCCGCGTACCGGTCCGGTACCTCGTCCGGACCGCCGCCCAGCAGCGTCGCCACCGCGCCACCGTCGAGGTCGAGCCGGTGGGCGAGCGCGAGGTCGGCCACCGGGGCGAGCGCGAGGACGCCCCGCACCGGCAGCCCGGTCGTACCCGCCGCCCACAGGGCCAGGTGACCGCCGGCGGAGTGGCCGGCGAGGATCGGCCGGGTCAGGTCGGGGACGGCGCGGCCCCGGTCGGCCAGCGCCGCGCCGACGAGCCGCGGTACCCGCGTCACCGCGTCCGCCACGTCCGTGAACGTACCCGGCCAGCCGCCGCCCTCCTGCCCGGTTCGCCGGAACTCCACGGTGGCGACCGGATAGCCCCGCTCGGCCAGGTCCGCGGCGAGCGGCGCGGTGTGCCGCCGGTCGAACTCGGCCCGCCAGAACCCGCCGTGCACGAACACGACCAGCGGACCGTCGGCGTCGCCGGGCGGCAGCCGTACGTCCGCGACGTGATCGGGGTGGGCACCGTAGCGGACGGTGAAGTCGGGCTCCGGCGCCGGACGGGTGAGCACATCCCGAGGGTTGGCGGTCATACCCCAGATTGACACGTCGGCACTGTCACGATTGTGGAGACCGCCTTGCGGATCGACCGCAAGCGTGCGTAAGGATGGGAGCCATGGCCGACAACCTCGAACAGCCGGACCGGTCGGAAGCCGAGCAGAGCCGCACCGTGCTCGTGGTGGGGCCGGACGGCCGCCCCGTGGGCACCGTCGATCTCGAGCCCGACCAGAACGAAGAGGGCGATGACCCCGGCAAGCTGATCGAGCAGCCGGCGAAGGTCATGCGCATCGGCAGCATGATCAAACAGCTGCTCGAAGAGGTCCGGGCGGCCCCGCTCGACGAGGCCGGCCGGCAACGGCTGCGCGACATCCACAGCCGCTCGATCGTCGAGCTGGAGGAGGGGCTCGCCCCGGAGCTGCGCGACGAACTGGGCCGGCTGACGCTGCCGTTCAACGAGGAGACCACGCCCAGCGAGGCGGAGCTGCGGATCGCGCAGGCGCAGCTCGTGGGCTGGCTGGAGGGGCTGTTCCACGGTATCCAGGCCGCGCTGGTGGCCCAGCAGATGGCCGCCCGCATGCAACTGGAGCAGATGCGCGGCGGTGGCCGGCCCGCGCTGCCGGTCGGCCCGGGCGGCCGGCTCATCCCCGGCATGGTCCCGCCCAACCAGCAGCAGGACGGCCAGGGCGGCACCGGCCAGTACCTCTAGACCGGCTCCGGGAGTAGACCGGCTCCTGTCGTAGACGGGCTCCGGGAGCCGTCTACGACAGGAACATCCGCTCCAGGTAGGCACCGACCCCGTCGGCGTCGTTGGTGCCGGTCACGGCGGCCGCAGCGGCGCGTACCTCCGGGTGCGCGTTGCCCATCGCCACGCCGTGCCCGGCCCAGGCGAACATCGGCAGGTCGTTGGGCATGTCACCGAACGCGACGACCTCATGGCGCGGCACCCCGAGGCGATCGGCCACCCAGGCCAGGCCGGCCGCCTTGGTCACGCCACGGGCGGAGACCTCGACGATGCCGCTCGACGACGAGTTCGTCGCCTCCGCGACCCCGTCGAGCACGCGCCCGACCAGCGCGGTGAACGTGTCCGCCGGCTGCCGGCCGGCGTTGACCAGCAGCTTCGCCGCCGGCTGCGCGGCCAGTTCGGCCCGGTCCACGGTGTGCACCCCGGCCCGCTCGACCTCCCAGTCGCCGACGGCGTACGCGGGCTCGTGCAGCAGGACCCGACCGCCCTCGGTCTCGACGGCGAAGCACACGCCGGGTACCGCCGACCGCAGCCGGTCGACCGCCTCCGCGACGGCGTCCGGGGACATCGGCGTGGCGTGCAGGATCTTGTCGTCGGCCGGGTCGTACACCGCGGCGCCGTTGGCGACCACGGCGAGCGGCCGGTTCGGCAGGTACTCGTACACCGGAGGCAGCCATCGGATCGGCCGCCCGGTGACCAGGACGACGGCCCCGCCGAGAGCCTCGACCCGCTCCAGGGCGGCGACGTTGCGGGCCCCGATGGTGAAGTCGTTCCGCACCAGCGTCCCGTCGAGGTCCGTGGCGACCAGGCGCATTCTCACGTCGACAGCATCGCATCCAGGTAGACGGCCACCCCGTCGGCGTCGTTCGCGAGGGTGACGTGATCGGCGGCGGCCCGCACATCGGCATGGGCGTTGGCGACGGCGACCCGCCCGAACCCGGCCCACTCGAACATCGGCAGGTCGTTGGGCATGTCGCCGAAGACGAGCACGTCATGCGGGTCCACGCCGAGCGCCTGCGCCACCACCGCGAGCCCGCTGGCCTTGTCGACGCCGGGCGGGCAGATCTCGATGTACCCGAGCCCGGCCTGCGTCACCGTGGCGGTCGCCGGGTCGACGAGCCGCTGGGCGAGCGCGAGGAGCTGGTCGGCGTCGTAGCTGTCGTGGTAGGCGAAGCCCTTGATCACGCGGCCGGTGAGGGCCTCGGCACGTACCCGCACCTCCACCACCTCCGGGTAGCGCCACGCCGGGTGCAGGTCGCCCCACAGCGGCGACCGGGGCTCGTCACCGGCCTCCACCAGTACCGACAGCGTGCCGACCTCGCGCTCCAGGGTCTCCAGCAGGGCACCCAGGACGTCCCCGTCGAGGCGCTCGTCGCGCAGCACCAGCGGCACGTCGGGGTCGGTCAGGTCGACCACCCGGCTACCGCCGCCCATCACCAGGAAGTCGGCCGCCGGGATGTCGGCGCGGACCAGCTCGATCAGGCGGGGGCCCCGGCCGGTGGCGCCGACGATCGGGATGCCGGCGGCCTTCACCCGCGCCAGCACCTCGTGGGTGTACGGACTGACCGTCTCGTCGCTGCGCACCAGGGTGCCGTCGAGGTCGGTCGCGATCAGCTTCGGCAGGCCGGGGCGGGTCGGGTACCTGGTCATGCGCGCCTCCTGGCATGGGCGGGCAGCAACCGTACCTCGGGTACGTGGAGATCAGCACAACACGACCGGTCCGGCCCGCGAACGTCACCGGGCGGACCGGACCGGTCGGCGGAGGTCAGCGCGTGACCGGCTCCAGGACGTCCCGGCCACCGAGGAACGGCTGGAGCGCCTTCGGTACCCGTACCGAGCCGTCCGGCTGCTGGTGGTTCTCCAGGATCGGGATGAGCCAGCGGGTCGTCGCCAGGGTGCCGTTGAGCGTCGCCGCGGTCTGGGTACGCCCCTCGGCATCCCGGTACCGGATGTTCAGCCGCCGGGCCTGGAACGTGGTGCAGTTCGACGTCGAGGTCACCTCGCGGTAGCGGCCCTGCGACGGCACCCACGCCTCGCAGTCGAACTTGCGCGCCGCGCTCGAACCGAGGTCCCCGGCCGCGACGTCGATCACCCGGTAGGGCACCTCGACCTTGGCCAGCATCTCCTCTTCCCAGGCGAGCAGCCGCTGGTGCTCGTCGTGTGCCTGTTCGGGCCGCACGTACGAGAACATCTCGACCTTGTCGAACTGGTGCACCCGCAGGATGCCGCGCACGTCCTTGCCGTACGAGCCGGCCTCCCGACGGAAGCACGACGACCAGCCCACGTACCGGCGCGGGGAGTCGAGGTCGAGGATCTCCCCGCTGTGGTAGGCCGCGAGCGGCACCTCCGACGTACCCA
Source organism: Planosporangium spinosum (assembly GCF_049999945.1). Lineage (NCBI taxonomy): Bacteria > Bacillati > Actinomycetota > Actinomycetes > Micromonosporales > Micromonosporaceae > Planosporangium > Planosporangium spinosum. Next base: position 293,875 of record NZ_JBLYUB010000006.1, on the reverse strand, counting down.
CCAGGTACAGGTCGTCGGCCTCCAGCCGGTACACCTCGCTGGCGTGGGCACCGAGGAAGCCGGTGCCCTCCATCGACTCCGGCTTGACCAGAACCGGCGGGATCACCGGGGTCAGGCCGTGCTCGACGGCCTGCTGCATCGCCAACTGGAGCAGGCCGAGCTGCAACAGCGCACCGACGCCGGTCAGGTAGTAGAACCGGCTGCCGGACACCTTCGCGCCGCGCTCGACGTCGATGGCGCCCAGCGCCTCGCCGATCTCCAGGTGGTCGCGCAGCCGGAAATCGGCAGGATTCCCGGCCGAGCCCAACAGGCCCTCGCTACCGCTCGGGCGCACCTCGCGCAGCACGACGAAGTCGTCCTCGCCGCCGGGCGGGGCGCCCTCCTCCACGAGGTTGGGCACGGCCAGCTGCGCGCGGCGCAGGGCCTCGTCCGCGGCGCTCGCCGCCGATTCGGCGTCCTTGACCTGCTGGGACAGTTCCTTGGTCCGGGCGAGCAGGGACTCCCGTTCGGCACCGCTCGCCTTCGGCATCTGCTTGCCGAGCTGCTTCTGCTCGGCGCGCAGCGCCTCGAAACGGGACACGGCCGCACGGCGTGCCTCGTCGGCGGCGAGCAGCGCGTCGACGGCACCCTCGGACTCGCCGCGGGCGCGCTGGCTGGCTCGCAGCAGGTCGGGGTCTTCTCGCAGCAGGCGCAGGTCAATCACGATGCGTGAGCTTACCGTTCGGGCCGCCACCCGCCCACTTCGATATCGGACTGCCGGCCGTCCGCCGCGGACGGCTGCCGTGCCCAGGCGGCCGGGTCGGCGGCCGGGCGGTACGGGGCGGCCGGGTCGGCGGCAGGGCCGGGCATGACGGCCGGGCCGGGCATGACGGTCAGGTCCGCCGGCCCGGCGTCCTCGACCTCCGGTCCCGACCGGTGCAGCCGTCCCGGTACCCCGAGGGCCAGCAGCAGCGCGCCGGCCAGCAGCACCAGGGCGGCGTACGCGCAGTACGCGCCGATGTCGACCTGTTGCGTCCCCGCGAAGCGGCCGATCACCTGGCCGGGCAGGAGAACACCGGTGAAGAGCCCGGTCGTGGCCGAGGAGTGGGTGATCCCGTACGTGATCCCGACGAGCATCGCCAGCTGGCCGGCGGCCAGGCCGAGGCCGGCCGCCGCGGCGATCCGCCGCGCGGGCGGGTGCACCGCCAGCGCGGTCGCCACGGCCCCGAGCACGGCCAGCCAACCGAGGTTGAACATCTCGTGGGGAATCGCCAACTGGGCGAGCCCGGACTCGATCCGGCCACCGCTCGCGGTCGGAAAGTCCTGTTGCAGCGGGGTGGTCGTCACCGACGCCCACGGCAGCAGCTCGGACGCGAGCAGCAGGACGAGTCCGGCCGACGCGAGGCCGAACCCGACACCGCGCGTGACCAGTCCGTCGCCCGGAGGCCGGTCCGATCCGTGGTCCGCGCCTCCGTGGTCCGCGCCTCCGTGGTCCGCGCCTCCGTGGTCCGCGCCGTCGAAGCGCTCACCGCTCATCGACTGTCCTCCCTGTACCCGATCGGCGCCGCGCGTGGCGGCGTTCGTCCGCCAGTACCTGACGCACGACGTTACGCCCGGGAACGCCGGTCACCCCGCCCCCGCCGTGTGTGGCCGAGCCCGCCTGGTACAGGCCGTGTACCGGGGTGCGCAGGTCGGCGTACCCGGCGGCGGGCCGGCAGTGGAACATCTGCCCCGGGCTCAGCTCGCCGTGGAAGATGTTGCCGCCGACCAGGCCGTACTCGCGCTCCATCGTGTCCGGCCCGATGACCTGGCGGCCGATGATCGAGTCGATGAACCCGGGCGCGACCGCCTCGATCCGGGCGGTCAGCCGGTCGGCGTACCCGGTCAGCTCGTCGGCGTCCGGCTCGCGCGCCCAGGTGTGTGGCACCCACTGGGTGAACGCGCTGACGACGTGCTTGCCCGGCGGTGCGAGCGAGTCGTCGAAGACCGACGGGATGCAGATGTCGGCGAACGGTGACGTCGCCGCCCGGCCGGCGACCGCTTCCTGGTAGGCACACTCCACGTCGTCGAGCGACTCGGCGAGCACGATCGTGCCGCCGTACCGCGACGGGTCGAACTCGGGGTGGCAGGTGAAGGTGGGCAGCCGGTCCACCGCGAAGTTGATTTTCACGGTGCCCGAGCGGGTCTGCCACGCCTCGATGTCGGCGACGAAGTCGTCGGGCAGCTGGGACCGCTCGACCAGCCGCAGGAACGAAATCTTGGGGTGGGCCGTCGTGACGACCGTGGCCGCCGGGATCTCCTCGCCCGACTCGAGGGTGACGCCGCGGACCCGGCCGCCCACGACGTCGATCCGGGCGACGGGCGCGTCGACGCGGATCTCGGCGCCGAACCCACGTGCGGCGCCCGCGATCGCCCGCGTCACCCCGCCCATGCCACCGCGCGGGAAACCCCAGGCCGTGTCCCCCACGTGGTGGTGGAGCATCACGTACGCGGTGCCGGCGCTGCGCGGCCCGGCCCAGGTGCCGATGACCCCGGAGACGCTGAGCACCCCGCGCATGGCGTCGCTGGCGAACCGCTCCTCGACCAGGTCGGCGATGCTCGCGGTGAACAACCGGGTCAGGTCGAACGCCGCGCGTACGTCGACCTTGCGCAGCTTCGCCGCCAGCGCCGCCTGCCCCAGCAGGTCGCGCGGCTTCTTCGAGCCGAGCTTCGGCGGGATCGACTCCAGCAGCGGCCCGACCAGGCCGCCAAGGCGTCCCAGCCAGGCGTTCCAGTGCTCGTACGCCTCGGCGTCGGCGGCTGAGAACTTCGCGATCTCGGCGTACCGATCGGCCGGATCATCCGGCAGTGCCAGGTACCCGCCGTCACGCCGGGGCGCGAAGTACGGACCCTGCGGGTACACGCGGTAGCCGTGGTCGACCAGCCGCAACTCGCGGACCATGTCCGCCGGCAGCAGGCTGACCACGTACGACAGCGAGGTCACGGTGAAGTCGGGCCCGAACGGGTGCTCCGAGACGGCCGCCCCGCCGACGGTGTGCCGCCGCTCGCAGACGAGCACCTTTCGGCCGGCCCGGGCCAGGTACGCCGCGGCGACCAGACCGTTGTGACCGCCACCCACCACGACCACGTCGTACGCGTCACCCATCCCGTGATCGTGCCTGCCCGCCATGATCGTCTCAACCGTCGATCGATGCCGGGTTCACGGCACCGCCCACCCGACCGTGGTGGGCGCGATCCGGTCCAACTGCCCGGCCAGCCGCTCACCGGTCAGCGCGGCGCGCTCACGGAGTATCGCCAGGCGGTCGGCGACGAGCTGGGCCCGCAACGGCCGCTCGTCCCACAGCCGGTCCACCTCCGCCAGCAGCGGGCCGGCCGCCTCGCGCACCACCCCGCGCAGTGCGGGAGCGCCGACCTGCCGGGCGAAGTCGAAGACCTTCCCGGCGTACGGCAGCGGCAGCATCGGCACCCCGGCCATCGCGGCGAAGATCAGGAAGTGCAGGCGCATCCCCACGGCCAGGTCGATGTGGCGCATCAGACCCAGGATCTGGCGCGGCGGGTAGGTGCCGTGCAGGACCCGACACTGGTCCGCGGCGGTCATGTACGACAGCACCGCGTGCGCGTGGCCGATGTCCTGGCGCTCCATCGGCACGAAGAGCACATGCGCGTCGAGGCGGTGGACCATGAAGTCGCCCATGTGCGCCAGTAACTGGTGGTACGCGTCGACGTCGAGGCTGTGCGCGGCACGCCCCGGCTCGCGCACGCTCATGCCGACCATCCGCGAGCCGTTGGGTACCACCCACTCCTGCCGCAGCGCGTCGCCGACGAACTCCTCGGGTTCCAGCAGCAACGCCGGGTCGGCCGTCACGGTCACCGGGCACCGCACCCCGGCCTCCTCCAGGGTCAGCCGAGAGCTTTCGTCGCGCACCGTGACCTCGACGCAGTCGTGGAGAACCTGGCAGGTCAGCCGCCGGTCCAGCTCCTCGGTCAGGGGACCGGCGCCCAGCGCGTACGCGAACACCGGAACACCGCACTCCTGCGCCGTCGCGACCAGGCGCAGGTACCGGCGAGCCTCGGTGTCGTACAGGATTCCACCGCCACCGAGGACGAGCAGATCGAGCCGGCACAGCACCTCGGCCATCCGCTCCCGGTTCACGCCCTCCCACGGGATCGTCTCGACGTCCCGGAACGCGCGCCCGGTGTACTCGGGTTCGCGCGAGAACACCACCGTGCGGGTATCGGGCCGGCGTCGGCGGAGATCCGTCAGAAGGCTCGTCAGGATCGCCTCGTCGCCGAGATTCATTCCACCGTACGAGCCGAGCACTCCCACGGTCGGAGCGTGCTGGTTTGTCATCACGCGGTTCCTTGGCCTCAGGCGCTGCCTCGCGGCATATCCCACCCGCGCGCCCGCCGCGACCGCCGCCCACCCGGCCGGTACCGGCGCCCCCTGGCAGGGGCGTACGAGAGTGGGCCACGATCGGCAGTTCCACAACAAAGCCAGGGATCGACACCACCCGCCTTACGCGGAGAACTGCTGGTCAAGCGACTATGGCTACCCCGAGTACCGAAACCCACACCGTTCCGTTCCGGTCCCTTTCCGCCCGCGCCCAGCCGCTCCCACCTGCTCCCGCTCAGCGTGATCGTGAAGAGTCAGCGTGCCGAAGAGTTCGCGTGCCGAAGAGTTCGCGCGCCGAAGAGTTCGCGTGCTACGACCCCGCGAACTCTTGACGATCGCAGGAGAGCCCGACGGGGGTGGGTGTGCTGGTGCTGGCACGGTTCCGGCGGGCCAGTGCCAAGGCGCCCACCCCGAAGCCGAGCAGCGGACCGGTGGCCAGACCGATCCAGACCCCCTCCGTGGCCTGGCCGGTCACCTCCACCTGCGCGAACCCGACGGCGACGACGTCCGCGCCGCTGGCATCCACGCCGTTGGCAACGATGATCACGATGAGGGCGGTCAGCAACCCCACCGCGGGGGCGGCGGCAAGCGCGACGTCCGGTGTGCGCCCGGCGCCGAGCGTCGCGGCGGCGAGCAGGCCGGCGAGTACGCCCACCGCGAGCAGGTACCACATGCCGCCGGACAATTGGTACACCGCGATGGGGCCGCTGCTGTCCATCGGGGCCTGGCTCACCACGGTCCCGTGCGCCCGGTAGCGCCCCCACGGCACGGCGAGCGAGGCGATACCGGACAACAGGCCGGCTCCGGCGAGCAGACCCCCGATCGTGGCAATTGGTCGACGCGGCATCAGCGCATCGTCGCACCCGGCAACCCGAATGGGCTAGCGTCGCACGTATGCCGACTCGTACCTCATCCGCCCGCTGGCAGGGCACGCTGAAAGATGGCGCCGGCTCCATGGCGCTCGGTTCCGGAGCCTTCGAGGGACCGTTCTCGTTTCCGTCCCGTTTCGAGAACGGCACCGGGACCAACCCCGAGGAGCTGATCGCGGCGGCGCACGCGGGCTGCTTCTCCATGGCCTTCTCGAACATCCTGTCCCAGGCCGGCCATGTGCCGACCTCGGTCGATACCAAAGCCTCCGTCCACCTGGAGAAGACCGACACCGGATTCGGGATCACCCGGATCGACCTGGTCACCCGCGGCCACGTACCGGGCATCGACAACGCCGAGTTCCAGAAGCTGGCCGAACAGGCGAAGGCGAACTGCCCGGTGTCCAAGGCGCTCTCGGCCGTCGACATCACGCTCGACGCCGCGCTCGTCTGACCGACCCGTACCACCCGGTGTCCATCGGCGCCCCGCGGTCGACCGCGGGGCGCCGCCGTGTCCCGGCCGCGAGGAGTTCCGCCGCCGCGCCTTCGGCTGCCGGTCGGCGGTGGCCGATGGGCCGTCCGGTCGGTATTCGGCCACCGCGGTTCCGACGCCGCCGGCCGACCGGCACAATACGCACGTGCCGACGGAGATGACCCGCCCCCGGTTCGAGGAGCTCGTGGGTGAGGCGCTCGACGAGGTGCCGGCGGAACTGCTGGCACTGATGGACAACGTCGTGATCCTGGTCGAGGACGATCCACCCCCGGACGACCCGTCGCTGCTCGGCGTCTACGAGGGGTACGCCCTGACGGAGCGCGGCTGGGACTACTCCGGCGTGCTGCCGGACCGGATCATCATCTACCGCAACCCGATCCTGGCGATCTGCGACTCCGACGACGACGTGGTCGAGGAGGTGGCGGTGACCGTGGTTCACGAGATCGCCCACCACTTCGGCATCGACGACGAGCGGCTGCACGAACTCGGCTGGGGCTAGCCCCTTGACCAGCCCACTTATCGTCGCGGGCGAGGCACCCACCGGAAGGAAGAAAAGCTGATGCGTAGCGCGCTGTTCGCTGCCGAGAACCTGGAGAAGGAGTCCGCGCAGCCCGGAATGCGGCTGCAGAACTCCAAGATGCTCAAGGTCGAGCTCAACGGCGAGATCATGGCCCGGACCGGGTCGATGGTCGCCTATCAGGGACAGATGCAGTTCCAGGCGCTGGGCTCGGGCGGCATGGGCAAGTGGCTCAAGCACAAGCTGACCGGCGAGGGCGTACCCCTGATGAAGGTCGCCGGCCGCGGTGACCTCTTCCTCGCCGACCGGGCCTCCGACGTGCACCTGATCGATCTGGAGCCGGGCGACGCCATCACGATCAACGGCTCCAACGTGCTGGCGTTCGAGTCGACGGTGCAGTACGAGATCAAGATGGTCCAGGGCCTGGGCATGTTCTCCAGCGCCGGCATGTTCAACTGCGTCTTCTCCGGCCACGGCCGCATCGCCATCACCACCAAGGGCAAGCCGGTGGTGCTCAACGTCGACCAGCCCACGTACGCCGACCCGCAGGCGGCGATCTGCTGGTCGACGAGCCTGCAGACCGGCTACCACCGCGCCGACCAGCTCGGCATCGGCACGCTGCTGGGCCGCACCACCGGTGAGGCGTTCACGATGAGCTTCGCCGGTCAGGGCTTCGTGATCGTGCAGCCGTCGGAGGAGTTCCCCGGCGGCATAAGCGGCAACGGCCACGGCGGCCAGCAGAACCAGGGCGGCCTTCTCGGCGGCCTGTTCGACTGACGGGTTTCCCGCGATCGTGGACACCTTGGTGACCTGTCGGCGCCACAGGTGTCCACGATCTCCGAGCCTAGGACGGCTCGCCGGCCCGGATCCTCGCCAGCCAGGCGGCGGCGTCCACGAAGTCGGCGTCGGAGGTGCCGGCCGGCGTAGGTGTCGGCTGGTCGGCACCGGCCCTCGGGTACGAGCCCAGGAAGCGCACATCGGCGCAGACCCGCCGCAGGCCCTGGAGCGCCTCCCCCATCCTGACCTCGGCCACGTGACCGGAACAGTCCAGGAAGAACACGTACCGGCCGAGCCGCTCACCCGTCGGGCGCGACTCGATCCGGGTGAGGTTGACCCCGCGTGCCGCGAGTTCGGTCAGGACCGCGAGCAGCGCACCGACCCGGTCGTGGGCGATGTACACCGCGAGGGTGGTCAGGTCGTTCCCGGTCGGCGGGGGCAACGGCCCGGGCCGTGACACTAGGGCGAACCGGGTGACCGCGTCGGCGTGGTCGGCGATGTCCTTGGCCAGTACGACCAGCCGTTGCCGGGTGGCGCCGAGCGGCGCACAGATCGCCGCGTCGTACTCCCCGGCCGCCGCCGCCTGTGCGGCCGCCCCGTTGGAGAGCGCGTCGACCACGACCGCCGCCGGTACGTGCGCCTGCAACCAGTGCCGGCACTGGGCGCTCGCCTGCGGGTGGGCGGCGACCGACCGGATCTCGGACAGCGACACCTCGGCCCGCGCGCCGAGCACGAACTGGACCGGGATCACGACCTCGCGCGTGATTACCAGGGGTTCCCCGTCGGCGAGTTCGTCGAGCGTCACGCCGACCTGGCCGCCGATCGAGTTCTCCAGCGGTACCAGCGCCGCGTCGGCGTCCCCGACGCGGACGGCGTCCAGCGCCTCCGGCACGCTCCGCGCCGGCGTACGGGTGCCGCGCTCGGCGGCTGGGATGGTCCGTAGCGCCTGCTCGGCGAACGTGCCCTCGGGGCCGAGGTAGACGAAGCGGGTCGGCGGTACGCCGGGCATGGCGTTGCCCCTCTCTTGTGCGACGTCGAGGAGACTATCCCGCGCACCGGCGGGCGGCCGCGTGTGCTCGCCGGCGGTTACACCACACGGGCTCGCCGGCAGTGCACCGCACGGGCCGCCGCACGGTCCTACTGGCAGTGTGCCGCGGCGACGATGCCGGCCGGCGCCGCACCCTTGACCTCCGGCGTACACACGAACGTGCCGGCCGTGACGACCGTGAGCGGGTCACCGCCCCGCGTCACCACCTGGAGCATGCCCTGACCGGGGAAGTCCAGCACCGTGTACTGCCACGAGCCCGCGCACACCGGCGCGGTCACCACCCGGGGCGTCGTACCCGGCGGCCGTACGCCACCGTTCCGGCGCAGCGCCGCGATCACCTGGTCGACGCCGGGCTGGCCGGCGCACGGTACGGCGGTGGCGCCGGGCGTCGGGGTGGGGTACCCGGAACCGGGCAGGCCGGCGGCCGGATCGTCCGGTCCGGCCGACGGGTCGGCGCCCGGCGACGGGCCGTCACCCGGATCGGTTCCGGTCCCCGGCCAGGCTTCGTCATCCGGCGACGCCGAGGCGGCCCCGGGTGGCGCGGACCGGCTCCCGTACGGGGCCGGCACCCGCTCGACCCGGCCGCAGCCGGCCGCCGCCAGCAGCATCGCCGTTACCACCAGCAGGGCCCCGGTCAGCGTCCTCGGCCTGCTCACACCTGCTGCGCTCCTCCGCGTTGCCCGCTACCCGGAGACGCGATGCCCCGCCGCGGTGAGCGCGGCGACCGCCTCGGTCAACCGGACCGATGGCACCAGAAGATAGTCGGTATCGAAAGTGGAGAAGGCGAAGATGTTGACCCGGGCATCGGCGAGCGGGCTCACGATCGAGGCCAGGATGCCGGTGAGCGCGAGGTTGACCGGCCCGACGACCCGGAAGCACCGCCACGGCGTCTCGACGCTGGCCCCCTCGGGGGCGTACACCGCCGGGCACATGATCGACACCTCGTCAGGGGTCCACGTCACGGAGACCACCTTGCCGCGAGCGGCGTGCGCGAGGAGGTTCTGCGGCAGTGGGGAGCCGACCGGCAGGCGGCAGACAGCATAGTCCTCGCGCAGCAGCTCCAGGTCCAACATGCAAGGAGACTACGGGCCTTCCAGCGGTGAAACCCAGCGAGAAACCGCTCGTGGGACTTACGCAACATAGAGTGATCTCACGTAGGCCATCGAAAGCGGACGAACCAGACCGGCCGCTGGCGGGGTCAGGACGGCCGGAGAGACGACGGACCGGGCGGCCCACACCGGGCAGCAGCGGGCGACTCAGACCGGGCAGAAGAAGGTCAGCGAGCCGGCCAGCACGGAGCCCTCACGCAGCGGCGTGGCGATCGCGTCCACGGTGCACGGCCCCTGGTGGCACTCCACCCGCAGCAGGCCGCGGGCCAACCGGCCGGAGTCCAGTGCGAGCAGCGGCGGGATCTTGCGCGCCTCGCTCTGGCTGAGCGCCCCGCCGGGGCTGGAGAAGTCGAGCAGTCGCAGGACGTCGAGCAGGTGGGCGCCGACCGCGGGACCACCGAGGTCGAACATCTCCTCGCACGCCGGCGACACCGCCACGATGACGGCCTCGGCGTTGATCACCAGACTCGACTCGGCCGCCTGAGCCACGGCCTTGGCCCATCGACCAAGCGACGACCGGCCCGACGGGCGTCGCTGGACCGCCGGTTCGGACAGCGACAGTTCGACGTGAGGCACGGCGCCTCCTCAGGCAGCCAGGATGCGCGGCGGTTCGGTGAGCCTCTCCATCATCGGCTCCCGATCCGGCGCCGTGCTACCGCTGAGGAGGAACGGGCCGAACATTCGCACACTCCGGCAACGCCCGAGGTGCCGAGAGGGGGAATGCTGCCTGGCGCCATGCGAAGCTAGGTTACCCGCCCGTCGATCTCTTGTCAGCGGCGCGTACCGACCGAACTGTCGCCCTCCGAGTACCAGCGGTACCGGTCCGCGAGCGGGACGTACGGTGGGTTGATCCAGGTAGCGGGGTCGGCCGCCAGGGCGTACACCTTCTCCACCGTGTCCGGCCCGAGCCGGTGGCCGCGGGCGTTGAGGACCCGACTCAGCTCCTGGTACGAGGAGATGATCACGCCTTTGGGCATGCCGTACACGCTGATCGCCCCGGTTCCGGCGAACGCCAGCACCGGCATCACCGGTACGGAAACGCCCGCGATGCGGGTCAACGCGATGGCCGCGCGCTTGGCGACCTTGCGGGCCTCCTGTACGTACTTGGGCCGCCGCCCGTCGATCTGCACCACGTCCCCGGAGAAGCTGACCCGGCTGCGCCCGTGGTCCTTGACCGTCACGGCGAAGATGCCGCCGGGCCCGACGGCGAGGAAGCTCATCCGGTCCGAGCCGGCGGTCGCCTGCAGGTCGAGAACCCGCCAGTTGTCGCCGAGCGCCTCCAGTCGTTGGGCGGCCCGCTGGTGGGCCAACTCCGCGCGGCGGGTCTCCCGCTCCGTCCGTCGACTACGGATCCACTCCAGTGCGGACGTTCGGCCCTCCATGGTTGCCGGGGATGATGCGTACCCTTCGGCGGAAGACCGAAGATCACGACCACCGCTGGCATGGAGGAAACTGGTCATCGCGCACCTCCCAGTTCGTACCCGCACCGTGCTTGTGTCACTACGTTACGTGTCAACTTACACGATCATCGATGAATGAGTACGAGTGAGTGTGGATGAAAGCCGCATTCACACGAAGATTCAGAATCAGATGGTGCCCAAGTGGCCCATACCGGACTGCTCGATAGGGTGATTGTTCGTGAACCATTACGTCGACAGCGAAGTCGGCCAGTTGGGTACGGTCCTGCTCCACCGGCCCGGTCGCGAACTCGCGCGGCTGACCCCGCGCAACAACGACTCACTGCTCTTCGACGGCATCCCGTGGGTCGGCCGCGCGCAGGAGGAGCACGACCAGTTCGCCGCCGCCCTGCGCGGCCGCGGCGTGGAGGTGCTCTACCTGGCGGACCTGATCACCGAAGTGCTCGGAATTCCGGCCGCCCGGGCCGAACTGACCGAGGCGGTGCTGTCGGACGTCCGACTCGGCGACACGCTGCGCGCGGAGGTCGCCGCGCACCTGTCCGACCTCGACCCGGCCGGCCTGGCCGACGTCCTCATGACCGGGCTGGCCCACGAGGAGCTACGGACCGGCAGCGGCATCGTGTACTCGCTGATGGACCGGCACGACTTCATCATCGACCCGCTGCCCAACCTGCTGTTCACCCGCGACTCGTCGGTCTGGGTGGGCGACGAGGTCGCCGTCACCAGTCTCGCCATGCCGGCCCGGGGCCGGGAAACCACTCTCACCCACGCCATCTACCGCCACCACCCGCGCTTCGCCGGCACCCCGCTGGTGTACGAGCCGGGGCTGGAGCACCTCGAGGGCGGTGACGTGCTGCTGCTGGGACCCGGCGTGCTCGCCGTCGGCGTCGGCGAACGCACCCGGCCGGCCGGCGCCGAGCGGCTGGCCCGCCGCTGCTTCGCCCGCGGCCTCGCACACACCGTCCTGGTCGTCCCGATCGCCCAGGAGCGCGCCACCATGCACCTGGACACCGTGTGCACCATGGTCGACGCCGACGCCGTCGTCATGTACCCCAACATGGCCGACAGCCTCCAGGCCTGGACCGTCACCGCCGGCGAGGGCGACGAACTGCGGATCCACCCGCCGGAGCCGTTCCTCACCGCGGCGGCCAAGGCGCTCGGCATCGACACGCTGCGCGTCATCGACACCGGGCTCGACCCGGTGACCGCCGAACGGGAGCAGTGGGACGACGGTAACAACACGCTCGCCCTGGCGCCCCGGCTGTGCGTGGCGTACGAACGCAACGTGGAGACCAACGCCCAACTGGAACGGGCCGGCATCGAGGTCATCCGGATCAGCGGCTCGGAACTGGGGTCGGGGCGGGGCGGACCGCGGTGCATGTCCGCGCCCGTGAGCCGGGCGCCGGTCAAGCTCTGATAGCCCGCAGCCCCTGTCCGCGGTCGCGGTCGCGGTCGCGGTCGCGGAGCGCCTCAAGATCCGCGCAATGTCGCAGACATTGCTGCTATGGACGAACCGGTAGCAGCAATGTTCGCGACATTGCGCGGATCTTGGGACGCGGAGGCGGAGCGAGGCGCGCAGGGCGGGCGCGGACCCTGAGGATCGCTCAGCGAAGCGTGAACTGGCGGCCCAGCAGGCCCTGGCGCGACCGGCGCTCCGCGGCGGTCAGCGGCTCGCTCACCCCGAGCGCCTCGCCGTACCGCTTGGCGAACTCCGCCACGGGCGCCTCCCAGTCGCCGGCCTCCCGCTCGCCCGGCAGATCCCACACCGGTACGAGCAGACCGTGCGCCCGGAACATGCCGGCGAACTTCGTACCGTCGCCGAGTAGCAGGCCACCGGCCGCGGACAGCCGGGCCAGGGCGTCCAGCGCCGGATCCTCGTCCTCGGTGAGCACCCAGCGCACGTGGGCCCGGTCGGGCATCCGGCACCAGTACGCCGCCGGCGCGGCGGTGAGCTTCACCGTCGGGTAGATGGCGGCGTTGGCCCGCTCCAGCGACGCCTTGACGTTCGGGTCTTCGGTCGCCCCCGGTTCCAGCCAGAACTCGTAGCTGTCATGCAGTGTGATCTCCAGCGGCCCGTCGGCGAGCACGTCCTGCAGCCGGGGACCCTCACCCGGCAGCGCCGGTACGCCGACGGTGGCGCCGGGCTCGGTCTCCAGCGCGTTCAGCACCGCCACCGCGAGGTCACGCGAGACGTCGCCGGACTGCACGTGCCGCTGCAGGCCGATGAAGATCCGGCCGTCCGGCTTGGTCATGGCCGGCCACGCCATCGGCAGCACCGTGGCGAGTGTGATCGGGCGGTCGCCGAACTGCTCCACGAGGTCCGGCGCCAGCCGCAGCGGGGCGGTGGCCGCCGGGACGAGCTCACGGAGGGCGATCCACTCGGCCTCGTCGGCGAGGCCGGCGAACGGGCGGGGGACGAAGATGTCACGCACCTTCTGGCGCTTGGGTGCGTCGGTACGGGTACGCGAGTTCCTGGCACGCTTGCTCACGGCGACCCAGCCTAGGCCCTGCCGGGCGGTACGGCGCGCACCCAGGTCGGTTCACCGGACGCGCCGGCCGGTTCGGCACCGGCCGGGGGCGACACCGAGGCCGCCATCCGGGCCCAGACGCACTGTCCGAGGCCGTCCCGGTCGACTCCCCACCGGTCGGTGAGCGCCGCGACGATCGCCAGGCCGCGGCCGTCCGGCGAGTCGGAGCCGACCCGACGCTCCACCGGCCGGGTCGCGGCACCGCCGTCGGTCACCCGGATCTCGATGTCGCCGCCCGGCTGCAGCCGCCACGCCACCCGCACCACGCCACCGGGCAGCGGTGCGGCGTGCCGGACGGCGTTGCCGACCAGCTCCGCGGTGACCGCGATCGCGTCCGCCAGCATGACCGCCGGTAGCCACCCGGCCAGGCTCGCGGCCAGGCGCCGCCGGGCCAGCCGGGCACCATCGGCGTGGTGCGGCACGACCACGCACCAGGTACGCGCGGCTTCTGCGGCCTGGGTACTCATTCCGGCGCCTCGCTTTGCCACGTCACTCGCCTGCTCATGTCGGACCGCCCGCCGCGTCGGCGCGGGGCAGGCGGATCTCGGCGACGGCACCGCCGCCTGGGCGTGGGCGCAAGCTGACCCACCCCTGTTGGCGCTCGACAATCTTGCGGACAAGGTACAGGCCGAGGCCCACCCCGCCGTATTGTCGCTGATCTCCCCGTTCCAACTGCCAGAAACGATCAAAAGCGCGTTCGGCGTGCTCGGCCCGGATCCCCACGCCGCGGTCGGTGACCCGGATCCAGACCGTGTGCGCGTCCGAACCCGCCGTCAGCTCCACGTCTACCCGATCCGGGGAGTACTTGCACGCGTTCGTCACCAGTTCCGTCAGTACGGTGGCGAAACTGGCCCGGTCGCCGCGCACCTTCGGCAGCGTGTCGGGGAGGTTCACACGCAGGTTGCTGCGCAGGTCCGGACTCAGCTCCAGGGCGGCGTCGCGCAGCACCCGGGCGGGGTCGAAGGGCATCGCGGTCGAGCCGTCGCTGATGCCGGTGACGTCGCTGGCGGCGATCAGCAGACGGTCGATCAGCCGGGCCAGCTCCCGGGCGCGCTGCCACACGGCGTGAACGGCCTCCCGGCGGGTCGGCTCGTCGAGCGAGGCCCACCGCTCGACCAGCGTGTCCGCGTACCCCTTGATCACCGTGACCGGGGTGCGCAGTTCATGACTGGTCATCGCGATGAAGAGGTCACGCCCCTGCTCCCGCTCGTGCCGCCCGGCGGCGGCCGCGTCGGGTCGGCCGTCCGCCGGCCCGTCCGGGTGCACCGGCGGCCCCGCGCTCGCCTGGTACACCGCGGTGGCGACGGTGGCCAGCAGGCGCATCGCGGCGATCTGCCGGGCGTCGGCCCGGCCGTCGGGGTCGGGGAAAGCCGCGTGCAGCGATCCGACCAGCACACCGTCGACCGTGCTGACCGAGGTGAGGACCCGGCCGATGCCCCGGCCACGGAGGTGGTCGGCCCACGGCGGCAACAACTGGTCGACCCGGACCTGCTGGCCGTGCATGGCGACCAGGTCCTGTTCGGCACGCGGCCCGGACAGATCGACCGGTACCCCCATCCCCCAGCTCAGCGAGGTCGTGGCGGCGACGACATGACCGCCGGGCGGGACGTACTCGATGAACACCGCCCCGGTGGCGCCGGTCGCCTCGGCGGCCAGCTCGACGATGAGCTGCAGGACCGACCGGCCCGCCGCACCACGGTTGGTCAACGCGATCAGGTCGGCGAGGCGGTCGAGCAGCGCGACCGGGTCGAGCGGCTGGGTGGGGGAGGCGGCCATGATGCAGAGTGTGCCGGGCCGGTCAGGTCCGCGGTAGGCCCAGCTCGTCCAGGCGCCGCTGCACGAAGGCCGGCCGGTCGCTGATCACGCCGTCGATGCCCAGCTCGACCATCAGGTCCACGTCGGCCGCCTCGTTGACGGTCCACACGTACACCTGGTGGCCACGCTCGTGCAGCCGGACCGCCACCTCTGGGTGGGCGCGCAGCAGGCGTACACCGGGGCCGCCGATGCGGGAGCCGAACGGCAACCGACCCCCGCGCAGCCCCGCCGGCAGCAACTCCATCAGCATCACCGTGGGCAGCCGCGGCGCCAGGCGGCGGGTACGGCGGATGGCGAGCGCGGAGAACGACATCACCGAGACCTCGACGGGGTGCCCGGCGCGTGGCTCGTCCAGCCCGTACCGGCGCAGCGCCTCGATGACCTGTTCCTCCACCGCCGGCCCGTACCGGGTCGGGTGCTTGGTCTCGATCAGCAGCCGGATCGGCCGGTTGGCGTCGTGGACGGTCGCCAGCAGGCGGTCGAGGGTGAGGATCCGGGCCCGGCCGTCGGCCGTGACGTCGTAGACGAGGTCGGCGTCGTCGTCTCCGGGGCCGGGATGCCAGGAACCGAAGTCCAGCTCGTTGAGTTCGGCCAGCGTCCTGGTGCTCACCAGGCCACGGCCGTTGCTGGTGCGCTCCAGTCGCCGGTCGTGCACGCACACGAGCTGGCCGTCCCGGGTCAGCCGGACGTCGCACTCCAGCCCGTCGACGCCCTCCTCGATCGCCCGCAGGTACGCCGCCAGGGTGTGCTCGGGCTCGGCGGCCGACGAGCCACGGTGAGCGAAGACGAGCGGACGGGTCGGTGCGGTACGCCGCACCGACCCGTGCGCCGCGCGCGGGACACGTCGGATCCGGCGCCGGAACGGCAGTTCCGCGGTCACCTCAGGCAACCTGCGGTGCGCTGCCGTCCTCGCTGACCATCGGCCGGCCGGTCCGCGCCCATGCCGCCATGCCACCGTCGAGGTTGCGGACGTTGTCCCGCCCCATCGCCACCAGGTATGCGGTCACCTGTGCCGACCGTCCGCCGGAGCGGCAGACCACGACCACGTCCCGGTCAGCCGGGATCTCGTCCAGCCGGGCCGGCACGGTGTGCATCGGTACGTGGTGTGCGCCGGGAGCGTGGCCCGCGACCCACTCCTCGTCCTCCCGTACATCCAGCAGAAATGCTTCGTCCGACACGTCGGCGGCGGTCACGCCGGGAACCTGGTTACGCCCAAACACGCCGCCAGCTTAGAGGCTGCCCGGACGGCCGGCCGCTGACATCCCGGTACATCCACCATTCAGAGGCTGTTGAGCCAGGTCGGATTGTTCTGTATCCACGTGTCCAGGCTGTCCTCGCGGATCGCCTGGTACAGCGCGGTGGCCTCCTGCTCGTGCGCGATCACGTAGGAGATGCCGCCGATGTCCTGCGGCTCGGATGGGATCTTGATGCCGACGAGCTCGCCGGGGTTGACGCCGCGCAGCGCGTACCCGAGGTCGGCGAGCGCCACGCCGCCGGTGTCGACGGTCAGCGAGGATCCGACCGAACGGATCAACGAGTCCAGCTTGCGCGGGTTGGTCGCCAGGCCCTGTCGGCGCGCCTCGTCGAGCATCGCTCTCAGCAACTGCTGCTGGTGGCGCTGCCGGCCATAGTCGCCGTCCGGGATGCTCTTGCGCTGGCGCGAGTAGTCCAACGCCTGCCACGGCTCCAGGCGCCGGCAGCCGATCTCGTACACCTCCGGCGTGCTCTCGTAGTTGCGGTACGAGCCCTCCGGCCCGTACCACGGGGGCAGGAAGTTGCCGTCCTTGTCGTGGCCGATGTGCTGGGACTCGGTGCGCTCGTCGATGCACATGTCGACGCCGCCGAGCAGGGTCATGACCTTCTCGAAACCGCTGAAGTCGACCACGGCGGCACCGTCGAAGCGGATGCCGATGAGGTCGTGGAGGGTGGCGGACAGCAACTGCACCCCGCCCTCACCACCCCGGCCGTAGTCGAACGCCCCGTTGATCTTCTCGTGGCTGCCCTGGAAGTCCGTCGCGGGGAACGCCGGGATCTGCACCCGCAGGTCGCGCGGGACGGAGATCAGGTACGCGCGGTCCATGGAGGCCGGGACGTGCACGATGATGATCGTGTCGGAGCGCTGGCCGGCCGCCGGGTCGTCGGCCCGCGCGTCGGAGCCGATGAGCAGGTAGTTGAGCGGGCCGGTGAGCCGCACCTGCGGCTGATCCCCGCCGGACCGGGCCTCCGGCGCGATCAGCGTGCCCTTCTTCACGGCGGCGTCGTACCGGTGGGTCAGCACCTCGGTCGTGGTGACGGTGGCACCGGCGGTGACCACCAGGAGCACGCCGAGCAGGACGAGCAGCCGCGCCCACACCGGGTCCCGTCCGGGCAGCTTGCCCGGACGGAAGGGGCGGGCGGCGGCGGGCGGCGCCGGGTCGGCGGGCTCGGACTGACCGGCGGGCTCGGCCGCGCCGGTGGACTCGGACTGACCGGCGGGCTCGGCCGCGCCGGTGGACTCGGATTGACCGGCGGCCCCGGCCGCGCCGGTGGACTCGGACTGACCGGCGGCCCCGGCCGTACCGGCGGATCCGCTCTCGTCGACCCGGTCGGCGCGGTCGGTTAACTCGGCGTCGACCCGGTCGGCGCGGTCGGTTAACTCGGCGTCGACGGCGTTCGACTCGGTCGCCGGCGCCTCCGGCTGGCCGGACGCGCGTCCGGTAGCCGGATGACTGGTTTCAGGTGCGGTGGGCGTCGCGACTCCCCGTGCCGATGCTTGACCCGCATCGGCCCATGTTGATGTAGCCGACCGGCGGGAATGGCTGCCAGTTTACGACACCCCTACCACGGTCCCGGGCCCGAAAGATCCGTTCGCGGGCCCGCGACCGGGGACGTCAATCCGTAAATCCTGGCCATGAACGTCAACCCGTGAATCCGTCCGTGGAGACGAAGGTGGGGTTGTCCACGACGAACCGGTCGAGCGTGTCGTCGGCCAGCGCCCGGAACAGCTGGACGCTCTCCGGTGTCAACTCCTCGGCCTCTTCGTTGCCCAGCTGGACCGTATTGGTCCGGCCGGCATTGGTCTTGATCATTACCGGCTCACTGGTGATCACGTTGCGCACGGTGAACAGCCAGTCCTCCAGGGCGATGCCGTGCCGGTCGACGGTGAACGCCTTCCCCGCGGCATCCATCATCTTGACGAGCTTGACCGGATTGGTCGCCACGCCCTGCTTCTGCGCCTCCTTGAGCATGGCCTTGAGGAACTGCTGCTGGTGGCGCTGGCGGTCGTAGTCGCCGTTCTCCAAGCCGTACCGCTGGCGGGCATAGTCCAGCGCCTGCCAGGGCTCCATCCGCTGACAGCCCTTCTCGTACACGACCGCCTTGCCGCCCTTGCTCGGCGACAGGAAGTTGCCCTTCCGGTCGAAACCGATGTGGTGGGAGACGACCCGCTGGTCGATGCACATGTCCACGCCACCGAGCACGTCGACGAGGGCCTGGAAGCCACCGAAGTCGACGATGGCGCCGCCGTGGAACGTGAGCCCCGGCGCGATGTTCTTCTGGATGGTCAGCGCCAGCAGTTCGAACCCGCCCTCGCGGCCACCCTTGCCCTGACTGCCGAACGCGAACGCGGCGTTGATCTTCTCCCGGCCGCCCCGGTAGCCGGTCTTGTCGTACGCGGGGATCGTCACCACCAGGTCGCGCGGGATCGACACCAGGAACGCCTGGTCGTGCGCGGCGTTGACGTGGGCGATGATGATCGAGTCCGACCGGATCAGGTCCGTACTGTTCGGACGCTGGTCGATACCGACCAGGAGGATGTTCAGCGGCCCGTCGATCGAGACGTGGGTGGCACCCGCGTCACCGAGCAGGTTGCCCTGCTGGATCGCGCTGCCCGCCCGGCCGACGAGAACCTTGACACCGACGATCGTGCCGCCGCTCGCCAGCATGATGAGCGTTCCCACGACCACCAGGAGCCGGGCCCACAGCGGACCACCGGCCCGGCGACCCTTGCGCGGCGCACCGGGCGTGGCCGGTGGGGAGGGCGGCGCGGGCACCGCGGCCGGCGCGGGCACCGCCGGCGACACGGCCCGGGCGGCCGGCGGAGGTACGACCGGCGCGGCTGCAGCGGGCGGCGCGAGCGGCCGGGACGGGACCTCGCCGGTCGGCGCCGGCGGCCCCATGGGCCGACCGTAGGTCGTCGACGACCCCCGAGGCGTGGTCTGCTGCATCCGGTCTCCCGCGCGGCGAACTGAGGGTAGCGATCTTGGCCTATGTGACTGTACGGGTCGTCGGCGGTTTCCGCGACGCATCGAAGGCGGCATCAATACGCATATCAAAGGCGAAAGGGGCATCTCCGCACTCGCGGAGATGCCCCTTTCGGTATCGGCTCAACTCAACGTATTCGGCTTTGATTCAGCTCAACGGCCAGGCTTCGCCGCCGAGGTGCCATTCTGCGCCACCCATTCGGCCACCGTGTCCTCGGCCACGGCCTTGTACAGCGACAGCGCCCGCGGCTTGTCGGAGACGACCACGCTCTCGCCGTTGACCGTGTCCGAGCCGAGGTTCGGGCTGGTCATGAACGTCAGGTCCGCGCTGGTCATGTTGTGGAACGCCCAGGCGGTACTGGCGAGGGAGAAGTCGTTGTCGACCGTCATCGCGTTCGTCACCGACTTCAGGAATGCGTTCAGCTTCAACGGGTTACTCATCGTGCCGGTACTGGTCGCCTTGTCCAGCAGCGCCTTCATGAACTCCTGCTGATGGCGCATCCGGGCGAAGTCGCCGTCGGGGAACTGGTACCGCTGACGCACGTAGTCGAGCGCAGCGGCGCCGTCGAGGTGCTGCATTCCCTTCGTGAACTTCCGGTTCGGCTTGTGGATCGAGGTGATGTCCTGCTCGATATTCATGTCGACCCCACCGAGCGCATCCGTGACCTGCTGGAAGCCGCCGAAGTCGACCAGTACCACGTGGTCGATGTGTACGCCGCTGTAGTTCTCCAGGGTCTGCACCGCCAGCGGTACGCCGCCCCACGCGAACGCCGCATTGATCTTGGCGTTGGTGTCGCCGAAGTCCGGGTTGGTCGGACTCTTCGGGATGTGGACGTACAGGTCACGCGGTAGCGAGATGAGGTACGCCTTCTGGTGAGCGGCGTCGACGTGCAGCAGAATGATGGTGTCGGTACGCCACTGCCCCGGCTTGGCCTTGTTGTCCGGGTCCCGCGAGTCACTGCCGAGCAGCAGGATGTTCTGCGCACCGGCGACAGAACTGGTCGGCCGATCCCCGGAGATCTTCGAGAACGCGTCGGTGCGCTGGAGACCGGAGTCGAGGTTGCGGTAGTACAGGAACGCGCCACCCGCGCCCAGCCCCGCCAGCAGGAGCAGCGCGAGCGCCAGCACGAGCGCGATCCGCCCCCAGCGGGGACGGATCCGGCGCCGGTACGGCGTGCCGCCAGGGCCCTGCGGCGGGCGGCCACCGGGGTCCTGCGGCGGGCGGCCGTCCCGGTACTGCGGTGGAACGGCGCCGTGGCCCACGGCACGGGGAGGGATCTGAGCCCGGCCGGAGCCGCGGTACGCGGAAGGACCGCTGGGTACCGAGGCCCGGCCGCTGGAACTGCCACGGCGGGGGGTCGGGGAGGACATGGCACCAGCCTACGTAGCCCACGCCAGTACGCGCGCAGGCCGATACCGATGGTGACCAGGAACCGGGCCCGCTACCCGCGCCCGGTGAGGCCGCGGGTCAGCCGCGACCGGTGAAGTAGTCGATAGTGCGCCGCAGCCCGTCCTCGGGACCGACGGTCGGCTCGTACCCCAGGAGCGTGCGGGCCCGGGTCAGGTCCGGCCGGCGCTTCTCCGGGTCGTCCGCGGGGCGCGGCACGTACGTGACCTCCGACGCGCTCCCGGTCAGCCGGACGATCGTCTCGGCCAGCTCGCGCATCGTCATCTCGTGCTCCGTGCCGACGTTGACCGGCCCGGTCTCACCCGAGTCGAGCAGCGCGACGATGCCCCGGACGAGGTCGTCGACGTAGCAGACCGAACGGGTCTGCGCGCCGGTACCGTGCACGGTGATCGGCTCCCCGCGCAGCGCCTGCGAGATGAACGTGGGGATCGCACGGCCGTCGTCGGGGCGCATCCGCGGGCCGTACGTGTTGAAGATGCGCACGATGCCGACGCTGAGGCCGTGGCGGCGGTGGTAGGCCATGGTGGCCGCCTCGGAGAAGCGCTTGGCCTCGTCGTACACGCTGCGCACGCCGATCGGGTTGACGTTGCCCCAGTAGGTCTCAGGCTGGGGGTGCACGAGCGGATCGCCGTAGGCCTCCGAAGTGGACGCCATGACGAAGCGGGCACCGTCGGCCACCGCGCGCTCGAGCAGGTTCAGGGTCGCGACCGAGCCGACCCGCAGGATCTCGATCGGGATCTGGGCGAAGTCGGTCGGGCTCGCCGGTGACGCGAAGTGCATGATCGCGTCGAACCGGCTGGCGAGCGCCCCGGCGTCGGCCGGCAGCGGCTCGGTGACGTCCGCCTCGATCAGCGTGAAGCGGGGGTGGTCGGCAAGGTGGGCGACGTTGTCCTTGCTTCCGGTGACGAAGTTGTCGACCGCGACGACCGTCGCGCCCCGCGCCAGCAGCGCGTCCACCAGGTGTGACGGCACGAATCCGGCGCCCCCGGTGACGAGGATCCGATGATCTTGTCCGTACTGTCGCGCATCCGTCATGCCGGAGAGCCTACGCTGAACCGGCCGCGCAGACGCGGCGCGGGGCGGATCATCCGACCCGCCCCGCGCCATCGAACCACTACTTTACGTGACGATCAGTGCGCACCCGCTCCGGTGAGCGACCGGACCTCCATCTCCGCGTACTTCGCCGCGTCGGCCGGCTCCCGCGACAGCACGGTGCCGAGCCAGCCGCACAGGAACCCGACCGGAATCGAGATGAGTCCCGGGTTGGACAGCGGGAACCAGTGCCAGTCGTTGTGCGGGAACATCGCCGTCGGCGAGCCGGAGACCACGGGCGAGAAGAACACCAGCACCACGGCGGAGAGCAACCCGCCGTAGATCGCCGCCGTGGCGCCCGTCGTGGTGAACCGCTTCCAGAACAGCGAGTACAGGATCGCCGGCAGGTTGCCCGAGGCGGCGACCGCGAACGCCAGCGCCACCAGGAACGCGACGTTCAGACTCTGCGCGTAGATCGACAGTCCGATCGACACCGCGCCGATGATGAGCGCCGAGATCCGCGCGACCTGCACCTCCTGGCGCTCCGACGTCTGCCCGTTCTTGAGCACGTTGGCGTAGAAGTCGTGCGCGAGCGACGACGACGACGCCAGCGTCAGGCCGGCCACCACCGCGAGGATCGTGGCGAACGCGACCGCCGCGATGACCGCGAGCATCACCGAACCGCCGGTGGCACCCCCGAGGTACTTCTCGCCGAGGACCTGGGCGAGCTGCGGGGCCGCGGTGTTGCCGGCCTTGTCCTGAGTGGTGATCGCCTTGCCGCCGACCAGCGCCGCCGCGCCGAAGCCCAGCGCGAGGGTCATCAGGTAGAACGCGCCGATCAGCCCGATCGCCCACAGCACGCTCTTGCGGGCGGCCCGGGCGTTGGGCACGGTGTAGAAGCGGGTCAGGATGTGCGGCAGGCCCGCCGTGCCGAGCACCAGTGCGATGCCGAGCGAGAGCAGGTCCATCTTGTTGTAGAAGGTCTGCGCGGCGTCGCCGGGGACCTCCTTGCCGTACCGCAGACCCGGCTCCAGGAACGCGGCGCCCTTGCCGGACTTGGCGGCCGCCTCGCCGAGCAGGCTGGAAAGGTTGAACTTGTACGCGGCGAGCACCAGCAGGGTCATCAGCAGCGCACCCAGCATCAGCATGAACGCCTTGACGATCTGGACGTACGTGGTGCCCTTCATGCCACCGACGACCACGTACACGATCATCAGTACACCGACGAAGACGATCGTGGCGACCTTGGCCGTGTCGGCGTCCATGCCCAGGAAGGTCTGGCCGGGCTTGATACCCAGCAGCAGGGAGACCAGCGCGCCGGCGCCGACCATCTGCGCGAGCAGGTAGAAGATCGACACAGTGATCGTGGAGACCGCAGCGGCGGTCCGGACCGGTCGCTGCCGCATCCGGAATGCCAGTACGTCGGCCATCGTGTACTTGCCGGAGTTCCGCAGCAGCTCCGCGACGAGCAGCAGCGCGACCAGCCACGCGACCAGGAAGCCGATCGAGTACAGGAAGCCGTCGTAGCCGCTGAGCGCGATGATGCCGGCGATGCCGAGGAAGCTGGCCGCCGACATGTAGTCGCCGCCGATCGCCATGCCGTTCTGGAAGCCGCTGAACGAGCGGCCGCCGGCGTAGAAGTCGGCCGCGCTGCGGGTCTGGCGGCTGGCCCAGACCGTGATGCCCAGGGTGATCAGCACGAAGATCACGAAGAGCGTGATCGTGAGGCCACGGGCGTTGCTGCCCGACTCGGCCGCGAGAAGGAGGCGGTTCACGAACGGTTCCCTTCTTCCACGCGCTCCCGGAGGTCCCCGGCCAGCGGGTCGATCCGGCGGTCGGCATACCGGGAGTACAGCCAGGCGATGAGGAACGTCGACACGAACTGCAGCAGCCCGAAGACGAGCGCCACGTTGATGTTGCCGACGATCTTCACGCCCATGAAGTCACGGGCATAGGCCGACAGGATCACGTACAGCGCGTACCAGACGAAGAACGCCGCGGTCATCGGGAACACGAAGCCACGCAGGGCCTTGCGGAGAGTCGCGAACTCGGGGCTCTGCTCGACCGCGAGGTACCCGGCGGCGACCGGGTCCGGTTCCGTCGGCGGGGACTGCGAGGTTGACCGGGGTACCGGTGTCTCGGTGCTCATGTATCAGGTCACCACCTGTCGTGGGGGAACGGTCGGTGGCCGGCGCCCGACGTGAGGACCCGGGCGCCGACCGATGCCCGGACGGTAGAAACCCGAGTGCGGGGTGGTGAAGGTCCCGGGCCGGCGGCGGTACGGCCCTGCGCTAAACGGCGCCTGCGGTGCGCCGAGTAACCGGCGTCACACCGCTGACCGCCGTGCCCGGCGACACCGGATGGCCCCGCGTCGACCGACTCGTGACGGCTCAGGCCAGGTCGCGGTAGCGGCCCCGGTAGTGCACGAGCGGTGCCTCCGCCCCGCCCAGCGCCACCGTCTCGATCGTCGCCTCGACCAGCAGCCCCCAGCCGACCGGCCGCGCGCCGTCGAGCCGGCACCCGGCCAGGGTTTCCCGGCCGGCCGGCACCGGACCGTACCCGCTCTCCCGCCAACCGTCGCCGGCGAACAGGCCGCCGGGGGCCGGCATCAGCCCGGCGAACCGGTCGGCGAGCTGGCGGTCGTCGGACGCCAGGACGGTCACCGCGAACCGTCGGGTGTCCTCGATCGCGGCCCACAGCTCGGACTCCTCGTCGACGACGCCGAGCAGCCGGGCCGGGTCGCCGTCGACGACCAGCGTCGAGGAGACCGTCAGACCGACCGGTGCGCCCCGGCCGTCCCGGGCCGTCCACAGCGTCACCGCCGAGGGCAGCCGGCCACGCAGCCGGCGTACCGGCGAGCGCAGGTGGTCGGGCGTGGCGAACGGGTCGGACGGCGAGATGGTCATGATCGGCCTATCGACGCGGGGTGACGGCGGCCAGGATTTCCGGCCCCCGTTGATCGAGGATGTCACCGGCGAGGCGGGTGCCGGCCAACAGCCCCGCACCGCCCCACACCAGTCCGGCGGCGAGCACCCCGGACCCGGCGACCGGACCGCGCGTGAACACCGCCACCAGCAGCAGCGGGGCCACCAGGACCCCGGACGCGAGCGAACCGGCCAGCGCCAGCATCCCGCGCAGCCCACTGGTGCCGCCGCCGACCGCGAACGGGTTGGTGGAGTCCGGGAACGCGTACGGCGCGAGCACCGACAGCAGCGCGGCGGCGCCGGCCGAGATCCCCAGGGCACCCAGGACCGTGCCGAGGGCCGCCGGAAGTTGCCCGGGCACCCCGGTCAGCACGGCGATCACGACGGTGACCAGTACCAGCACCGGCACCATGAACGCGAGCAGCGCCACCGCCCGGGCCCGCAACTCGACCCGGCCCGGCACCCCGACGAGCAGGTGCAGCGCGTACGCCGAGGCGTCGAGGCCGAACTGGTTGGCCAGCACCATCGCGGCCAGCAGCGCGCTGAACGCGACGGCCAGCGGCAGCGGCGTGCCGCCGTGACCGACCGACGGGCCGGCCCGCAGCGCCACCGGGACGACCACCCCGGCGATCGTCATCGACAGCAGGCTGGCGCGCCGGCGCGGATCACGCCACCAGTACCGCCACTCCCGGGCGACGATCCCGCCGAACCGTCCGGCGCGCGGCCGCCGCAGCGCGGCCGGTACGAGTGCGGCCACCACGCCGACCGTGCGTCCGGCCCGGGCGGACGACCGCCCGCCCGAGGCCACGCCGATCATGGCGGACTCGATCGTGGCGCCCCACCACAGCGCCAGCGCCGCGACCGTCGCGGCGGCGATCGCCAGCCGGGCGAGCGCGTACCCCCACCGGCCGGCGGCGGCGTCGAGGTAGGCGGTGTACGGCGCGGCGAGCGGCGTCCAGGCGAGTACCCGCGCGATCCGGACGGCGCGGTCGAGGTCGCCGTGCGAGATCAACGACGACGCCGCGAGCTGCAGCGGACCGACCGACGACGCGAGCACCGCGAGCAGGATGGCGGCCAGGTCGCGTACCCGCCGGGACCGCAGCATCGACGCGAACGCGCTGGTCAGGGCGCGGCTACCGAGAACACAGGTGAGCAGTCCGAGTACCGCCCCGGCGAACGCGACACCGGCCGCCGCCGCGCCGTGCCCGATCCCCGCACCGGCGACCAGCCCGAGCAGCGCCAGCGCGGACGCGACCGCCGGTACGCCGACACAGGCGGCCGCCAGCATCCCGCGCAGCAGGGTGCCCCGCGGGATCGGCAGCAGCGCGAACCGCGCCGGGTCGATCGTCTCGTCGACTCCGAAGAACAGCATCGGCAGCAGCAGCCAGCCGAGCGTCAGCGCGGCACCCGCGAACGCCACGACGAGCGGGCCGATCCGACCATCGGCCGCGGCCGCGCCGGTGAACAGTGCGAAGCCGCCGACGGCACTGCCCACCGCGACGAGGACGCCGACGACGAACAGCACCATCCGCCAGGTCTGGCCGCGCAGGCCGTTGCCGGTCAGCCGCAGCTTCAACCGTACGAAGTGGAGTGCGCGGACCGGTCGGGCGGCCGGGCCGCCCGCGCGTGTGTCCGGTGTGGCGGGACCACCGGCCGGCGGGTTACCGTCGGACGGCGCTGCTACAGCCACGACAGCTCCGCCCCGGTCGCCACCCGCCCGCCCACCACGCTCACGAACACGTCCTCCAGGCGGCGGCCCTGCCGGACCGCGTCCAGGGTGCCGTCGACCCTGATCTGCCCGCCGGCGAGGATCGCGACGTGGCTGCACAGTCGCTCCACGACCTCCATCACGTGGCTGGAGAAGACGACCGTGCCGCCGCCGGCGACGTAGCGGTGCAGGATGTCGCGGATGAGCGCCGCCGACACCGGGTCGACCGCCTCGAACGGCTCGTCGAGGACGAGCAACCGCGGCGCGTGCAGCAGCGCGCAGGCCAGCCCGATCTTCTTCTTCATACCCGCCGAGTAGTCGACGACGAGGGTGCCACCGGCACTGGCGAGGCCGAGCACGTCGAGCAGTTCGGCGGCGCGCGCCTCCACCGTCTCGGTCGGCATGCCGCGCAGCAGGCCCACGTAGGCGAGCAGCTCACCGCCGGAGAGCCGGTCGAACATGCGCACCGAGTCGGGCATGGCGCCGAGCAGCCGCTTGGCCTCGACCGGGTCGGACCAGACGTCGTGGCCGAGCACCGAGACCGTACCGGCGTCCGGGCGGAGCAGCCCGACGGCCATGGACAGGGTGGTGGTCTTGCCCGCGCCGTTCGGGCCGAGCAGTCCGTAGAACGAGCCGGTCGGTACGTCGAGGTCGACCCCACCCACGGCGGTGAGCCCGTCGAACCGCTTGACGAGCCCCCGCAGGACGAGCGCATTTCCGGTCACCGCTCGACGGTATCCCGGTCGCGCACGTCGCGTCGTCAATAGGCCGTCGCCGGCTGTGGACACGTACAGTGGCCTGTGGACAACCGCTGGAACTGTCGGGCGCTCCGTGAAGGATGGGGGTCGTGACCGTGACCGAATCCCTCCGGCCCCCGACCGCCGGCTGGACCGTCGACGACCTCTACCGACTTCCGGACACGGGCGTGCGCTACGAGCTGTTCGACGGGAGTCTCCTGGTGACTCCAGCGCCGGCACTGCGTCATGTCCGCGCCGTCAATCGACTTCGTGATCTGCTGTCGGCCCGTGCGCCGCACGATATCGCGGTCGTGCAGGACGCCGGGGTGACCATCCACGGCCGCCGCACCTACTTCATCCCCGACATCTGCGTGGTCCGCACCGTGGCGCTGGACAAGGACGCCGACCAACTCGACCAGGACGACGTCCTGCTCGCCGTCGAGGTGCTGTCGCCGTCCAACCCGGGCAACGACCTGGTGCTCAAGCGGCACTACTACGCGGCCGGCGGCATCCCGCAGTACTGGGTGGTCGACCCCGATGCGCGCCGGCTGACCGTGCTCACGCTCGACGGCGACACCTACGCCGAGCAGGCCGTCGTCGAGCCCGGACAGGTGTGGCGGTCGGCGGAGCCGTTCGACCTGTCGGTGGATCCGGCCGACGTCGTGTGAACCGGTCTCCGGGGCGGTCCGGTACTACAGCCTCAACGTCTCGGGGGCGTGCAGCCGCAGCATCGTCGCGCCGACGCTCGACGGGACCCGTCCCCGGGTCAGCAGCGACACCACGACCATGACCGTGAAGGCCAGCGACACGGTCCACGCCGCCGGCTGGGCGAGCAGCGCGGCCGGCCAGTCGTCACCGGGCGCCCCGACGAACACCGTGAACAGCACCGCGCCGACCGCGGCGCCACCCCCCACCACGATGCCGGCCGCGGCTCCGGCCGCGGTGAGCCCGCGCCACCAGATGCCGAGCACGAGCAGCGGGCAGAAGCTCGACGCCGCGACGGCGAACGCCAACCCGACGACCTGCGAGACGTCGAGGTCGGACACCCGCAACGCCAGGACCAGCGGTACCGCCCCGGCGACGATCGCCGCCCGGCGGAAGTCCCGTACCGATCCCCGCCCGAGCACGTCGGTCGACAGGACTCCGGCGACCGACGTCAGCAGCCCCGACGACGTCGACAGGAACGCGGCGAACGCTCCCGCCGCCACCAGGGAGCCCAGGAACTGACCGACCAGGCCGGAGCCGAGCGCCGCGCCGGGCAGGAGCAGCACCACCGCGTCGGTCTCCCCAGTCAGCAACAGGTGCGGCACGTAGATCCGTCCGAGCACGCCGTAGAGGGTCGGCATCAGGTAGAACAGCCCCACCAACGCGAGCACCACGAGCGTGGTCCGCCGGGCGGCGGCGCCGTCGCGGTTGGTGTAGAAGCGTACGAGTACGTGCGGCAGCCCCATCGTGCCCAGGAACGTCGCCAGGATCAGCGAGTACGTGGCGAACAGCCCGTGGCCGCCGGAGCCGCCGGGCAACAGCCAGGCCAACCCCGAGTCACTGTCGACCCCGCCGACCTTCGGCACCGGGACCCCCTGCGGGAAGCGCAGGGTGCCGCCGGCGCCGACGGTGTGGTCGCCGGTACCGACGGTCACCGTGCCGGCGGTGCGCTCACCGTCGAGTTCACCGCGTACCTCGACGGTCGTCGCCTCGGTGAGGGTGAGCACCGCGGGATGCCGGAACTCGACGGTGGTCGGGCGGGTGAAGCTGACGGTCTCCGATCCGAGCGCCGGGCGGCCGTCCTGCTGCCACTGCAGCACCAGGAAGAACACGGGTACGGCCAGCGCGGTCAACTTCAGCCAGTACTGGAACGCCTGCACGAACGTGATCGCCCGCATCCCGCCGAGCGCGACGTTCAGCGTGACCACCCCGCCGACGAGGATCGCACCGAGGGCGTACGGGCCACCGGTGACCGTGCGGAGCGTCAGACCCGCCCCCTGCAACTGGGGCACCAGGTAGAACCAGCCGATGAACAGCACGAACACGGTCGCGAGCTTGCGCAGCGGGCGGGAGCCGAGCCGCACCTCGCAGAAGTCGGGCAGGGTGAAGGCGCCGGACCGGCGCAGCGGTGCCGCCACGAACAGCAGCAGGGCGAGGTAGCCGGCGGCGAAGCCGACCGGGTACCACAGCACGTCGACGCCGTGCTTGAGCACCAGGCCGGCGACGCCGAGGAAGCTCGCCGCCGACAGGTACTCCCCGCCGATCGCCGCCGCGTTCCAGGTGGGGCTGACCATCCGGGAGGCCACCAGGAAGTCCGACGTGGTACGGGCCAGGCGCAGCCCGTACGCGCCGATGCCGACGGTGACCAGGGTGACCGCGACGACGGTCGGCAGGGCGTACGGGTTCACTTCTCCGGCCGTTCGACCAGTTCGGCGAAGTCGCGTTCGGTGCGCTCGGCGAGGTGCACGTACGCCCAGCCGACGGTGGCCAGGAACGGGTACGCCACCAGCCCGAGCAGCAGCCACGGCAGGGCCACCCCGAACGGCCTCGCCCGGGCCACCGACGGCGCGACCGCGAACAGCAGCGGCAGCCCGCCGAGCCCGACCGCCACGACCGCGGCGAGCCGCAGGGCGAGCGCGAGCTGGGTGCGGACCAGGCCCCGCACCAGTGCCTCCCCGATCTGGCTCTGCTCCTCCAGCTCGATCCGGGTGTGCCCGGGGGTTCTGGCACGGGCCACCTCGGCCAGCACGACCCGGACCCGTTTCTCAGGCCCCGCCGGGCCGGGCTGCGTCGGTGCGGTTGCCATGCGGGGAGTCTGCCCGACCCGATCATGATCGTGAAGACTTCAGGGGGTCATCGCCCCACGAACTCTTCACGATCGCGGAACGGCAGCGTGATCAGGGGGACGCCAGCCTGCGGGCCCGGCTACGCCCGAGGTTGTAGCCGTACCAGGAGTCCGGCTGGTCGTCGAGGCGCGCGGTGATCTCCGCGAGGGGGTACGACCGCACGTCGGCCGGCAGCCGGGTCAGCGCCGGTACCGCGTCCGCCGACAGGCCGGACAGGTAGAACATGTCCACCCGGCCGGTACGCTCGAACCGGTCGACGTTGCGGTCGGCGATGAACCGGTCGGGGTCGACCGCGGCCAGCGCGAGAAGCCCGATCACCGCGCTCGCCAGGACGGCCCGCGGCAGCCAGCGCGTGCGCAGCCGGACGCCGGCGACCAGGACGAGCACGAACAGCAGGCCGAGCCACAGTTCGGTGGCGCTGATGACCAGGCGCAGCCGGGTGTACCCGTACACCTCCTCGTACAGGGCCATGCGCTTCAGCGCCGAGGCGACGATCACCAGGGTGAGGGCCGCGAGCGCGCCCACCAGCGCCCGGATGGCGGTACGGTCGGCGCGCCCGACCCGCGGCGCCCACCGCACCACCACGCCGACCACCCCGAGGGTCAGCATGGTGACGACGAGCAGTTGCCAGAAGCCGCCGCGGGCGTACTGGGCG
Organism: Planosporangium spinosum; assembly: GCF_049999945.1. Taxonomy (NCBI): domain Bacteria; kingdom Bacillati; phylum Actinomycetota; class Actinomycetes; order Micromonosporales; family Micromonosporaceae; genus Planosporangium; species Planosporangium spinosum. The sequence goes on along the minus strand of NZ_JBLYUB010000006.1, from coordinate 263,396 downwards.
AAGTCCGGACCGCCCGGCCGGAGGACGTGGTCGCGGCCGCCGAACAGCACGGTGACCTGGACCAGTACGAACAGGGCGAACAGCGCGTCGAGCAGGGCGACCGGGAGCGCCCACTCCAGCAGGCGCAGCGGCCGGCGGGGCTCGCCCGCCTCGGTCAGCTGTGGCCGCGACGCCACCAGGTACCCGATACCGAGGCTACCGAGCCCGATCGCCGTGAACAGGAACAGCCAGCGCGGCAACCCGCTGAGGTCGGCGTCCGGGACGATCCGGCCCACGAGCCGGGCGAACGCGTCGTCGGCGCTGGCGAACAGGGCTCCGAACACGATCAGCAGCACCACGCTGACCGCGGCCGAGGCGAGCAGCCGGCCCAGCGCCTGCGGCCGGGCGCCCGGGGACATCCCACGGATCCCGCGGCCGGCCCACGGCAGCGCCCGGAGCACCGCCACCGGGCCGGCGAGGACACCGGCGACCATGTTGCGCAGCGACGCCCCGTCGACAAGGGCCTGGGCGGCACACAGCCCGGCCATCGGCAGGCAGACCAGATACAGCCAGTCGGCGGCCCGGACCGTACCGACGGCGAGCAGCGCGATGCCGGCGAGCGCCCACAGCCACCGGCCGACCGCCAACCGGACCCGGAACTGCACGCTCGTGGCGACCACGACCGCGACGACGGCGAAGCCGGTGAGCAACCACCCCAGCCCGGGCCGGTCCAGGGTGACGGTGCCGGCCCCGAGCAGCGCGGCCAGCAGCACCGCCCCGAGGACCTGGGCTCCGGGCGCCACACCCGGTCGGTCCCACCGGTGGACCGGGAACGACGAGGGGGTCCGGGGCGGGCCAGCCAGCGCCGGGACGGGCGGCACGGCGGGGAAGGGCGGTGCCGGCGGCAATCCGGCGAAGGGCTTGGCCGGCGGCACGGACGCGTCAGAGGCTTCAGGTGCCGGCGGGGCGGGAGGCGTCGGGTCGGCGGGGGCGGCGCCGGTCGGCTCCGACTCGACCGGGTCCCGTTCGGTACCGGCCTGCGTGCTCTGGCTGTCATCCATCGCGCATCACTCCTGTTCTCGGGCAGCATGAAGCGACGCCGATCGCCGGGCGGCGAACTGCGCTCGTGCGGTGTGGGACGGGGAGGCCGGCCGGCCTCAGGTTGTCGTCGCGGGGCCGGGCAGGGTGACCCGGATCCGGCAGCCCTCCGCCGCTCCGGTGTCGGCGACGGAGATCGAGCCGTGGTGCAGTTCCACGACCCAGCGGGCGATCGCGAGGCCGAGACCGGTGCCGCCGCCGGTGGACCGGTCTCCCCTGGTGAACCGCTCGAAGACGCGGTGGCGCTCCTCGACCGGGATGCCCGGACCCTCGTCGACGACCTCGATGGTCACCGCGCCCGCCGCCGCGATGCCGGTCACGGTGACCGTGCCGTCGGCGGGGCCGTGCCGGACGGCGTTGTCCAGCAGGTTGACCACGACCTGGTGCAGCCGCTCGCGGTCGGCGTAGACGGTGGTGTCCGGCGGCACGACCTGGGTACGGAACACCACCTTCCGGTCCCGGGCGGCCGCCGCGACCTCGGCCTCCGCCACCACGTCGGCGAACAGGTCGGCGACCGCGAACTCGTCGAGGTCGAGGGCGAGCACGCCGGCGTCGATACGGGACAGGTCGAGCAGTTCGGTGACCAGCCGGCCCAGCCGCTCGGTCTGGGTCAACGCCGTCCGCAGCGTCGCGGGGTCGGCGGCGGCGACGCCGTCGACGATGTTCTCCAGCACGGCCCGGAGCGCCGAGATGGGGGTCCGCAGTTCGTGCGACACGTTGGCGATCAGCTCGCGCCGCTGCTGGTCGGCCGACTCAAGGTCGGTGGCCATCTGGTTGAACGCCGCCGCGAGCTGCCCGACCTCGTCGCGCGAGGTCGCGCGGACCCGGCGGCTGTAGTCCCCCCGCGCCATGGCGCGCGCGGCGGCCGTCATCTCCCGCAGCGGTGCCGTCATCCCGTGCGCCAGGATCTGGGACGTGACGAGCGCGACGACGATCGCGGTGGCGGCGGTCCGCGGCCGGAACGCCCCGGTGCCGTACCAGAAGACGGCCATCCCGGCGGCGCCCGCGCCGACGAGGGTGACGCCCAGCTTGACCTTGATCGAGCGCAGCGGGTCCAGTGGGCGGGGCAGGAAGTCCATCACGCCGGCACCTCGAGGGCGTACCCGACGCCGTGCACGGTCCGGATCAGGTCGGAGCCGAGCTTGCGACGCAGCGCCTTGACGTGGCTGTCGACGGTCCGGGTACCGAGCGCGTCCGACCAGCCCCAGACGTCGGCGAGCAGGCGCTCGCGCGGCAGTACCGTGCGCGGCCGGCTCGCCAGGTGGACCAACAGGTCGAACTCGGTCGGGGTCAGGTGGGCCTCGACGCCGTCACGGCGGACCCGCCGCTCAGCCCGGTTGATCTCCAGGTCACCGATGACGATCGGCGGCGCGGCGTCGTGGTCGTCGGCGGGGTGGGCGAGCTTGTCCATCCGGCGCAGCAGCGCGTGTACCCGCGCCGCCAGCTCCCGCATCGAGAACGGCTTGGTGAGGTAGTCGTCGGCGCCGACGGCCAACCCCACGAGCAGGTCGGTCTCGTCGTCGCGGGCGGTCAGCATCAGCACCGGTACCGGACGGTGGGCCTGAAGGCGCCGGCACACCTCCAGCCCGTCGAACCCGGGGAGCATGACGTCGAGGACGACCAGGTCGGGCTGGAGCGCCTGGGCGCGGGCGACGGCGGTCGGACCGTCGTGGGCGAGGTCGACGGCGTACCCCTCGGCCCGCAGCCGGGCGGCGACGGACTCGGCGATCGTCCGCTCGTCCTCGACGACCAGTACTCGACGTTGGCTCATACCGGCGCACTCTATTCAGTGGCGGTGGAGACGACCGGCGGTTGGTGTGAACATTCGGTGCAGAGGTCGCGCGGGAACCGGGCTGGCACTCGGGGGAGATGTTCAGGGGTGACTCGGGGAGTGTCCCGGATGCCCGCACACCCGGTCGGCCCGTAACTTCGGGGCATGAAAAGGATCGTTGCCGGTGGGGCCGGTGTACTGGTCGTCGGGCTGCTGGGCGGCTGTGATCTGATGGCCGACCAGGAGTTCCGCGACGAGCGGACGGTGGCGGACCGGGTTGCCGCGATCACCATCGCCGGCGGGGCCGGATCGGTGACCGTGTCCGCGTCGCCGGACGGCACGATTCACGTGAAACGTCACGTCCGGTACCGCGACGACCGGCCGGGAGCCACGGACTCGGTACGCGGCGACACACTGATCCTCAACACCTCGTGCGGGCGGGTGTGCCTGGTCGACTACGAGGTGACCGCGCCGCGCGGGGTACGGGTCAACGGTCGCAACGGCTCCGGCGACATCACGCTGAGCGGTATCGCCTCGGCCACGCTCGAGGTCGGCTCGGGCAACGTCCAGATCCACGGCGCCTCCGGCGACGTGGTGGTACGCACCGGCTCCGGTGACGTCGACGTCGCCGACGTCACCGGCGACGTCACCGGCCGGGCCGGCTCGGGCAACCTGCGGCTGGCCCACGTGACGGGGGCGGCCACCGTGGAGACCGGGTCCGGCGACATCGACGCCAAGGACCTGCGCGGTTCGCGGACCGCCGTGCACACCGGGTCGGGCAACACCACCCTGGTGCTGGCCACCGCGCAGGATGTCGACGCGAACACCGGCAGCGGCGACGTGCGGCTGACCGTACCGGGTGGGCAGACCTACCGGGTATCGGCGACCAGCTCCTCGGGCGACCTGGACGTACGGGTACCGAGCGACGCCTCCGGCACCCACCACGTCAAGGTGCGCACCGGCAGCGGCAACATCACGGTCCAGCCGAGCTGACCAGCGTTTGTCAAGGCCGGAGGCGGCCTGTGGACGGTTACTGTGGAAAGTGGCGCCGCACCGGACCGGCCCTCCAGGATGAAAGGCCCGTTCCCGCTGGTGATCGACCCGGCCGAGGTGTTCTGACCGTCCCGTTCGCTAACCGCCCCAGTTCTGCTTCGCCGCGCGGACCAGCCGGTCCTTGAGCTCGCGGGTGTGCCGGCGCGACACCGGCAGCTCCCGGCCGTCGACGACCACGACGTAGCCGCCGTTGGCCGCCCGCAGCTCGGTGATCAACTTGAGCTGCACCAGGTAGGAGCGGTGCACCCGGACGAACCCGGCGTCGGCCCAGCGCTCGGCGAGCGTCGCCAGCGGCACCCGTACCAGGTGCGAGCCGTCGGCGGTGTGCAGGCGGGCGTAGTCGCCCTGCGCCTCGACCCACCGGACCGCCGAGCGCGGCAGCATCCGGGTCGTACCGGCCAGCTCGACCGGGATCGTCGGGTCGTCGGCCCGCTCACGGTACCCGGCGACGGCGGGGTGGGCGCTCACCAGCCGGCCGGCGAGTACCCGGCGCAGCGACTCGGCGATCCGGTCGGCCTGTACCGGCTTGCGGACGTAGTCGGTGACCCCGAGGTCGAACGCCTCCGCGGCCCGGTCGTCGTACGCGGTGACGAACACGACCGCGGGCGGCTTGGCGAACCGGCCGAGCAGCCGGGCCAGCTCCATGCCGTCGAGGCCGGGCATCCGGATGTCGAGGAACACCACGTCGACGTCGGTGTCGCGGAGCACCCGCAGCGCCTCGGTCGCGTCGGTCGCCGTGCTGACCTCGGCGACCCGCGGGTCGGCGCGCAGCAGGAAGGCCAGCTCGTCCAGTGCCGGCGGCTCGTCGTCGACGGCCAGTACCCGCAGGTAGGCGGGCGCCACCCGGGGATAGTCAGTGATCATGCCGCGCTCCGGGCCCGGACGACCGGATGGAACTTGGGTATCCGCATACTCACCTTCGTTCCCGCGCCGGGCGCGGTCTCGACCACCAGCCCGTACTCGTCGCCGAAGACCGATCGCAGCCGGTCGTCCACGTTGCTCAGTCCGACATGCTGCCCCGCCTCGGCCGCCTCGTCGTCGGCGGAGGCCGGGCCGGCGAGGACCGACGGATCCATGCCGACGCCGTCGTCCTCGACCGTGAGGTGGCACTCGGCGCCGGCGTCGCGGGCGACGATGCTGACCGTGCCGACGCCCGGCTTGGCCGACAGCCCGTGCCGGACCGCGTTCTCCACGAGTGGCTGGAGGCACAGGAACGGCAGTCCGACCGGCAGCACCTCGGGCGCGATCTGCAGGCGTACCTGCAGCCGTTCACCGAAGCGGGCCCGCTCGATCGTCAGGTACCGGTCGATCGAGCGCAGCTCCTCCGCGAGCGTGGTGAACTCACCGTGCGCGCGGAAGGAGTACCGGGTGAACTCGGCGAACTCCAGGATCAGCTCCCGGGCCCGCTCCGGGTCGGTACGCACGAACGACGCGATCGCGGTGAGGGCGTTGTAGATGAAGTGCGGGCTGATCTGGGCCCGCAGCGCGCGCACCTCGGCGCGGGCGATGCGGGCCCGCGACGAGTCCAGCTCGGCGAAGGCCAGTTGCGCCGCGACCCAGCGCGCGGTTTCGACGGTCGCCTGGACCAGCCCGGGCGCTACGGGCCCGTCGCTGACCGCGACCAGCGCGCCCTGGCTGCCGCCGCCGCCCCGGTCGATCGCCACCACGACCCCGCCGCGGACGGCGCAGTCCATCAGGTCGCAGGGGAGGTCGCCGGTGCCGAGCACGACGGAGCGGCCGGTGGCGGCGACCTTCGCGGCGGCGGCTTCCAACTCGGGGCGGTGGTGGTCACCCACCCCGTCCAGCGCGAGGATTCCGTCGGTCGAGGCGATCGCGAAGCCGGCCGCCCCGGTGAGCGTACGCAGGTGCCGTACCGCCTTGGCGGCCGCCGCGGCGGTGAGCCCGGCCCGCAGCGGCTCGGCCGCGAGCGCTCCGATGTGCAGCACCTCGTACGTGGCCCGCTGGGTGGCGGTCGCGATGCCGGGCCGGGCGCGCAGCCGCAGCACCGCGTACACCGCACCGGCGAGGGCGGCCAGCAGCGCCAGGACGGCCGACGCGGCCGAGAGGTTTGCCCGCACGGCAGGGATCGTCACCCGCGCACCGGCGCCGGCACAACCTCCATCGAGGTCCTACGGCCTGGCCACTGGACTAGTAGGCGCCCTTGCGGCGGAGGACCACCCCGACGGTCCGCCACAGCGTGTGCAGGTCCAGCACCAACGACCAGTTGTCGACGTAGTACAGGTCGAGTCGAACCGCGTCGTCCCAGGACAGGTCGCTGCGCCCGGAGACCTGCCAGAGGCCGGTCATGCCGGGGCGTACCAGCAGCCGCCGCCGCACGTCACCGAGGAAGTCGCCGTCCTCGGCGGGCAGCGGACGCGGCCCGACCAGGGACATCTCGCCGATCAACACGTTGATCAGCTGCGGTAGCTCGTCGAGGGACGAGGCGCGCAGGAACCGGCCGACCGGGAACACCCGCGGATCGTTGCGGATCTTGAACAGCAGCCCGTCGGTCTCGTTCATCTCCTCCAGTTCGGCGACGCGGTCCTCGGCGTCGACGTACATGGTCCGGAACTTCCAGACCCGGAACGTGCGGCCCTCGCGGCCCACCCGGGCCTGCCGGAAGAAGACCGGGCCGGGGTCGGAGATCCGGATCGCGATCGCGATCGCGAGGAACACCGGCAGCCCGACGATCAGGCCGATGAGGGCGACGATCCGGTCGATGAGGTTCTTGAACAGCCAGGCCAGCCCGGACAGGGTGGGCTCTTCGACGTACAGCAGCGGCAGCCCCTCGACCGGGCGGATGTGCACCCGGGGGCCGGCGATGTCGGTCAGCTGCGGCGCCACGACCAGGTCGACGCCGGTGCCCTCCAACTGCCACGCCAGGCGCCGCAGCTCGCCGGGCTCGGTGCTGGCCGAGCCGCACACCGCGATCGTGTCGGCACCCAACTCCCGGACCAGCGCGACCACGTCCCGCCCGGCGAAGACCGGCACCGGCGGCTCCTGCCGCTGCGTGGTGTACCCCTCGGTGGCGTGGATGCCCACGGGCACCAGGCCGGCCTCCGGGCTGCGGGTGATCGTGGTGAAGACCTCCATGGTCTCCGGCACCGTGCCGACCAGCAGCAGCCGGTGGGTGGCCAGGCCGTGCCGGCGGGCGAGGTAGAGCAGCTTCCGGGCGACGTACCGCAGGACCAGGATGTAGGTCAGGGCGCCGACCAGGGCGATACCCACGGAGAGCCGCGACAGTTGGGTCTTCGTGGAGAACGCCAAAAACGACACGATCGCGATCATCGTCCAGGAGGCGCGGAACACCTGCTTGAACTCGTCGGTGCCGACCCCGGTGTAGCGCCGGTCGTACGAGCCGTGCGCCCACATCACGACCAGCCAGCCCAGCGGCAGCAGCACGTACTTGATCAGGCTGAACAGCCCCAGGTTCTGCTGGAAGCCCGAGGTGGCCTGGTCGAGGGTGGCGCTGGCGGTGAAGCTGGCCAGTACGACGGCCACGTAGTCGAACAGGACCAGCAGCACCGCGTAGGACCGGTACCAGGTCGCGCGGCGGCGGGTACGGAACCAGGCCGACCGGGGGATCCCGTTGGACGCCTGGGGTGCTTCCGGGATGATCTCGAAGCTGTCAAGCTCCCGCACGCTCGTTCTCCGGCTCGCTCCGCTCGCCGGACGTTGCAGGCTCGTGGTCACTTCGGCGCCCTCCCGGCCCGCGTCGTGCGCTGACCGATGAGGACTACCCGACCGGTACCCTTGCCCGCCCGTGCGTTCATACAACCCATCACTGAGCGTCGATTCCGCCACTGGAGAGGCCGATCGCTCACGGCGCCCCTCGGGTGGCATGTCGTAGGGGGACGATAGGTGACGACCGGCCGACACTAATGGCTCGCAGTGTCGGTTGTCGAGGTCTCCGTACCCCTGTTCGCGCCCGGTCGGACCGGTGTGACGCTTCCGTTATCCAGCTCGCCGGAAACGGTACCAGGCGCCGCAGTGACGCTACGCTCAGTAATGAGCATCACGGCCAGCAGGACCGCCAGCCCGGCAACCGCGGCGAGCAACGGCACCGCCGGGCCGGTGGCCGGCCGCCACGACCCGGCGAACGGATTCAGCGACGCGTCGAGGCCGCTTTCGAAGCGGGTCATCACCCGGGCGAGCGCGTACAGGTGGAGCGGCACGGTCACGGCCACCAGCCCGAGCGCCAACCGCGGCCCGACGGCGGCCAGCGCGCCCGCCACCCGCTCCGCGAACCGGCCCGGCGCCGGCTCCGGAAACCGGCCCGCCACCCGCTCCGCCGGCCAGGCCAGCGCCGCGAGCAACACCACGCCGACCGCGGTGGGCAGCGCGTACCGGCCCTGCGCGAACCAGCCGGACAGCGGTGCGAAGTGCACGTCCAGGGCGACCAGGAACGCCGCGCAGAACGCCAGCAGGCCGGCGAGGACCAGCCGCAGCCGCCACCCGCCCCGCACCAGGGCTCCGACCACCACGGCGCACAGCAGCAGGTACCACAGGTAGATCGCGTACCGCGAGATGGTCACCTCCCCGTACCCGAACTGGCCGACGATCTGATGTACGTAGAACGGCACCCGTTCGGTCAGGATCCGACCGGTCAGGTCGCCCGGGACCGCGCGCTCCGAGATGACCGCGGCCGTGTCGGCGCCCCCGGACACCGCCATCCAGCCGCCGACCACCGCGACGCCGGCGGCCGCGAAGCCGCCGAGGATCCACCGGGCGCCCCGGTCGCGCAGGAGCGCGAGGGTACGGGCCCGGCCCGCCAGCAGCACGCAGGCGGCCACGTCGACGGCGAGCAGCACGGGGCCGAGCTGGCGCACGGTCAGCAGCAGCGCCGCCGCGACGCCGGCGAGCACGAGCAGGCGCCGGGTCACCGGGCCGCGCAGCAGCGCCGAGAGCGTGACGAACAGCAGCACCCCGGCGGAGATCTCCAGCCCGTTCGGGTTGACCGAGCCGTTCAGGTTCATCGCCATCGGGGTGGCGACCAGCGCGACCCCGGCGGCGAGCACCGGCGCGCGCAGGCGCACGGCGGTGACCACCGCGGCGGCCAGCAGCAGCGCCGAGACCGCTGCCGACACCAGCCGGGCGAGCACCACGCCGGTGGCGTCCGGGCTCACCAGCAGGGGCAGGCCGACCGGCAGGTAGTACACCGGGGAGTACCGCGCGGCGGCGCTGGGCACCCGGACGATCTCGCGGCTGTCGACCGGCCGCTGGCACGCGGCGGATCCCCGCTGCCGCTCCCCGACGGCGCAGTTGACGTTCGCCGGCAGCAGGCTGCGGGGTACGTCGAAGCCCTCGTCGCCGAAGGTGGTGCCGTCGCTGGCCGGCCCGTCGGGCAGCCAGTGTCCGGTCACGACCGCGTAGGCGCGCACGACGTGGTGCTTCTCGTCGTAGGTGCCGTTGACCGGCAGCGCGAGCGCCCAGGCCGCCGACATCAGGAAGAACGCGGCGAACGCGAGCAGAAAGACCCGGCGTGCGTACACCCGGACAGGGTACGGGTCGCGTCCGTGGGCTACCGAACCAGGCGTGACAGGCGCCGGTCGGCAAGCGGCTTGCCGCCGGTCTGGCAGGTCGGGCAGTACTGGAGGCTGGAGTCGGCGAACGACACCTCCCGAACCGTGTCGCCACAGACCGGGCAGGGCAGCCCGGTCCGCGCGTGCACGGCCAGGCCGGAGCGCTTCTCCGACTTCAGCGTGGCCGCCTTCCGGCCCACCGAGCGCGCGACGGCGTCGGTCAGCACCTCGTGCGTTGCCCGGTGCAGCCGGACCATCCCCTCGTCGGGGATCCGGTCGGTGATCGCGAACGGGGACAGCTTCGCCCGGTGCAGGATCTCGTCGGAGTACGCGTTGCCGATGCCGGCGAGCACCGACTGGTCGGTCAGCACCCCCTTGACCTGGCCGCGCCGGGACCGGATGCGCTCGGCGAAGGTGTCCGGGTCCGCCGTCAGCGCGTCCGGGCCCAACTTCGCCACGCCGGGCACGTCGGCCGGGTCGCGCACCAGGTACACCGCCAGCTTCTTCTGGGTGCCCGCCTCGGTCAGGTCGAACCCGGAGCCGTCGTCGAGGCGTACCCGCAGCGCGATGGGCCCCTTGCCAGGCTTGAGCGGGCCCGTACCGGGAAACTCCTCCCGGTACTGCAGCCAACCGGCCCGGGCGAGGTGGACAACCAGATGAAGACCACCGCCAAAACCGATGTCCAGGAACTTGCCGTGGCGGGTCGCATCGACGACCTCCGCCCCGGCCAGGGCGCTCACCGGCGGGTCGTACGTCTTGAGCGCACTGATCGCGGACACCTCGGCACGGCTGACGCGGTGGCCCACCGCCCGCTCGCGCAGGTAGGCGGCGAGCGCGGTGACCTCGGGAAGTTCGGGCACCCGTTCAGTCTGCCCGAGATCACGGCGCTGTCGTAGGCTCATCGTCGCCATGAAGCCCGGTTTGAAGGTCGTCGTCGCGCACAACCGGTACGCCACCGGTGCGCCCTCCGGCGAGAACGTCATCGTCGACGCGGAGATCGCCCAGTTGCGCGCGGCGGGCGTCACCGTCGTGCCGTTCCTGCGCAGCTCCGACGAGATCGGCACGCTGCCGGCGGCGCAGAAGGCGCTGCTGCCGCTGTCCCCGGTCTACAACGGACCATCCCAGCGGGCGCTGGGCGAGCTGCTGCGCACCGAGAAACCGGACGTGCTGCACCTGCACAACCCGTACCCGCTGCTGTCACCGTGGGTGGTCCGCACCGCGCACAAGCACGGCGTACCGGTGGTCCAGACGGTGCACAACTACCGGCAGGTGTGCGCACCCGGCCTGTACTTCCGCGACGGTCACGTCTGCCACGACTGCCGGGGCAGGGCGTTCGGACTGCCCGCCATCCAGCACGCCTGCTACCGGGGCTCCCGCGCGCAGAGCGCGGTCATGGCCACGGCGCTCGCCGTGCACCGGAGCACCTGGCGCTCGGTCGACCGGTACATCGCGCTGACCTCGGCGATCGCCGACCACCTGCGCGACTACGGCGTCCCGGACTCCCGGATCAGCGTCAAGCCGAACGCGATCCCGGACCCGGGTCCGCCGGCCGGTGCGCCCGGCCACGGCTTCCTGTTCGCCTCCCGGCTGTCGTCCGAGAAGGGGCTCGGCCTGCTGCTCGACGCCTGGCGCAGCCATGGCGAGGGCGAACTGGGGACGCTGCGGATCGTCAGCGACGGGCCGCTGCGCCCGCTCGCCGAGGAGGTGGCCGCGTCCCGGGCCGACGTGACCTACCTCGGCCCGCTCGACCACGCCGCCACGCTCGCCCAGGTCGCCGCGGCCGCCTGCGTGATCGTGCCGTCCACCTGGCACGACGTGCTTCCCACCATCGTGCTGGAGGCGCTGGCCGCCGGCCGCCCGGTGCTCGGCACGAACATGGGCGGCATCCCGTACCTCGTCGGTGACGCCGGGTGGGTGGTCGAGCCCGAGGTGGGCGCGATCGCCGCCGGGCTCAAGGCCGCGCATGCGGGTGCGGCCGCCCTGGCACCGGCCGCCCGGCACCGGTACGAGCAGAGCTTCGCCCCCGACGTACTGGTGCGGCGGTTGATCGACATCTACACAGAGGTCTCCAGGTGACAAACCGGATCGCGATCGTCGCGGGCACGGTCGTGGCGCTCGCGTGCGCGGCCGTCGAGTTCGTCCACAGCCAGTCCGCCCTGTACGCCTCGGGCGCACTGGTCGCCGGTGCCCTGGCGGCCGCGATCGCCTGGTTCGTCACCACGCTGCCCAGCCTGACCCTGCGCGGCCTGGTCACCGGTGGCTTCTTCGTGCTCGCCGGCATGCTGAGCTGGACGTCGCTGGGCTTCGGGCCCTGGCTGGTGTGGCCGCTGCTGGCCGTCGAGGGGGTCGTCTTCGCCTGGTGGTCCTGGCCCTGGCTGCGTGACCTGCGGGTGTCGTACCGGCTGGGCACCACCTGGCTGGGCGTCGCGTACTGGATCCTCGGCACGGTCGGGGCGCTGCTGGTGGCGAAGCTCGGGATCGGCGTGCAGCGGCTCGTGTACGCCGGGGTGTTCGGGCTCGCGGTGCTCGCCGTGATCGCGGGCACCCGCCGGGGTCGCGGCCGCGACCTGTCGGTCGGCATCGTCGGCGCGTTCCTGCTGGCCATCGCGCTGCTGTTCGTGTCGGGGTCGGGCAACCTGTTCCAGTACCGGCACGTCGTACCGCCGAGCGGCTGGGGCACCGAGGTGATGGTGCACCGGTTCTGGGGCGGATCCTGGCTGCTGTACCACCCCAACTCGCTGGCCCTGATCGCCGTGGTCGCCGCGATGCGTATCGGTGTGGACCGGGTCTTCGCGGTGTGGCAGCGGGTGGCGGTGACGCTGCTGGCCGGCGGGGTCGTCTACCTCACCAACTCGCGTACCGGCTTCGTGTACTTCGCCGCCGCCGCCGTGGTGCACGGCTACCTGCTCCTGCGCCGCCGGGGCGAGGACCTGCCGGCGTACCGGCGGGTCTGGCTCGCGGCGGCGGTACCGTTCGCGGTCACCGCGCTGGTCCTGGTGCTCTCCGAGGCGGGCGGCCAGAGCTTCCTGTTCAAGGCACGCTACGACGCCGGCGACGTGACCAGCGGCCGGACCGACACCTGGAAGCAGGTCGGGCGGGACTGGGTCAACGGCAACGTCGTGGTGAAGCTGCTCGGCGACACCGGGACGGCACGGGCGGTCGTGATCCGCGACGACGACGGGCACAAGCCGGGCGAGAAACCGCTCCAGTTGACCACCGACAACGCGGCGGTCGGCGCGCTGCGCCGCGGCGGGGTCCTCGGTGAGCTGGCCTTCCTGCTCGGCCTGGGCCTGCTGCTCGCGCGTGCGTGGCGGGGGTCCGGTGATCGCGCGCCCGCCGCCTGGCTCACCGTGACGGCGATCGGCGCGGTACCGACGATCGCCACCGCCGACTGGCTGCTCGGCGGCACCGGCGGCACGCTGTGGATCCTGCTGGTGGCCGGCGAGGCGTGGCTGGTGCTGCGCCCGGCGCCCGCCGGGGCGACCGAGCCCGAGCCGGAGCTGACCCCTGCGCCATGATCCTGAAGGATCCTCCGTGACTCACACCTGGAAGATCCTTCAGGACCATGAAAGCCGAGGGCATCGGCGATCAGAGACCCGTCCCGGCGTTACCCGGTACACCCCGCTGGCCGTACCGGTCGTGCGGTGCGGGCCGCGTGCCCGGTGCCGTCCCCCGCCTCGTACGCGCCGGCCACCCGTACCCGTTCGAGCAGGCTGATCAGTACGCGTAGCGTCGACAGGTCGAGGTGTCGTACCAGCCATGCGCAGATCAACTCGTCGTAGCCGCCGAGCACCACGCCGCGTAGCGCGTCGGAGAGCACCGCTTCACAGTCGCCGGGCGTCGCGTACGGCCCGACCGGCTGGGTGTGCAGCGGCGCGACAGGAGTGAAATGGCACGCCTTCATACTGGACATCGGATCGCCTCCCTATAGGCGGTCAAGGGCCCTGGTCGGCGGTGGAGCGCTGGCCAGGGCCCGCTCATGGGGGACAGCACTACCGGGCACCGGCAGCTGTCTCAGCCTCACCATAGCCCCCGACCACTCCACACGTACAGACCATGTACCCGTTCTTTCCATGTACGGGTATAGGCCCTGTACTGGGGCACATAATGGACCCGTATCCTCCGCCATAGCCTGACGATCGTGCTCGATCCACGTCCGCTCTATGAGCAGCTCGCCGATGTGCTCGGTGAGCAGATCAGGAGCGGCGCTCTCGCACCGGGTCAGCTCCTGCCCAGCGAGCCGTACCTGATGGGCGAGCATGGCGTGAGCCGGGGTACCGTTCGCGCCGCCATGCGACTACTCCGGGAACGGGGACTGATCGTCACCCGGCCGGGCAAGGGCTCATTCGTCGTCGAGCGCTAGGACGCTCGAGCCCGCACCTCGGCGCCGTGTGCATGATCCTGAAGGTCCTTCCGTGCTCCAACACGGAAGGACCTTCAGGATCATGGGAGGGCCGGAGCGGGCCGATCCTCATCGGCGTCGCGCTCCGGTTCAGCGGCCCCGAGGGAGCGCAGCGAGTACCGACGCAGACCCGCCATCGCCGGTCAGTTAATGCCGTCGGGACGCACGCATCTATCTACGACGAGAACCGCCCTCGATCTACGAGATGCGCCTCTGTTTGAAGCCATCAGGGGCGCTTCATGAGCACGGTTGGTACGCGACTGGTGGTGTCGATCCACCAGGGCAAGCGGGGTGAGACGTGTTCAGCAGTGTCCAACAGGGTGCGGTAGTCGCTTGGCAAGTCGCGCCCGTGGATCGGCTCATGGTGTGCGATCCGGTTCCGCAGCCGTCGCACGTCGTCGATAGAGGCATACAGCATGCCGCGGCGGGCATTCGGAAACGCCTGCCGGAGGCAGGGCTGCCAGATGGTGCGGTTGTAGTTCTCCGCCAGCAGGGACCACCAGAACCCCAAGCTCAGCTCCGCCACCACGCGACCCGGGGTCTTGGCGGCCATCTGCGGTCACTCGACCGATTGCTTCCAGGACCACCCTGCGCGATCTCTCCGTCAGGGGTACCTGTGGATCTCGGTACCAGCACCCGGATGCTCCTGGCAACGTCCTGGCCCACTTCGTCAGAGCCTCGTCCATGGTGTTCCGCAGCGCCACCTCCAGGTAGTGGATGCTCTCGAAGAAGGCAGCACTGATCTCCAGGTTCCAGGCATACAGGGCGAGAGCGGCGTCTAGCTTGCCGCCGGCGGCAGCCTTGTACTCCAGTAGCCGCGGTTGGGACAACAACCGGACCAGATCGTTGCGGACCGGTGGATAGATGGACACGGGAGTACCAGCCACCTCTCACTGCGACGCCTGATGACTGGACAGCCGGGCAGAAGATCCGTATTTTGGAGGGACGAGAGAGCCCCGGGAATCATGGCGTACCAGCTCCGGCTAGGGAAACCCCCCGGGGCCTTGTCATTTCTGCGTCACGGCCGTGAGATGTCAGTCGCGTCCACCGGAGACCGGTGCCAGCGCAATCCACCCCAGTTCCTGTCGCGCGTCACACTTCTCTCGGCAGCGGCCCCGTCGGAGATCTCCGCGGCAGATCATCCACACCGATCGCGGAAGACTTCGACTCCCTCGACCTCGGAGACCTCGAGCAGCCTGCGTGAGTCCTGGTCACTGTGAAGGGGGCGGCGTCGGTCACGCGAGGGTGGCGGCGTCGGCGGCCTGCTCCTCATCGGCGTCGCGCTCCGGTTCAGCGGCCCCGAGGAAGCGCAGCGAGTACCAGTACAGGCCCGCCATCGCCACCAGCCCGGCCGCCGCACCGGTGGTAAGGCCCCACGCGGCGCCGACAAGACCGCCCGCCCCCGCGCCGACCACGAGACCGGCGAGGCTCACGGTCGTGAACAGGACATACTGCGCGAAGAGCATCCGGGCGCGGTGCATGGCCCGCAGCGCCGCGGTGAACGGCAACTGGACCATGTAGATACCCGACTGGAGGGCCATCGGCAGGGCCAGCGGTTCGATGTCGGCGAACTTGGCGAAGCGCACCAGCACGAACGCGGCCAGCGGCCACGCTACCAGTACCGTGACGACGGCCAGTCCGGTGAACGCCAGCACCAGCTTCACGGTCAGCCGGCGCAGCGCGGCGGCCGCCTGCGCCCCCTCGGCCACCGGCAGCCGCCCGGCGTCCCCGGCCAGCCGGGACGCCCTCGGCACGACCAGTCCCTGCACCGCCATCAGGAAGTTCTGGACCGGCTGGACCAGCGCGGTCTGCGCGGCGCGCAGACCGGAGAAGGCCACGCTGGAGAGCTGATGGCTGACCAGGAACGTGACCGCGAGGACCTGGAACTGGCCGATAATCGCGGTGGCGGTGAACCAGCCGGACAGCTGCCGGGTCTCGGCGAACCACCGCAGCGGCCGGCCGCGCCAGGGACGCAGCCCGGTGCGCAGCAGGAACACCGCTGCGCCGGCCGCCGCACCGATCCCCCAGGACATGAACAGACCACCGGCGCCGCGCTGCCCGGCGAGCAGCATCACCGCCACACAGGCGGCCTGGGTACCGACGGCGACCAGGTCGACCACGAGCGCCTCGCCCGGGCGTCGGTCGGCGAGGTAGCTGAACCGGCCGGTGTCCTGCAACAGCAGGAACGGCAGGAACGGCGCGACCCACACCAGGTCGGTCAGGTTGACGTCGGCGCTGCGCGGCCAGAACGCCCAGGCGGCGAGCAGCACGACGGCGGCGGCAGCGGCGAACATGACGGCCGTGGCCAGACCGTTGCGCACCAGCCGGTCGCGGCGCTCCCCCTCGTACCGGGAGGCGAGCGTGAGCAGCACGTCGCCGACGAACGCCCGGTTGAGGAACATGACGACGTACGCCAGCGCCAGCGACTGGAGCATGATCCCGGAGCGGTCGCGGTCGAGCACGAGCAGCGCCAGAACGGTGTTGCCGGCGTTGGCACAGGCCACCACGAACTGGTCGGCCAGTCCGGCGCCCACCCATCGCGCCCCCCGCACCCTCAGCTCCGGCGGAGGCTGGTGCGCGCGGACGCGGCGATACTGACCAGCAGGAACCCGCCGTTCACCGCGGTGAAGGCGAGCATCAGCCACAGGGTCCACGCGGGGACCGCGGCGAGGACGAGCCCGATCACGGTCACCACCGCACCGTAGTCGCGGATCAGCTTGACCATGCGAACAACGAGCGAACGGCTGGTGACCAGACTCGCCGCCGCCGTGCCCTGCTGGAGCGCGGAGGTGACCAGGTTGACCATCCAGCTACCGGCGAACCCGGCCACCAGCCACGGCCGTACGCCGTCCGGGTGGTAGGCGTACGCGACGCTGGACACCGCCGCGACCAGGGCGATCTGGAGCGCGACGTCGCACAGGATGTCCAGCCGGGCACCGGCCGGGCTGGCCTGGCCGGTCACCCGGGCCAGTTGGCCGTCGGCGCAGTCCAGCGAGTACGCCACCTGCCACAGCACCAGCGCGACCAGCCCGACCAGCGGCGCCGGTACCCGCCCGTCGGCCATCGCCGGGGCGGCCAGCACGACCAGTGCCGCCGCAGCGAGCCCGAGGACGAAGTTGCCCAGGGTCAGCGCGGTCGGCGGCAGGCCGAGCCGCTCGGCGGCCACCGACATGTACGCGGCGATCCGCTGGTTGATCCCGTCGGTGAACAGCCCGGACTTCTTGTGCCTGGCCAGGAATTCGGCCGCGGTGTGCCGGTCGGGCCGCGTCGCGGTGGTCACCGGCCACCGTCCAGCGCGTTGGCCCGGTCGAGGTCGGGCTCGAAGTCGACCTCGACGCAGCCGTACGCGGAGATGTCCACGGCCTCCACCCGCAGGCCGGCCCCGGCGATCGCGGTCTCCAACCCGTACTCGAAGTACTCGTCGTCCGGGCAGCGCTCCAGGTGCTCGACCAGCACGGCCCGGTCGGCGGCGCCGATGTGGTTGATCCCGACCGCCTCGCCCAGGCCCCCGACGACCCGCTTGGACAGCGCCGCGACGTAGCCGTCCGCGTCGAGGGTGTACTTGACCTCCTCGTCGGCGACGCTCGCGGTGTTGACGGCGACGAAGCTGTGACCGGCCTCGATGTGCGGTACCAGCGCGTCGAGCAGGCCGGGCACGAAGACGACGTCCCCGTTGAGCCACAGCACGCCGCCCGGCGGGGCCAGCCGCAACGCCTTGAGCAGGCTCTTGGCGGTGCCGGTCTGGTCGTACAGCTCGTTGTAGACGAAGGCGGCCTCGTTCGCCGCCGCCTCCATGATCAGGTCCATCTTGTACCCGACCACGATCGTCACGTGGACCTGCCCGCCGAAGACCTGCCGCAGGTGGTCCAGTTGCTGGCGGAGGATGCTACGGCCGTCGGCCAGCGGCGTCAGCGGCTTCGGATGGGGGCGACCGAGCCGGGTGCCGAGGCCGGCGGCCAGGATCACCACGTTGAGCACCACGCGGGACTTCCCTTCGCGTCAGGACCGACCTCGTAGCCGGCGTCGGACGCGAGGCAGGATATCGCGGTCGAACCGGACCGCCGCCATCACCAACTGGTGGGCAGCGGTTTGCCCTCGGCGTACCCGGCCGCGCTCTGCACCCCGACGATCGCCCGTTCGTGCAGCTCGGCGAGGGTACGGGCGCCGGCGTACGTGCACGCGCTGCGGATACCGGCCACGATCTCGTCGATGATGTCCTCCACGCCCGGCCGGCGGGGATCGAGGTACATCCGCGACGTCGAGATGCCCTCCTCGAACAGTGCCTTGCGGGCCCGCTCGTACGGCGTCTCGTCGGAGGTGCGGCGGCTGACCGCACGCGCCGAGGCCATGCCGAAGTTCTCCTTGTACAGCCGGCCGTCGGCGTCGCGCTGCGGATCACCGGGCGACTCGTGGGTACCGGCGAGCCAGGAACCGATCATGACGTTGGACGCGCCGGCGGCCAGCGCCAGGGCGACGTCGCGCGGATGCCGTACCCCGCCGTCGGCCCACACGTGTCCGCCCAGCTCACGGGCCTGCTGGGCGCATTCGAGGACGGCCGAGAACTGCGGCCGGCCGACACCGGTCATCATCCGGGTGGTACACATCGCGCCGGGGCCGACGCCCACCTTCACGATGTCGGCGCCGGCCGCGATCAGGTCGCGGACCCCGGCCGCCGTGACCACGTTGCCGGCGGCCACGGGTACCGCCGGCCGCAGTGCCCGGACCGCGCGCAGCGCGGAGATCATGCGTTCCTGGTGGCCGTGGGCGGTGTCCACGACCAGCACGTCGATGCCGGCGGCCAGCAGCTTGTCGGCGCGGCCGGCCACGTCGCCGTTGATCCCGATCGCGGCGCCGACCCGCAGGTGGCCATCGGCATCGACGGCCGGGCGGTAGATCGTCGCCCGCAGCGCGGCCTTGCGGGTGAGGATGCCCACGAGCCCGCCGGAGGCGTCCACGACCGGCGCCACCCGGTGGTGGCCGGCCTGCAGCCGCTCGAACGCGTCCTCCGGGGCGATGCCGACCGGCAGCGTGAGCAGTTCACGCGACATGACGGCGCCGAGCTGGGTGAACCGGTCGACGTCGGCGCAGTCGACCTCGGTGACGATGCCGACCGGGCGCCCGTTCTCGACGACCACGACGGCGCCGTGGGCCCGCTTGGGCAGCAGCGCCAGGGCCTGCGAGACGGTGTCGCCCGGCCCGAGCGTGATCGGGGTGTCATGGACCAGGTGCCGGCGCTTGACCCAGCCCACCACGTCGGCCACAACGTCGATCGGGATGTCCTGGGGGATGAGCGCCAGGCCACCGCGGCGCGCCACGGTCTCCGCCATGCGACGGCCGGCCACGGCGGTCATGTTCGCGACGAGGATCGGGATCGTGGTTCCCGTGCCGTCGTCGGTCGCGAGATCGACGTCCAGCCGCGACTCGACGCTCGAACGCGAGGGCACCATGAACACGTCGTCGTAGGTGAGGTCGTAGGCGGCCGGACGGGACAGCCCGTACTGCTCGGACAGGAAGTGCATGGTGTCCAGTATTGGCCCTACGACCGGAAGGACCGGCGAACAGGGCCACCCGCGGGCGTAGCAGTGATGCCGGGGAATGGAAAGTCTTGAGTGTTCCGGCCACCGGCGGGAACATGTCCGTACCGCGTGCTGTGAGGGGGATTACACCATGCAAGTACGGGATGCGATGAGCAAGGTCGTCCTGAGCGTGGGGCCGGGGCACACGCTGCGCCAGACCGCTCGGCTGATGTCCTCCCGCAAGGTCGGCTCGGCCGTGGTCGTCGACCCCGACGGGTCGGGGGTCGGCATCGTGACCGAACGGGACATCCTCAATGCGCTCGCCGCCGGCCTCGACCCCGACACCGAGCACGTGGCCGGCCACATCACCTGGGACGTGGTGTACGCCGGGCCGTCGTGGACCCTGGCGGAAGCGGCCGCGGCGATGATCAAAGGGGGCTTCCGCCACCTGGTCGTGCTCGAGGACGACGAGGTGCTCGGCATCATCTCGGTCCGTGACGTGGTGCGGGTCTGGGCCCACGATCCCTCGGCGGTGCCGGCCTAGATCCGGCGGGCCGCCGGCCTAGATCCGGCGGGCCGCCGGCCCGGATTACGGCGGGCCGCCGGCCCGGATCCAGACCGCTCGTGCCCGTCCACAGGTTGGACCCTCGCGCTTTATCTCATTGGTCACGGCTGAGGGTCGTACCCTTTAGTGTCATGACCTCCGCGCAGCTCATTTCGTTCGCCCGTGGTGCCCCTTCCCTTGACATCGTCGACGTCGACGGCCTCAAGGCCGCCGCCGTTCGCGCCTTCGAGGCCGACCCGGCCGGCGTCACCGCGTACGGGACGTCCGTGGGCTACCCGCCCCTGCGCACGTGGATCGCCGACAAGCACGGCGTCGACGTCGACCAGGTCATCGTCACCAACGGCTCGATGCAGGCCGACGCGTTGCTGTTCGATCACCTGGTCCAGCCCGGTGACGACGTGGTCGTGGAGAAGCCGACGTACGACCGGACGCTGCTCAGCCTGCGTACGATCGGCGCCAAGGTGCACCAGGTCACCCTCGACGCCGAGGGGATCGACGTCGACGAGCTGCGCAAGCTGCTCGAGTCGGGGGTGCGGCCGAAGCTGGCGCACATCATCCCGAACTTCCAGAACCCGGCCGGCGTGACGCTGTCGGCCGACCGCCGGCGGACCCTCATCGCCCTCGCCGAGGAGTACGGGTTCACGATCTTCGAGGACGACCCGTACGCCGACGTCCGGTTCCGCGGCGAGAAGCTGCCGTCGATGCTGAACCTGGACACGGCCGGCACCGTCGTGCACGCCAGCTCGTTCACCAAGACGGTGTGCCCGGGTGTCCGCGTCGGTTACCTGGTCGGCCCGAAGGATCTCATCGGGGCGATCGCCAAGCGCGCCACGAACCTGTACATCTCGCCCGGCATGGTGTCCGAGGCGATCGTGTACCAGTTCTGCGTCTCCGGCGACGTCGACCGGTCGATCGCAGGCGTGTGCGCCGCCCTGGGCGAGCGCGCCCGGCTGCTCGGCGACGCGCTGCGCACGCACATCCCGGACGCGCGCTTCACCGAGCCGGACGGCGGCTACTTCCTCTGGGTCGAGCTGCCTTCCGACGTCGACGTCGACAAGCTCGTACCGGCCGCGACCGCGCGTGGCGTGGCGGTCGTGAAGGGCAGCGACTTCCTGCTGGAGGGCGGTCGGCACGCGCTGCGACTGGCCTACTCGGCGGTCACCGCGGACCAGGTCGACGAGGGGGTCCGGCGGCTGGCGGACGCCATCGCCGAGGTCCGCGGACAAGGCTGACACCAAAACGTGATGTGAAGGGGTTCCCCCGCCCGGGTTGGATGGATCACAATCCTGCGCGGCGCAGTTGTTGACCGCCTGCGCCGCGCAGCTCCATCCCCCGCCCCCCACGGCACCGGGCGGGCCGCCCCCGCCTACCCCCCCACCTGCGGACGGCCCGCCCGGTGCGCACCTGCTGACCAAGGCGCGATGCCCGGCGTCCCGGCCCACGACGTCTGGAGTAGCCGATGGCCCACGACGACGGCGCCGGGCGCGGCCTGTCGCGCGTCCTGCGGGAGCCCGTCCGGCGGGCCATGCACCGGATGCGTAGCGCTCCGCGATCGGTGGAGACCACCGGCGACGCCGGTCCGCCCAGCGGCATCGTCGACTGTGCCCTCTACGTCGACGGCGTCCGCCAGCCCGGCGACTGGAACTACCGGGACGCGCTGGCCGCGGCCCGCCGCACCCGCAACGCGTTCCTGTGGCTGGGGCTCAAGGAGCCCGGCGCGGACGAGCTGGCCGACATCGCCGACGCGTTCGACCTGCACGAACTGCCGGTGGAGGACGCGGTGAAGTCCCACCAGCGCCCGAAGGTGGAGCGCTACGGGGACATGACGTTCGTGACCCTGCGCACCGCCCGGTACGTCGAGCACGCCGAGCTGACCGAGAACAGCGAGGTCGTCGAGAGCGGCGACGTCATGATGTTCATCGGCGAGCACTTCATCATCACGGTGCGGCACGGCGACGCGGCCCGCCTGGCACCGGTACGGGCCGGTCTCAACGACAAGCACGACCTGCTCAAGCATGGTCCGTGGGCGGTTGCCTACGCGGTGTACGACCTGGTCGTGGACGTACTGATCGAGGTGTCGGCGGCGATCGAGGAGGACGTCGCCGTCGTCGAGGACAGCGTCTTCGCCCGCGAGGGCAGCGGCGGTCGGATCCAACGGATCTACCAGCTCAAGCGGGAGCTGATGGAGTTCAAGCGGGCGGTCCTGCCGTTGCAGCGGCCGCTGGCCGGACTGGCCACCGGGCAGCTCGCCGACGTGCCGGGCGAGATCCGCCGGTACTTCCGCGACGTCAACGACCACCTGACCCGCACGGTCGAGCAGGTCATGTACTTCGACGAGCTGCTCAACTCGATCCTGCAGGCGCGGCTCGCGCAGGTGACGGTGGACCAGAACAACGACATGCGCAAGATGGCGGCCTGGGCCGGTATCGCCGCGTTCTGGACGGCGGTCGCCGGCATCTACGGCATGAACTTCGACTACATGCCGGAGCTGCGCTGGAAGTACGGCTACGCGGGGGTGTTCGCGCTCATGGTCGCCGTCTCGTTCGCGCTCTACCGGGCGTTCCGGCGCTCCGGCTGGCTCTGAGCCCGGCGGCCGGCCACCTCGAGGTCGGCTCACGCCGGCCCGGTGGTGGAAGCACTCCGGGAGGAGCGGCGGTGCGCTCCTCCCGGAAACTGTGCTCCTCGCAGAGGCACGGTGTCGCCCGCGCTACGGGCGGCCGTTGCGCGAGCCCGAGCCGCCGGCGCCGCCGGAGCCGCCGGAGCCGCCGCTGAAGCTCTCCGACGTGCCCGTCGACGGTGACGTGTCGGACGCGCCCTTCATCTGCCCCATCACGTCCGAGGCCTTGTCCTTGGCCGTCTCCGCCGCGTTCTTGACGGTCTCCGCCGCCGACGACGCGGCCGAGCGGGCGGACTCGGTCATGGAGCGCGTCTGCTCAGTCGCGAGGTTGCCGGTGGAGCCGTAGTCGCCGGTGGAGTCGTACTCGTCCCACTTGCGCTGGCGGCGGCGGGAGAGCAGCGCGCTGACGGCGCCGAGCACCACACCCACGACCATCAGGCCACCGACCGTCCGTGACCAGTTCCGGCCGGTCCGGACCTTGACCTTCCGGCCGGTCACCCGGCGCGCCACGGTGCCCGCCCGACGCGCACCGTTGCGCGCCATGTCCACCGACTTGTCGACGGTCGGCTCGATCATCCGTTCCCGCATGACGTCCACTCGCGGGGCGATCGCCCCGGCGGCCGAGCCGATAGCGTGGGCCGCGGCCATGCGAAGGTGATCAACCCCCTCGTTGAACTCTTCCCGCATTATGGCGTTGTGCGTCTTCACCTGACGCCGTCCAAACACAGTCCCACCTCCCGTAGCGGTGCACACCCGTACCTCACCGCATTACCCAACGGCCGGCGAGAAGAACCTGCCGCCCTGGTAGGAGGTGATCTCCGGCGGTACGGGGCGCCCGGCCGGCTGTCCGGTGGGTGCCATGGCCTGCGCGGGTGCCATGGCCGGCGCGGGTGCGAGCGCCCGAGGGACGTGCCCACGAGCGGCGGGGTCACCGGGCCGGGGGTACGGTAATCGTTGGCGATCTTTTCCAGGAAAGGGACCATTGTGGCCGAACGCATATTCGCGACGTTGCACACGAACGTCGGGCCGATCCGCGTAGAGCTTTTCCCCAACCACGCTCCGAAGACCGTGCGGAACTTCGTCGAGCTGGCCGAGGGTACGCGTGACTACACCGACCCGCGCACCGGCCAGCAGGGCAGCGGCCCGTACTACGACGGCACGGTCTTCCACCGGGTCATCAGCGGCTTCATGATCCAGGGGGGTGACCCGACCGGCACCGGCACCGGTGGGCCGGGGTACACGTTCAACGACGAGATCCACCCCGAGCTGCAGTTCAACCGGCCGTACCTGCTGGCCATGGCGAACGCGGGCCTCCGCGGCGGGCAGGGCACCAACGGCTCGCAGTTCTTCATCTCGGTCGGGCCGACGACCTGGCTCAACGGCAAGCACACCATCTTCGGTGAGGTCGCCGACGACGACTCGCGCAAGACCGTCGACGCCATCGCGGGCACCCAGACCGACCCGCGCGACCGGCCGCTGCAGGATGTCGTCATCGAGCGCGTCGAGATTGAGCGGACTCAGTAGTCTTGCTGGCATGACCCAACCCCCGTCCGTCGGTGTGCCGGCGTGCTACCGGCACCCGTCACGGGAGACGTACGTCCGCTGCACACGGTGTGACCGGCCGATCTGCCCCGACTGCATGAACGAGGCGTCGGTCGGTCACCAGTGCCCGGAGTGCGTAGCCGAAGGGCGGCGCACCCAACGGTCGGCCCGGACCGCGTTCGGCGGGACCGCGGCCGGTAGCCAGGGCACCGTGACGAAGGTCCTCATCGCCCTCAACGTGGCCGTGATGATCATCGGGGTGCTGGTCAACGGTTCCCGCGCGGCGGTGGGCGGCGGGTTCTTCACCGGCGCCGGTGTCATCCAGGCTTTCGGCGCGGTCACCGCCCACAGCGTCTACCTGGGCCCCGACGGGCACTTCTACACCGGTCCCGTGCCCGGTGGCCACGTCTTTCCCGGCATCGACGAGGGCGGCTGGTACCGCCTGGTCACCGCGATGTTCATCCACTACGGCCTGCTGCACCTGCTGATGAACATGTGGGCGCTGTGGATCCTGGGCCGGCAACTGGAGCTGGCGCTCGGGCGGACCCGCTTCCTCGCGCTCTACCTGCTGGCCGGCATCGGTGGCAACGTGGCGGCCTACCTGTTCAGTCCGAACGCCCTCGCCGCGGGCGCCTCCACGGCGCTGTTCGGCCTGTTCGCCGCGTACGCGATCGTCATCCGCAGGCTCGGCGGGAGCCTGTCGTCGGTGATCCCGATCCTCGTGATCAACCTGATCATCACGTTCGGCGTGCCGGGCATCTCGATCGCCGGCCACCTCGGCGGCCTGGTCACCGGCGCGGTCACCGGCGCCGGCCTGGCGTACGCCCCGCGCAACGCCCGTACCCAGGTCCAGGTCGCGGTCATGGCGGGCGTGCTCCTGGTGCTCGCGCTCCTGACCCTGCTCGGATCGTCACTGCACGGCTGACCGCCGGCATCGCCGCACGGCTGACCGCCGGCCGCGGAATGCCTGGCCGTCCAGCACGGGACGACCGACCACGGATCCGTGGGCGCACCCGCCTGCCGGCGACGGGGGCTCACTCCGACGGGCGCCACACCTCGCCGCGAAGCAGGTCCTCGGCGCCGAGCCAGATGAAGTTCATCAGCCGGGCGGCGGTACGCCCGGGCTCCTCTCCCGGATGGTCGGCCAGCCAGTCGGCCATCGACTCCGCCGCACCCACCAGCGCGTACGTCACCGGCTCCAGGTCGGCCGGGCGGACCGGACCGCCGGCCGACTCGACGGCCCGGGCGAGGAGGCCGGACACGATCTCGACCATCCGGCCCCGCATCGTGGCCCACTCGCTGGCGAACGGTTCGAGGCCGCGTGACTGCCGGTAGAGCATGTTCCAGCCGTTGCGGTGCGCGGCGACGAAGCTGAAGAAGCCGCACAGGCCGTTCCACAGCTGCGCGTCCGGCCGGGCCGTGGACCCGACCCCGCCGACCACCGCCTCGACCATCCGGGTCGCCTCGCGGTGCAGGCACGCGGTGAACAGTTCCTCCTTGGTGCCGAGGTAGGCGTACACCATGGGCTTCGAGATCCCGGCCAGTTCGGCGATCTCGTCCATGGAGGCGGCGTGGAAGCCCTGCCGGCCGAAGACGGTGACGGCGGCGTCGATCATCTGTTGTTCGCGTACGGCGCGTGGGACGCGCTTCGGGGTGACGGGTGGCACCTTGCCAGCCTACCTACTCGCTCGTAAGGTTACGCACGAGTAAGGTAACGCCACGCACCCGATGGGGGACCAATGACCGACATCACCGGTCTCGACTTCGCGACCGTCGAGCCCAAGCAGTTCGCCCAGATCGTCAAGAGCACGAAGGACTCGGAGATCTCCGAGCTGTTGCAGGGCGAGCACCGCAAGGCGATCCTCGACGCGATCTTCGAGAAGTTCCCGAGCCTGTTCCGCCCGGACCGCGCCGGTAACACCAACGCCGTCATCCACTGGAACGTCGGCGGCGCCCCCGACGGCGGCGTGGACACGTACGAGCTGGTCATCGCGGACGGCGCCTGCACGCTGTCGCCGAGCCCGGCGCACGACCCGAAGCTCGCGATCACCGTCGGCCCGGTCGACTTCATCAAGGTCGTGTCGGGCAACGGCAACCCGATGATGATGTTCATGACCGGCAAGCTGAAGGCCAAGGGCGACCTGGGCCTCGCCGCGAACATCGCCAACCTCTTCGACATCCCCAAGGCCTGAGCGATGCCGGAATTCTCGCTTGACCTGAACGAGGAACAGCGGGACCTGCGCGACTGGGTGCACGGCTTCGCCAGCGAGGTCGTGCGCCCGGCCGGCGCGGAGTGGGACGAGCGTGAAGAGACCCCCTGGCCGGTCATCAAGGAAGCGGCCAAGATCGGCCTCTACGGCTTCGAGTTCCTCGCCAACGCCTGGGCCGACCCGAGCGGTCTCTCGCTGTGCATCGCCAACGAGGAGCTGTTCTGGGGCGACGCGGGCATCGCCATGTCGATCTTCGGCACCAGCCTCGCGGTCGCGTCGATCTACGGCTCGGGTACGCCCGACCAGATGGTCGAGTGGGTCCCGCAGTGCTTCGGGGACGTCGACGACCCCAAGGTGGCCGCGTTCTGCACCACGGAGCCGCACGCCGGCTCGGACGTCGGGTCGATGCGCACCCGGGCCCGCTACGACGAGGCCACGGACGAGTGGATCCTGAAAGGGCAGAAGGCGTACGCCACCAACGGCGGCATCGCCAACGTCCACGTGGTGACCGCGAGCGTCGACCCGGAGCTGGGCTCGCGCGGACAGGCCGGCTTCATCGTCCCGCCCGGTACACCCGGCCTTGAGGCCACCAAGAAGCTGAAGAAGCTCGGCCTGCGCGCCTCGCACACCGCGGACGTGTTCCTCGACGAGGTGCGGGTCCCCGGTAGCTGTCTGCTCGGCGGCAAGGAGGCGCTCGACGAGCGGCTGGCGAAGGCCCGCGAAGGGCGCAGGTCCAGCGGCCAGGCGGCCATGCGCACCTTCGAACTGTCCCGGCCGACCGTCGGCGCCCAGGCGCTCGGCATCGCCCGCGCGGCGTACGAGTACGCGCTGGAGTACGCCAAGGACCGCGAGCAGTTCGGCCGGCCGATCATCGACAACCAGGCCATCGCCTTCGCGCTCGCGGACATGCGGATGGAGATCGACGCGGCCCGGCTGCTGGTGTGGCGGGCGGCGTGGATGGGTCGCAACAACCGGGTGTTCGAAGCCGGTGAGGGCTCGATGAGCAAGCTCAAGGCCGGCGAGGTCGCGGTGGCGACGACGGAGAAGGCGGTACAGATCCTCGGCGGCGCCGGGTTCGTCCGTGACCACCCGGTCGAGCGATGGTATCGAGATGCGAAGATCTATACGATTTTCGAGGGCACCAGCGAGATCCAACGACTGGTAGTCTCCCGCGCCATCTCCGGTAGGTACATCCGCTGATGTGCGCCGCCGGGAGGCGGCCGCGCCACCCGGTTCGCGGTTCGGCGGCCACCGATGAAATAGTGGATCGCGGTTACCGTGGGGGGCACCACGAGTGATAGGCAGATGACGTGGAAGCAGCCTTCCTGTTGCGGACGCTGGCCCGGCGTGGACTCCTCCGTCCCGGCCGACCGGACAAGGTAGCGCGGCAGCTCAACGCATTGCGCCGGTGGGGTTTCACCCTCACCGGCGAAATGCGTTCGGCGGCCGCCCGCGATCCTCGTCGGGTGGCGGTCATCGACGAGACCCGCTCGCTGACCTACAGCGAGCTCGCGGCGCGGTCCCGGCGGCTGGCCAACGGCCTGCGCGTCGGGTACGGGCTGGTCCCGGGCCAGCGGCTCGGCCTGCTGTGCCGAAACTCCGCGGCGATGGTCGAGTCGATGCTCGCCGCCGGCATGATCGGCGCCGATGTCGTCCTGGTCAACACCGGGCTCGGTCCGGACCAGCTCGAGACCGTCCTGCACAACCAGCAGGTCCGCGTCCTCATTTACGACGACGAGTTCTTCGAGATGGCGTCGGCCGTACCCGCGTCGGTGGCGCGGATCAGCGCCGACGGTGACGCCGGTCGCCCCACGCCCACCGTGGCGGGCCTGATCGAGGGCGCCCCGGGCGATGAGCTTCCGCCGCCTCCGCAGCCCGGCCGCACGATCGTGCTGACCTCGGGTACGACCGGCACACCGAAGGGCGCGCGCCGGCCGATCCCGCCGAGCTTCAGTCCGCTCGCCGCGGTGATCTCCCGGATCCCGATGTCGGCCGGTGAACGGATCTTCATCGCCGCGCCGCTGTTCCACACCTGGGGGTACGCCGGACTCCAGATCGCCCTGGCGCTACGCGCGACGATCGTGCTCCGGCGCCGGTTCGACCCGGTCGAGACGGTCACGGCGGTCAACGAGTACCGGTGCACGGCGCTGCTCGCGGTACCCGTGATGTTGCAGCGCATGCTCGACGCCGCACAGGGCCACCGGGTGAACACACCCCTGCGGGTGGTCGCGAGCAGCGGCTCGGCCCTGCCCGCGCCGATGATCGGCCGGTTCATGGACAGCTTCGGCGACGTCCTCTACAACCTGTACGGCTCGACCGAGGCGTCCTGGGCGAGCATCGCCACGCCGCAGGAACTGCGCGCCGAGCCGGCCTGCGCCGGCCGGCCGCCGACCGGAACCACGGTGCTGATCCTCGACCCGGCCGGAAACCCGATGCCGCCCGGCCACATCGGGCGCATCTTCGTCGGCAACGACATGCTCTTCGAGGGCTACACCGACGGTGGCAACAAGGAGTGGCGCGACGGCCTGATCGCGACCGGCGACATCGGCCACCTCACGCCGGACGGGCTGCTGCACGTCGACGGGCGCGAGGACGACATGGTCATCTGCGGTGGGGAGAACGTGTACCCGTCCGCGGTGGAGAACACGATCGCCGAGCTGCCGCAGGTCCGCGAGGTCGCCGTGGTCGGCGTCTCGGACCGGGAGTACGGCCAGCGGCTGGCCGCGTGGATCGTGCTCTACCCGGGCGAACACCTCGACTCCGAGGGCGTCCGGGAGTACGTGCGCCGGGCGATGGCCCGCTTCAGCGTCCCGCGCGACGTGCACTTCGTCGCCGAACTGCCGCGCAACGCGACCGGAAAGATCATGCGGCGGTACCTGAACGCACCGCCCGGTACGCCGACGAGCCCGGCACCGGCCGCTGGCCCGGTCAGCCCGGCCGCTCCCACGGGTCCGGCCGCCCCCACGGGTCCGGCGCCGACCCCGATCCGTCCCCGCTCGGCCGCCGACTCCAACGACGTCACGCTGCACCTGCCGCGCATCGTCGACTGACGGGATACGGCTGAGGTCACGGCCCCGCGGTCACCCGACCGGCGGGGCCGTGACGTCGCTTCAGGCGACCGGGATCGCGATCTCGCCGCGCTCGGCGGCCAGCGCGATGTCCCGCCGGTGGTGCGAGCCGGCCAGCCCGATCCGGTCGACCAGCGCGTAGGCCGCCGCACGGGCGGCCGGCAGGTCGCCGCCGGTGGCGGTGCAGCACAGCACGCGTCCACCGGCCGAGACCAGGGCACCGTCGGCGCGGCGGGCGGTGCCGGCGTGGATGACCCCGGGTACGCCGTCGGCGCCGGTGATGACATCGCCCTTGCGGGGCGTACCGGGGTAGTTCTCGGCGGCCACCACCACGGTCACCGCCGACCCGTCGCGCCACCGCAGCGGCGGGTGGTCGGCCAGGGTCCCCGTCGCGGCGGCACGGAGCAGCCCGGCCAGGGGCGTGTCCAGCAGGGCGAGGACGGCCTGGGTCTCCGGGTCGCCGAACCGGCAGTTGAACTCGATCACCTTCGGACCGCCCGCGGTGATCGCGAGCCCGACGTAGAGCAGCCCGGCGAACGGGACGCCGCGGTCGCGCATGGCGGCCAGCGTCGGATGCACCACGGTGGCCAGCACGGTCTCCACCAGGTCCGGCGGCGCCCACGGCAGCGGCGCGTACGCGCCCATGCCACCGGTGTTGGGGCCGGTGTCACCCTCGCCGACCCGCTTGAAGTCCTGGGCCGGCAGCAGCGGCAGCGCGGCCGTACCGTCGGTCACCACGAACAGCGACACCTCGGGGCCGGACAGGTACTCCTCGACCACCACCCGGTCGCACCCGGCCGCGTGGTCCAGGGCCGCCTGCCGGTCGGAGGTCACCACAACGCCCTTGCCGGCGGCGAGCCCGTCGTCCTTGACCACGTACGGCGCCCCGAACTCGTCGAGCGCGGCGGCCACCTGGGCGGCGTCCACACACACCCGGGACCGGGCCGTCGGCACGCCGGCGGCGTCCATGATCTCCTTGGCGAACGCCTTGGACCCCTCCAGCCGGGCCGCCTCACGGGACGGGCCGAAGCAGGCGATGCCCTTCGCCCGTACCGCGTCCGCGACCCCCGCGACCAGGGGCTGCTCGGGGCCGATCACGACCAGGTCGGCCCGCTCCTCGACGGCCAGGCCGGCGACGGCGTCGACGTCCGTGACGTCCACGGGTACCACCTGCACGAATGCCGCCATGCCCGGATTGCCGGGGGCGCAGATCAGCGAGGTGACGGACGGGTCAGCGGCGAGGGCGGCGGCGAGGGCGTGTTCACGCCCGCCCGAGCCCACGAGAAGGACACGCACACAGCGATCGTACGGAACGCTCCGGCGGCGATCAGAGCAGCGGGTGGCGTACCACGTTCTCGTCGCGGCCCGGACCGACGCCGACCGCGCTGATCCGGGTGCCGACCAGTTCCTCGACGCGCTCGATGTACCGGCGGGCGTTCTCGGGGAGCTCAGCCTCGGTGCGGCACTTGGAGATGTCCTCGTCCCAGCCGGGCAGTTCCTCGTAGATCGGCGTGGCGTGGTGGAACGCGGTCTGCGTCATCGGCATCTCGTCGACCCGCTCGCCGTCGATGGAGTACGCCACGCAGACCGGCACCTTCTCCAGCCCGCTCAGCACGTCGAGCTTGGTGACGACGAAGTCGGTGATGCCGTTGACCCGCGCCGCGTACCGGCCGACGACCGCGTCGAACCAGCCGCACCGCCGCTCCCGGCCGGTGGTCGTGCCGTACTCGCCGCCGACCTTGAGCAGGTGCTGGCCGTTGGCGTCGAACAGCTCGGTCGGGAACGGTCCCGCGCCGACCCGGGTCGTGTACGCCTTGGCCACGCCGATGACCTGGGAGATCCTCGTCGGCGGGACCCCGGCACCGACGCAGGCACCGCCGGCGGTCGGGTTGGACGAGGTGACGAACGGGTACGTGCCGTGGTCGACGTCCAGCAGGGTCGCCTGGGCGCCCTCCAGCAGGACGGTCCTACCCGCCTCGATCGCCTTGCCGAGCACCAGCCGGGTGTCGGCGATGTACGGGCGCAGTCGCTCGGCGTAGCCCAGGTACTCGTCAACCACCGCGTCGACGTCGATCGCCTTGCGGTTGTACACCTTGAACAGGATCTGGTTCTTCTCCCGCAGCACCAGCTCCAGCTTCTTGCGGAAGATGCCCGGGTCGAGCAGGTCCTGCACGCGGATGCCCATCCGGCCGACCTTGTCGCCGTACGCCGGACCGATGCCGCGACCGGTGGTCCCGATCCGCGACGAGCCGAGGTAACGCTCGACGACCCGGTCCAGGGCCCGGTGGTGCGGCATGATCAGGTGGGCGTCGGTCGAGATGAGCAGCTTCGACGCGTCCACCCCGCGTTCGGCCAGCCCGTCGAGCTCGGTGAGCAGCACCTTGGGGTCGACCACGACCCCGTTGCCGATCACCGGCACGACGCCGGGCGTCAACACGCCCGACGGGAGCAGGTGCAGCGCGTATTTCTGCCCGTCCGGCGTGATCACGGTGTGGCCGGCGTTGTTGCCGCCCTGGTACCGCACGACGTAGTCGACACGCTCTCCGAGCAGGTCGGTAACCTTGCCCTTGCCCTCGTCGCCCCACTGCGCGCCGATCAGCACGATCGCTGGCATCTTGAAGTCCGCCTTCCACAGGGTCGGTGCCGCTCGGCCGCGGCCAGGCCCCGGGGTGCAAGGCTAACAAGGAGGCAAAACGGTGTACGACGTGGTGCTGCTGACGCTCGAGGACGAGCCGGGCGGCGGCTGTTCCGGCGGCTGCTCGGACGGCTGTTCCAGCACGCCGCGCGTGCCCGTGCTGGCCTGCCGCGACGCGCTGGTCGCCGGTGGTGCCCGGGTCAGGACCGTCACCGCACACTCCGACCAGGAGATCGACGCGGTCCTGGACTCCACCGACGCCCGGCTGGTCGTCGCCGCTGCCACCGACGGCGAGGTGCGTGCGGTCGTGCGGCGGATGGTCCGGCGGTACGCGCCCCCGCCCAGCAAGCGCCCCGATGATCTTCCGGCGGACCGCACCCTGCCCGACCTGCCCCCGATCGGCATTCTTTCGATGGGTCCGGCCCGCGCGGCGTCGCGTGGCGGCCCGGACCCGTCGCCCACGGGGGGCGTGCAACTCGTGCAGCGGCTCGGCCTACCCAGCGAGCCGGCGCAGGTCGCCGCGGCCGTCCTGGCCGGGCACACCCGCCGGCTGGACCTGCTCCGCAACGACGGCGGATCGGTGACGCTGCACGGCGCGCTGCTCGGCGGCTCCGACGACACCGGGCGGGCGGTCCCGTACGCCGCTCAGGTCAATGTCGATGACACGGTGCTCAGTGACGGCAGTGAGCCCCTGCTCGCCGTGGCCATCGCCAACGGCGACGGGTACGCGACCGTGGACGACCTGCCGCTGGTGGCCAAGGCCGACGCCGCGGACGGCGTGCTCGACGTGGCGGTCGCGCTGCCGGTCACCTCCCGACGCTGGTTCGGCCGGCGGGAGGTACGCGTGGAGGTACGGCGGGCCCGCGGTCGCGCCGTCGCGGTCCAACCGTTCGCCGAGGTGCCGTTCGTCGACGACGGGGTGCAGAGCTCCCTGACGCGGAAGCGCACCTGGTGGATGGAGCGGGGCGCGTGGGCGGTCTTCTGCGCCGGCTAGGTCGCGCCTCTCCCGCGCCGTCCAGGCCACGCCGCCGGCTGGTCCGGCCGGTGCATGCCTGGTTTGGGCCGGTGCATGCCTGGTTTGGGCCGGTGCATGCCTGGTTTGGGCCGGCGTGCCTCGGGCAACGCGGTGACGTATTCAAAACCATGCGAGACTCTGCAGTGGTTTGAGAAGGGGGGTACGCCATGGAAGAGCCGTTCTGGCCGCCGGATGAGAACGTCGCGTCGTCCAGGGATGACCGCGGCGGGCCACCACGGGACCAGCCAGCCCCGGCCGCGCCCGGTCACCCGTCTCCTACCCCGCCATCCGGTCAGCCGCCGGCCGCCGTACACGGCCAGCCGGTGACGATAGACCCCACCACCCCGGCGTTCGCACCGGCGCACTCGCGCGACGAGCACCTCGGCTCGCCATGGACGCAGCCGCCGGCGCCGGCACCCACGCGGCCGGAGACCGTCCCCGGCGGTAACGGCCGACCGGGCGTACCGGCGGCACCGGAACCTCCGCTGCCACGCTGGCCCGGGCAGCCCGCCGCGGCCGTCTCCGCGCCCGCCGGGTCGCCCGGGCCCGAACCCTCACCCGTGCCCGAACCCTCGCCCGCCGGGTCGCCCGCCGCGCCGATCTCGGTACCTCCCGCGCCTCCCGCTCCGGGCTCGGTACCTCCCGCGCCTCCCGCTCCGGGCTCGGTGCCTCCCGCGTCCGCGGGACCGGTCCCATCGGTGCCCCCGGCGCCGGGGCCGGCGGCCGCTCCACCGGCGCCGGCGACCGCGACCGGACCGGCCGCGGCATCCGCACCGGCCAGCCCCGGCGAACCACCCACCAAGCCGCAGATCTCGTTCGGGCCGGGCATCTACCGGCCCGCGGACCCGCCTCCGGCGCCCGCGGTACAACCGGCACCTCCCGCGCCCCCGGCACCGGCCACGCCGGTACCTCCCGCGCCACCGGCTCCCGCTTCTGGGCCGGTTCCCGTGCCCCCGGCGTGGGCAACGCCGGCGCATCCGGCGGCACCGGTAAACCCCGCGCCGCCGTCGGGACCGGTGCCGGCAGGTCCGCCTGTGCCGCCCGGCGCGCCCGCCGGGTACCCCGCTCTGCACCCGCCGTCCGGCGGTGCGCCGTACCAGGCCGGCTCCGCGCCGCTGCCCCCGCCGCCGGCACCACCGACGCCGGTGCCGCACTCGCCGGCGCCCGGGGTCTACCAGACGCCGGGATATCCGCCGGTCGAGCGACCGGCCCCGCCCGCGCCACCGGACTGGGCCCCCGACGGCACCGTCACCGCGGAGGACTTCGCCCGCCGGCGCGCGGCGCGCCCGGTGGAGCCGGTCGCCACCATGGGTGTCCGGGGAATGCTCCGCAAGTCCACGTTCGGCATGGTCAACCTCGGCCCCGGGCGGCACGAGCAGGAGATCCGCCACGAGATCGAGACGGTGCGCCGCAACTTCGGCGGGCTGCGCCAGGTCACGGTCGTCAACCCCAAGGGCGGCGCGGGCAAGACCATGGCGGTACTGCTGCTGGCGATGACCTTCGGCCAGCGGCGCGGCGGGTACGTGCTGGCCTGGGACAACAACGAGACGCAGGGCACCCTCGGCATGCGCGCCCAGCAGGACTTCCACTCCCGAACCGTGCGGGACCTGCTGCGCGACCTGGACAACTTCCAGGGCGCCCACGGCCGGGTCGGTGACCTGTCGCAGTACGTACGGGCGCAGGGCGAGGGCATGTTCGACGTGCTCGCCTCCGACGAGTCGGCAACCGCGGGTGAGATGCTCACCGCCGCGGCTTTCGCCGACATCCGTGAGATCGTCAGCCGGTTCTACAAGCTGATCTTCGTCGACACCGGCAACAACGTACGGGCCGAGAACTGGCAGGCCGCGATCGACGCGACCGACCAGCTCGTCGTGACCATGTCGGCCCGTAACGACTCCGCGGAGACCGCCGCCCGGATGCTGGACTACCTGGAACAACAGGGTCTGCAGCGACTGGTTCGGCAGGCCGTCACGGTGGTGTCGATGCCGCCGAGCCGGCGGGAGCTCGACATCCCGGCGATCGAGCAGCACTTCCAGGCGCGTACCCGCCGGGTGCTGCTGGCGCCGTACGAGCGGCTGATCGACTCGGGCGAGCCGCTGCGGTACAACGGGCTGTCCTCGCAGACGAGGATGGCCTGGCTGAAGATCGCGGCAGCGGTCGCCGAGGGCCTCTAGACCAACACAACGTCCGGGGCGTTGTGGTCCTACGGCTACCCGTGAGACCACAACGTCCCGGAAGGTGTGACGATCATGGCGCCAACGATCATGGCGCCGTGACGATCACGGCGACGATCGAACGGCCGGTCAGCTGGACAGGGCGTCCCCGGCGGCCGGATCGCAGTCGCGCAGCAGTTGGGCGCAGCGCGCCGCCTCGTCGGACTCGCCGATCGCGTCGGCGGCCAGGGCAAGGACGTTCACGCAGCGCAGGAAGCCCTGGTTGGGGACGTGCGACCACGGTACCGGGCCGTGCCCGCGCCACCCGTTGCGACGCAGTTGGTCCAGCCCCCGGTGGTAGCCGGTCCGGGCGTACGCGTACGCGGTGACCGGGTCACCGGCGGCGAGTGCCAGGTCACCGAGGCGGGCCCAGGCGGCGCTGTAGGTGGGGAACCTGGCCGCGACCGCCTTCAGGTCCGACCAGCCGCGATCCGCACCGGCCGGGACGGTGTCGTCGTCACCCGCCCCAGCGGCGTCGAGCGCCGCGTCGGCGTCCTGGTCGGCGGGCAGCAGCGTGGGCGGCGGTGGTGGTAGCAGGTTCTGCATGTCGCCATTCAACTCCTGGGCCGGCGGCGTCGATGGCTGAAGGGCTGAGGTATTCGTCACGCCTACGGATACTGTGCCCACCGCCGCTCCACCACATCCACCGGCGACTACGGCAGGATGACCGGGTGCCGACACCACCACCCACCGATGTCATCGCGCTCCACGACGACACCCCGCACGAGATCGAGACGCGCGCCGAACTCGAGATACACCTGTCCGCCGGTACCCTCGGCGGCCTCGTGATCCTGGACCTGGACCTCGACGGCACGGCTGCGACGGCGGCGCTGTCCAGCGTGGACGTGCGCGACGCGCTCTTCGTCGGCTGCCGGTTCGCCTCGCCGGAGGTCAGCGCCGACCTGGTCCGTCGCGGCGCTCTCGTGGTGCCGTCGTTCGACGGCGTGCCGTACCCGACGCACCCGGGGCGGCTGTACACACCGGACGACCTCGCGGCCGGGTTCGCCCGGGGCGGTTTCGACAGCATGTACGACACGGTCGTCTACCACCACTTCCGCGCGGCGGGCGGTGCGCAGCCGGCGCCACGCGAGGCACTGGTGCAGCGGCTGCACGACAGCGGGATCGACAACGCACTGGCCGCCACCACCGACAGCTGGGTGGGCGCACACGGGCGGTCTGCCGCGATCGGGGTGATGGGTGGGCATGCGGTGCTGCGCGGCTCGACGACCTACCGGCTGGCCGCGACGCTGGGCCGGGAGCTGGCGCGGGCCGACCGGCTGGTCGTCACCGGCGGTGGGCCCGGCGTGATGGAGGCCGCGAACCTGGGCGCCTTCCTGGCCGAACGCACCACCGAGGACCTCGCCGCCGCGGTCGACACGCTCGCCGCCGCGCCGGACTTCCGCGACCACGACCCGTACACCGCCGCCGCGCTCAAGGTCCGCGCCGACTTCGCGGCGGATTCCGACGGCGGTCTCGGCTGGGCGCGGCACGGCGGCCTGTCGATACCGACCTGGCTGTACGGGCACGAACCGGCGAACCTGTTCGCCGCCCGGATCGCCAAGTACTTCTCCAACGCCATCCGGGAGGACACGATCCTGCGACTGTCCCGCGGCGGCATCGTCTTCGCGCCGGGCTGGGCCGGCACAGTTCAGGAGATCTTCCAGGCGGCGACGAAGACGTTCTACGCCACCGACGGGGTCAGCGGGCCGTACGTCTTCCTCGACACGGCGTACTGGACGCAGCGACTGCCGGTACGCGCACTGCTCGAACCGCTGCTGGCGAACGCGCCGGTCGGTGACCTGAGCGGCCTGATCCACGTCACCGACGACGTGGCCGAGGCGGTGGCGCTGCTGACCGCCGCCCCCTGACCGCGATCTTGGACACGTGGACCGGCCGTGGGCGGTCCACGTGTCCAAGATCGCCGGAAATCACTTGCTCATGCTCGTGCCGACCGAGCGCAGGTGCTGGCAGGCCTCCACGACCCGCTTGGCCATGCCCTCCTCGGCCGCCTTGCCCCACGTGCGCGGGTCGTACGACTTCTTGTCGCCGACCTCGCCGTCGACCTTCAGCACGCCGTCGTACTTGCGGAACATGTGGTCGGCGACCGGGCGGGTGAACGCGTACTGGGTGTCGGTGTCGATGTTCATCTTCACCACGCCGTAGTCCAGCGCCGCCCGGATCTCCTCCAGCAGCGAGCCGGAACCGCCGTGGAACACCAGGTAGAGCGGCTTCTCCCGGCCGTACTTCTTGCCGATCGCCTCCTGGATCTCCTTGAGGATCTCCGGCCGCAGCTTCACGTTGCCCGGCTTGTAGACGCCGTGCACGTTGCCGAACGTCAGCGCCGCCATGTAGCGGCCCTTCTCGCCCAGCCCGAGCGCCTCGACGAGGGCGAGCCCGTCATCGACGGTGGTGTACAGCTTCTCGTCGATCGCGCCGACGATGCCGTCCTCCTCACCGCCGACGACCCCGACCTCGACCTCGAGGACCACCTTCGCGGCGGCGGCCTCGCCGAGCAGTTCCTCGGCGATCTGCAGGTTCTCCTGCAGCGGCACCGCCGAGCCGTCCCACATGTGCGACTGGAACAGCGGGTCCTCGCCGCGCGCCACCCGGTCGGCGGAGATCGCCAGCAGCGGCCGGACGAACTTGTCCAGCTTGTCCTTCGGGCAGTGGTCGGTGTGCAGGGCGACGGTCACCGGGTACTTCTTGGCGACCTCGCGGGCGTACGCGGCGAACGCGGCGGCGCCGGTGACCATGTCCTTGACGGTCGGGCCGGACAGGTACTCGGCACCCCCGGTCGATACCTGGACGATGCCGTCGCTCTCGGCCTCGGCGAAGCCGCGTAGCGCGGCGTTCAGCGTCTGCGACGAGGTGACGTTGATCGCCGGGTACGCGAACGCACCGGCCTTGGCGCGGTCGAGCATCTCGGCGTAGGCATCTGGCGAAGCGATGGGCATTGCGGTGCTCCTTGGCTCTCAGGTCCGTCGGGGGACCCCGCTGTCCTCGACCCGCAGTATCCCGCAGCACTCCCGCCGACCGCGCGCCGACCCGGGCAACTCAACGGCTCCGGCAACCACCGGGTGGGTATCGGCCGGTTCGGAGAGCGCCAGCCCGTGTCTGGTGCGTACCGTATGAATGGGACGAGCGGTGGAGGCAACCATGACGCAGTCTGACGAGGTCTTCCCGGGCGACGGCAACGGCGACGACATCCCCGCGCCGGCGACCGAGGACCTGGAGGCGCCGCCGGCGGACGCGTTCGAGCAGACGATGCCCGTACACCCGGAGGACCTGCCGGAGCGCCCGCACGTGCCGCTCGACGCCAGCGAGGGCGACGCGATCGAGCAGGCGCTGCTGGCCGTCCCCGGCCACGAACCGGACCGGCCGCGGGTGCCCTTCGAGGCCAGCGAGGGCGACGCGGTCGAACAGGCGCAGACCGTAGAGTTCGACGACGACTACGACCGGTGACCGGCCGCTACGCGGGGTCGTCGGCCGTCTCCACGGCGACGGCCGCCTTGCGGGCCGCGACCAACACCGGGTCCCAGACCGGGGCGTACGGCGGCGCGTACCCGAGGTCCAGGGCGGTCATCTCCTCCACCGTGGTCCGGTGCCACAGCGCGGTGGCCAGGACGTCGATCCGCTTGGCGGCCTCGGACCGGCCGACGATCTGGGCGCCCAGCAGCAGGCCGGTACGCCGCTCCGCGAGCAGCTTGACCGTCATCTGCTCCGCGCCCGGGAAGTAGCCGGCCCGGTTGGTCGAGGTCACGACCGCGGTCACGTACTCGTAGCCGGCCGCCGTGGCGTCGCGCTCCCGCAGGCCGGCACGCCCCACCTCCAGGTCGCACACCTTCGTCACGGCCGTGCCGACCACTCCGGGGAACGTCGCGTACCCGCCACCGATGTTGATCCCGGCGACCCGGCCCTGCTTGTTGGCGTGGGTGCCCAGCGGCACGTGCACCGGTCGCCCGCTCACCCGGTGCACCGTCTCGACGCAGTCACCCGCCGCCCACACCCCCTCGGTCACGCGCATCCGCAGGTCGGTGACGACCCCGCCGGTGCGGCCGACCGGGAGCCCGGCCGCCCGCGCCAGGTCGGTGGCCGGGCGTACGCCCAGGCCCAGGACCACCACGTCGGCCGGTAGCACGCCGGCGTCGGTGACCACGCCCGACACCCGGCCGTCGCGCTCGCGCAGGCCACCCACCGTGACCCCGGTACGCACCGCGATCCCCAGACCCTCGACCGCCTCGCGCACCAACGCGCCCATGTCGGGGTCGACGGTCGACATCGGCTCGCTGGCCCGCTCGACGATCGTCACCCGCAGGCCCCGCCGGACCAGCGCCTCGGCCATCTCGACGCCGATGTAGCCGGCGCCGACGACGACCGCCTCCCGCGGCCGGGGATCGGAGTCCAGCCAGGTCATCAGGGCCGCGCCGTCGTCGAGGGTCTGCACGCCGAACACACCCGGCGGCTCGCCGTCGGCCCACTCCGGGCGTACCGGAACCGCGCCCGGCGCGTACACCAGGTCGTCGAACCGCTCGTGGACGGTTTCCCCACCGCGGTCGAGATCGCGCGCGACGACCTGGCGGCCGTCCAGGTCGATCGCGACGACCTCGTGGCGCAGCCGGACGTCCATGGCGTACTCGTCGCGGAACGTGGCGGGGGACCGCGCCACGAGGTGGTCGGGGCCGTCGACCAGACCACCCACCCAGTACGGGATGCCGCAGGAGGAGTACGAGGTGAAGTGGCCCCGCTCGAAGACCACGATCTCCAGGTCGTCGCGGCCACGGCGGCGGCGGGCCTGGGAGGCGGCGGACATCCCGGCGGCGTTCCCGCCGATCACCACAAGTCGTCGGGCCATCGCACCATTGTCTATGCCGGGGTCCACGTCGTCGGAGTCCGGTCCCGGCCGCCGGTCCTCCGAGCACTGCCCCGGACGCCGGTCGACGGGGCCCTACCTCGTCGGGCCTCCGTCCGGGACGACGATCATCGGGGTTGCGGACGGGGAAGCCATCATCAACTGCCTGTGGGCCAGCCACCGGTCGATGTTGTCGTCGCGGAGCGCGGCGAACAGCTCGGCGGCCTTGGGCGTGGCCGTCAGGGCCGAGACACCGGACTGCTCGTCCTGGACGACCGGCACCTCGTCGCCGTCCAGACGGGTGTCGGGCAGGTCGCGCAGCTCCGCGACCAGGTCGACCAGCTCGAAACGCGGCAGGGTGAGCGTCATCGCGTCGCCGACGGCGCGGAGGACCCGGTCCAGCGTCACCGGGTTGGTCAGCAGGTCGGTGTGGCCGGCCTCGTCGAGCAGCGCCGCGATGAACTGCCGGGCGTGCCGGTCGCGGTCGAGCGCGCCACCGGGCAACCCGTACCGCTGGCGCAGCAGGTCGAGCGCCTGGTCGCCGGACAGTCGCTGGCACCCTGGCTCGAACACCCGGTCCGTGTGGATCGACACCACGCGCTGGTCGAGACACATCGGTACGCCGCCGAGCGCGTCGGTGAGCCGGCTGAGCCCCTCGAACCGCATCTCGGCGGTGCCGTCGACGGTCAGCCCGGTCAGGTTCTCCACGGCCTTCCGGGCGAGGTCCGCGCCACCGAACGCGTACGCCGCGTTGATCTTGTCCCGGCCGTGACCGGGGATGTCGACCAGCAGGTCACGGGGGATGGAGACGAGGTACCCGCGATCATGCGACGCCGGGATGTGCATGATCATGATCGTGTCGGCCCGGACCGGATCGGCCGCCGCCTGACCCGGCCTCCGGTCCAGCCCGAGGACGAGGAGGTTGAGCGGGCCGGTGACGGCCGCGGCGCGGGTCCCCCCGCCGGCCGCGGTCCCGACCCCGGGCGCGTACCGGTCGCGGAGCAGGTGGGGCACCAGGACCGGCCCGGCCGTCACGACGAGCGCCGCGCACGCCGCCGTGACCGACGTCCACACCGCGCGCCGCCGCCGCACCCGCCGGACGCCCGCGTCGATGGCGGGGCCGAGCAGCGCCGCGTCCGGTACCAGGTCCTCGTGCCGGGCGAAGGTGGTCCGCAGTTCGTCTTCGATCATCACTTCGCATCCCCACTGACAGCCATGGCGGGCACCATCCGGGTCCGTAGCGTCGCGAGCGCGCGCGAGACGTGCGCGCGCACCGTACCGACGGCACAACCGAGAACCTCGGCGATCTCACCGTCACCGAGGCCCTCGTAGTAGCGCAGTACCAGGGCGGCGCGCTGGCGGCGTGGCAGCCGGGCCAGCAGCGCCCACATCTCGTCCCGCGCGGCCGTCCGTTCCGCGTGGTCGCCGGTGCGTTCGCGCGGCTCGTCCGGGTCCGCCCGCAGGGTCACCAGTCGCAGCCAGGAGCCCCGACGCAGGTCGATGTATGCGTTGGTGAGCATCCGCTGCACGTACCGCTCGGGCTGGTCGGCCCTCGACACCCGGCGCCACTTCAGCTGTACCCGGATCATGGTCTCCTGGACCAGGTCCTGGGCGGTGTGCGGATCGCCGGTGAGCATGACGGCGTAGCGCAGCAGCGCCTGCAACCGGGAGCGGACGAACTCCTCATATGTCACGCGTACCTCCGAAGGCCTCACCTCATAGACGGGCCGAGTCCGCCGCTCTGTTGCACCCGCCGTCAATTC
Organism: Planosporangium spinosum; assembly: GCF_049999945.1. NCBI lineage: Bacteria > Bacillati > Actinomycetota > Actinomycetes > Micromonosporales > Micromonosporaceae > Planosporangium > Planosporangium spinosum. The sequence continues at coordinate 221,578 of NZ_JBLYUB010000006.1, read as the reverse complement.
CCCGTCGACAGGTCCGGCCGTGGGCTCTCACGGAGGTGTACGGCAACGCCCGGCCGGACCCCGGTCCGGCGACCCTACCCCCGGTCCGGCGGCCCTGGGTCCTGGTCCGGCGGCCCTGGGTCCTGATCCGGCGATCCTGGGTCCTGATCCGGCGGTCCTAGTCCGGCGCGAAGGCGATGGCGGCGTAGCCGACCACCCGGGTCGGGTCGCCGGTGCTCTCGGCGCTGGTCGAGTAGTCCAGCAGCCGCGCCCGCAGGTCGTCACGGCGAGCCCACTCCACCAGGCCGCGCAGTGCGAACACGCCGCACGCGTCGGACACCCCGATGGCGTCGGCGGCCAGGTCGTCGACCGCCCGGAGGGTCTGCCGGTCGTGCCGGCGGGCCCGTTCGTCGGGCAGGTAGTGCGACAGGTCGGTGCTGCACAGGACGACCGTGCCGGCCGGGTCCGGCGCGACGGCGGCCCGGACCGCGTCGGCCACGTCGGCCGGCTCGGCCCGGCCGACCACGACCGGCAGCACCGGTACCTCGCCCAGCGCCCGCCGCAGGAACGGCAGTTGCACCTCAAGGGAGTGCTCGGCGGCGTGCGGAACGTCGTCGACGGCCGCGTACCCGGCCGACGCCAGGCTCTCGGCGCGCCGGTCGACCGGCAGCCCGCCGAGCGGGGTGTCCCACCGCTGGGCACCGGGGACGACGCAGCCCCGTACCGGTTGCCGGTGCGACGGGCCGGCCACGACCACGCGGTCCACCTCGGCGGCGTGGGCACGCAGCCGGGCGTACACCTGCGCCGCGGTCGGGCCGGAGTACCGGTAACCGGCGTGCGGTACCACGTACGCCGGCGCCAGCACGTCGTCGTCCGGTACGGCGACCGCCTCGAGCAGGTCATCGATCTCGGCGGCGAGTTCCCGTGGGTCGGCCGGGTAGAACAGCCCGGCGACCGCGGGCGGACGCACGGTGGTGACGGCAGTACGGGGGCGCAGCGCCATCACAGCCCCAACCGCACCGGTACCCGCCGTGGCCCCCACGCGCCGACCGGGCCGTCGAACCGGCCCGGCAGGGCGGTACCGCAGGCGGTGCACCGGCCGTCGTCGGTCAGCCGGTAGTCGTCGATGACGTACCAGTCACGCACCACGACCGGCTGGTGGCAGCCCGGGCAGGTGGTGGTCTGGCCCTCCGGGTCGTGCACGTTGCCGGTGTAGACGTAGCGCAGGCCGTGCTCCCGCGCGATGTGCCGGGCCCGGCGCAGGGTCGCCGGTGGCGTGGGCGGGACGTCGCGCATCTTGAAGTCGGGGTGGAACGCGGTGAAGTGCAGCGGCACGTCCGGACCGAGGTGCTCGGCGAGCCAGGCGCACTCGTCCGCGATCTCGGCGTCGGAGTCGTTGTGGCCGGGGATGAGCAGCGTGGTGATCTCGAACCACACGTCGGTGCCGCGCAGGTACTCCAGCGTCTCCAGTACGACCGGAAGCTTCGAGAACGTGATCTTTTGGTAGAAGGACTCGGTGAAGCCCTTGAGGTCGATGTTGGCCGCGTCCATGTGCCGGTAGAACTCCGCGCGCGGTGCCGGATTCATGTACCCGGCGCTCACCGCCACCGCCCTGATCCCGCGCTCCCGGCAGGCGTCGGCCACGTCCATCGCGTACTCGATGAAGATCACCGGGTCGTTGTAGGTGAACGCGACGCTGCGGCAGCCGAGGTGCTCGGCCGTCGCGGCCAGCGCCGACGGCGCCGCGGCCGAGGTGAGCGTGTCGATCTCCCGGGACTTGGAGATGTCCCAGTTCTGGCAGAAGCGGCAGGCCAGGTTGCAGCCCGCGGTACCGAACGACAGCACCGCCGAGCCGGGCAGGAAGTGGTTGAGCGGCTTCTTCTCGATCGGATCGACGCAGAACCCGCTGGATCGGCCGTAGCTGGCCAGCACCACCCGGTCGTCGACCCGGCCGCGCACGAAGCACAGGCCGCGCTGGCCCTCGTGCAACTTGCAGGCCCGGGGGCAGACGTCGCACTGGATCCGCCCGTCGGCGAGCCGGTGCCAGTACCTCGTGGGCACCGTGTACGGGTCATCCAGGCTGAGCGTGTCAGCCGCCACGGCTCCCACGCTACGCCCGCGCCGGCCTCGCGACGACGGGTATCCGGCCGGGCGGCGCGGGTATCCGGCCGCGCGGCGGGATGGCCCCGGATCGGATGAACCGGACCACCCGGTACGGGCATACCACCGGTAACCTGGTTGCCCGTGGATACCGCCGAGAAGACACGTGCCTTGAGCGACACCCTTTCGCTCAACCCGCTCGATGCCAAGGGCCTGCTCAAGACGTTCGGCCTGGTCGGCATCTGGGTGATCATGTTCGCCGAGACCGGCCTGATGGTCGGCTTCTTCCTGCCCGGTGACTCGCTGCTGTTCCTGGCCGGGATCGCGGCCTCCCCGGTGGCGGAGGAGATCGTCAAGGTCAAGCTCTCGCTGGGCTGGATGCTGCTGGTCACGCCGCTCTGCGCGATCGCGGGCGCCCAGGTCGGGCACTGGCTCGGGGCGCGCTACGGCCGGCCGCTGTTCGCACGCCCCAACTCGCGGCTGTTCAAGCAGGAGTACGTGGAGAAGGCGGAGTACTACTTCAACAAGTACGGGCCGGCGAAGGCGGTCGTGCTCGCGCGGTTCATCCCGATCGTGCGCACGTTCCTCAACCCGGTCGCCGGCGTCCTGCGGATGCCCGCCCGGGAGTTCTTCATCTGGAACGTGATCGGCGGCATCCTGTGGACCGACGGGATCATCCTGGCCGGCTGGGCCCTGGCCAAGCAGATCACCAACGTGATCCCGCCGGAGAAGATCGACTCGTACATCATCCCGGTCACGCTGCTGATCGTGGTGCTGTCAGCGATCCCGATCATGATCGAGACCGGTCGCGGCTATGCCGAGCGCCGGCGTAACCGGGCCGCGGCCGGGCGGCACGAGGCCGCCACGGCCCGCCGCGAGCCGGTCGCCCCGCGCCGCGACGAGGTCTGACGGTTCAGCTACGCAGGAGCGCCTCGAGGAAGATCGAACCGATCTCCTCCGGGCGCTCCACCTTGAAGGCCTTGCCCCCGGAGGTCTTCGCGATGGCGTTCAGCTCGTCGAGGTTGACCTCCGGCCCGAAGCCCAGCAGCACCACCCGGATCGGTTTGGTCGGGTCGGTCAGTTTCTCCAGTTCGAGCTGGACGTCGTCGAGTGTGAGCCCGTCGGGCTTGGTGTTGCCGCCGCTGGTGAACACCAGCACGGTGTTCGAGCGGTCCGGGTCCCAGCCGTCCCGGACCGCCCGGTACCCGGCGAGCACCGTCTCGTAGAGCCCCCGCTCGGTCGTCGGCACCGACTGGCTGCTCATGATGCCAAGGTTGATCTTGTCGCGTTGCACCGCGCCGAGCTGCCCCATCGGCACCTTCTCGCGGTAGGCCCGGCCGCCGTCCAACCCGGCCGCGAACTCCCAGGTCGCCATCTCGCTGTCATCGGTGAAGAGCTTGAGGCCCTCCAGCTGGGTCTTCTGCACGATCTGCAGCAGTGGCGGCCCACCGGGTACCAGCGGCCCGGCCGTGGCAGCCGTGATGTCCGTGGACGACACGATCCGGGACGGGATCTTCGCCGCGCTCCAGACGCCGAGTACGTCGGCGATCTTCTTCGGGTCGTCCAACGGATTGCCCGCGACCGGATCGGCCGTGACGCCGTGACCGGTCGGGAAGCCCGCGTCCGCCGCGCCGCTCGGGTCCCGGAACGCGGCCCTGGCCAGCACCTGCCGGGCTGCCGGCGCCTGGAGCGCCGCACGGAACAGGTCGGCCGCCCGGGCGACCGCCCGGGGCTTGCCCGCGACCCGCGCGTACGGGTAGTCCAGGACGTACCCGGCATCCAGCGGTACCGCGACGAGCGGCGTGGCGGGCGAACCGGCGTCGTGGGCGACGACGGCCTGCTCGGTCAACGGGGCCACCGTCTGCCCCTGGCCGAACCCGGCGAGCACGGCGGCCCGGTCGGCACCGACGGCAACCGTGCGGTACGCACCGACGAGCGCTGGGAGCTGGGCCGGGCCGGTGGCCACCGCGTCGTACGTCAGGACCGCGCCGACCAGGCCGGCGGCGTCCCGACGAGGCTCTGCGATCCCGAGCCGGACGTCCTTGTCCTGCCCGCGCAGCGAGCGTCGCAGCAGGTCGGCCACCTCCTGGCCGGTCAGCCGGCGTGGCGCGCCGCCGGTGACCGTCCCGGCGAGCGGCTCCGGCATCGCGAGGACGACCGGGCTTGTCGCCACGGACGCAAAGTCGTCGTCGAAGGCGTCCCGGTTGACCGCCCGGACCCGGCCGGTCCACGAGCTCGAGTCGGGGATCCAGACGGCGGGTACCTCGTCGTCGGCCGGCGTGGGCACCGGCCTGGCCGCGACGTTGATGTAGGCGCCGGCACCCGCGCGGACCGCGAGCGCGTTCGCGACGTCGGCCGCCGGTACCGGGTTGACCTGGATCCGGATGCAGTTGTCGTCCACCCGTGGGTCGGTGGCGGCCCACCGCGCCGCGATCTCACGTACCGGCGGGTAGATGTCGGGGTTGACGGCGACCGTCAGGGGCACCCCGGCGGTGCAGCCGGCCGCGCCGGCGGTGACGGCACGGACGGCGACGACCGTGCCGGCGACGAGTAGGACCACCACGCCGAGGCCCACGGGCCCGCGGATGGAGCGGCCACCGGGTCTCTGCCCGGTCGCGGCGTGCCGAGGCTCCACAGTTCCCCCTGCTCAGACCGTTGGCTCCGGCGCAAGCTTAGGGGTAGATCGAACGAACACGATAGGTACGCGGCGCAACAGCCACCCGAGATGACGCAGCGCCGGCCGCCGCCTCACCCAGCGTGGTCAGACGGTGCCCTGGGTACCCGCTTCAACGGCCCGGACGAACTCCGGCGGGCAGTCGGGCAGTGCGTCGCCACGCCCCAGCACGAGCGCCTGATACGTCAGCCGGGCCGCCTCCTCCAGGTACAGCGCCCGCTTGTGGGCCAGCTCGACACTGTCGGCCAGCACGGAGCAGCCGTGGTGGGAGAGGATCACGCAGTTGGTGCCGTCGCCGACTGCGCGCGCGACGTCGTCGGCCAGCTCGGCGGTGCCCGGCAGCCGGAACGCGGTGGTGACGATCCGGCGCAGGTAGAAGGCGTGGTCGGTGGTGACCAGCCGGATCCGCTCCCCGAGGGCGTCCAGCAGCAGCACGGTCTGCGGGTGCAGGTGGACGATCGCGGCCACGTCGGGGCGCTGCCGGTACACGGCGAGGTGCAGCGGCAGTTCGGAGGTCGGCGGAGGGCCGGCCGCGGGTCCGGGCCGGGCGTCCGTCGCGGTCGGGACCGTGGCGCCGTCGGAGACGCGCACGCGTGCGAACGCCGCGCGGTTCAACCGGTCGAGCCAGGTACCGGCGGCGGTGACCCAGAAGTCGCCGCTGTCGGGGACCCGGGCGGACAGGTTGCCGCCGGAGCCGACGACGAGACCCGCGCGGACCATCTCGCCCCCCACATGAGTGAGCTGGTCGCGCGGATCTCCATCGCTGTAGTTCACGTCCGCCCCGGATCAGGGGCGCGGTGTCCGGTCAGCGCGCCGACTTCTTGGTGGCGCGCTTACGCGGCGGCGTGAGCAGGTCGGCAATCGTCCCGATCGCAGCCGGAACGATCCGGTAGAACGCCCACACGCCCCGCTTCTCCCGCTCGAGCAGTCCAGCCTCGGTCAGGATGCGGAGGTGGTGGCTGACCGTCGGCTGGGACAGGCCCAGCGGAGCGGTCAGGTCGCAGACGCAGGCCTCGCCCTCCGGCGCCGACTGGATCAGGCTCAGCAGCCTGAGTCGGGCCGGGTCGGCGAGCGCCTTGAGCACCCCAGCGAGGCGCTCGGCGTCGGCACGGTCGATCGGTTCGCCGGCAAGCGGCGAAATCTGAGGCATTGTCATCTCGGCCAGCGCAGTTCCCACGAAATCCATCCTTCCACCAACAGCATCGACCCGCCTGCATATCCGCAGGTCCGAATCGACAATTTTTCAGACCGCAAGGCCGAGGTCGGTCAGCGAGAATACTGAGCGGTAGTTCAGCCCCGCGGTCCGAACGGCATCCCCCGCTCCGCGATCCACGATCACCGCCACGCCCACCACCTCGGCTCCTGCCTGCCGGAACGCCTCCACCGCCGTCATGACGCTCTTACCGGTGGTAGAGGTGTCCTCGACGGCGAGCACCCGACGTCCCGCCACGTCGGGGCCCTCAATCCGCCGCTGCAAGCCATGGACCTTCTCCGCCTTGCGCACGACGCACGCGTCAACCGCCCGGCCACGCTCGGCAGCCGCGTGCAACATAGCCGTGGCGACGGGATCAGCACCCAGCGTCAACCCGCCCACGACGTCGAACTCCCAGTCCGCGACGAGATCGAGCATCACTCGCCCCACCAGTGGTGCGGCTGCGTGATGAAGGGTGATCCGGCGAAGGTCCACATAGAAATCCGCCTCGCCACCCGAAGACAAGCTCACGCGGCCGTTTACCACAGCTAGTTCAGTGATGAGTTTACCGAGATCGTCACGTTCGGTCATGCTGAAAAGCGTACTGGTCACACGGTCGACGGACACGAACGCCCCACTATTCCGGCAGTCACATTCTTCCAGTTGGTGGCAGTCACGGCCACTACAACACCGACGACACGCCGGATACTGACGCATATCGTTGTGACGAGCGTCGCTTTCTTGGCGATCAGACCAGCTTGTCGGCACCGGTATGGTAGAGACGCCCGAAATATCCCAAATGTTATTGGTTCAAATGAATAATTTGCGCAAAACGGGGTAGGTCACTGCCGGCCACGTGCATCTTTTGACACGGTTCGTACCAGCCCCTGCGGAAGATGACGCATGCCGAACACCGCGACTTTGTACTTCCAGTCCGGCACGCTCACGATCTTTCCGCGCCGTAGATCGCGCAGCCCGTCCCGGACCACCTCTTCGGCGCTCAGCCACAACCACCCGGGCATCATCGACATGTTTATCCCGGCACGATCGTGAAATTCAGTACGGGTGTAGCCGGGGCAGAGGGCCATCACCCGTACCCGTGACGACCGGACCGACTCGGCGATCGACTGACTGAAGTTCGTCACCCACGCCTTGCTCGCCGAGTACGTCGACCCGGGCATCGGCGCGCCGAACCCGGCGACCGACGAAACGTTCACGATCTCGCCCCGTCGGCGCTCCACCATGCCCGGCAGCGCCGCCAGGGTGAGCCGCATGACGGCGTGCACGTTCAGCCTCAGCAGCCGCTCCTCCTGTGCCACCGTCGAGCGCAGGAACGGCGTGTTGAGGCTGATACCGGCGTTGTTGACCAGCAGGTCGACCGGCGCCGCCGGGTCGGCGAGCCGGGCCTGGACCCGGTCACTGCCCTCGGCCGTGGACAGGTCGGCCGGCAGGGGAGTCACCCGTACGTCGTGCCGTTCGGTCAGCTCGGCGCCGAACGTGCCCAGCCGCGCCTCGTCGCGCGCGACCAGAACCAGGTCGTACCCCTCGACGGCGAGCCGGCGCGCGAACGCCGCGCCGATACCGGCGGTGGCCCCGGTGACCAGTGCGGTCTTGGTCAAGGTGATCTCCTCGATGGCAGCGCGGATCCCCGCTGGCAGCGAATATGTCAGACCATGGGCGCGCAGGGAAAGCGGTCACCCCGGCCGTGGGCGAAGGGGGATCAGGCAGGCTCGCCCTCGGGCCGGGCGGCCGCGTACTCGGCGACGGTGGTGCGGTTGCGCAGGCAGCCGACGAACGTCTCGACCGGGGAACGGTCACCCGCCAGCCGCTGCCACGCGTCCTGGCCGGCCTGCGGGTCGAGCCGGCCGAGCAGAACCGCTGCGTACACCCGGCCGGCCGGCGAGCCCCGGTCGAGCAGCCGGTCCAGGCGTGGCCGCAGCGACGGCGACAACCGTTCGGTGACCAGGTCGAACGCCCTGGTCACGTCCAGTACCTGGCCGGCGAAGCCGACCCCGCCGAAGGCCACGACGTCGGCCCGCTCCAGCTCCCGCAGGCACCGCTCCAACTCGTCCATCCGCCCACCCTCCTTGTAGATCTTGGACTCCGACCGGTCCGGCCGCGGGCTCCGCCGGGCGGCCCGGACCGGTCGGTTGACGGGCGCGTGGCACCGCCACGTGTCCAAGATCGGTGGAACCGGTCACGCCGCGCGGACCGTCAACGACCTCTTGTCGTCAGCCAGGTCCACCACGACCCGATCGCCGTCGCGAACCTCGCCACCCAGCAGCGCCTTCGCCAACTGGTCGCCGATCGCGGTCTGGATCAGCCGGCGCAGCGGCCGGGCACCGTACACCGGGTCATACCCGTTACTGGCCAGCCAGTCACGGGCCGGGTCGGACACCTCCAGTTCCAGCCGGCGGTCGGCCAACCGCCGGGCCAGCCGGTCGAGCTGGATGTCGACGATCGACTTCAGGTGGTCGCCGGCGAGGGCGGCGAAGACCACGATGTCGTCGAGGCGGTTGAGGAACTCGGGCTTGAAGTGGCTCCTGACCACCGCCATGACCGCGTCGCGGCGCTGCTCCTCAGTGAGGGTCGGATCGGCGATGACCTGGGAACCGAGGTTCGAGGTGAGTACCAGGATCGCGTTGCGGAAGTCGACCGTACGGCCCTGGCCGTCGGTGAGCCGGCCGTCGTCGAGTACCTGCAGCAGCACGTCGAACACGTCGGGGTGGGCCTTCTCGACCTCGTCGAGCAGGATCACCGAGTACGGCCGGCGGCGCACCGCCTCGGTGAGCTGGCCGCCCTCCTCGTACCCCACGTAGCCGGGCGGGGCACCGAGCAGGCGGGCCACCGAGTGCTTCTCGGCGTACTCGCTCATGTCGATGCGTACCATGGCCCGCTCGTCGTCGAACAGGAACTCGGCGAGGGCCTTGGCCAGCTCGGTCTTACCGACCCCGGTCGGGCCGAGGAACAGGAACGACCCGGTCGGGCGGTCAGGGTCGGCGATGCCGGCGCGGGCCCGCCGTACCGCGTCGGAGACCGCCGCGACGGCCTCGTCCTGGCCGACCACCCGTGAGCGCAGCGAGTCCTCCATGCGCAGCAGCTTGGCGGTCTCGCCCTCGAGCAGGCGGCCGGCGGGGATACCGGTCCACGACCCGACGACGGTCGCGATGTCGTCGGCGCCGACCTCCTCCTTGAGCATCGCCCCGTCGTCCTGGAGCGCCGCCAGCTCCGCCTCGGCGTTGGCCAGCCGGCGCTCCAGCTCCGGGATGCGGGCGTACCGCAGCTCGGCCGCGCGCTCGAGCTCGGCGTCGCGCTCGGCGCGCTCGGCCTCGCCGCGCAGCCGCTCCAGCTCCTCCTTGGTCGAGGAGATCGCGGCGATGTGCTGCTTCTCGAACTGCCACCGCTCGGTCAGCGCGGTCAGCTGCTCGCGCCGGTCGGCCAGCTCGGCGCGCAGCTTCTCCAGCCGCTGGGCGCTCGCCGGGTCCGGCTCCTTGGCCAGGGCCATCTCCTCGATCGCCAGCCGGTCGACGGCCCGCTGGATCTCGTCGACCTCGGTCGGCCGCGAGTCGATCTCCATCCGGAGCCGGGACGCGGCCTCGTCGATCAGGTCGATGGCCTTGTCCGGCAGAAACCGGTCGGTGATGTACCGGTCGGACAGCGCGGCCGCCGCGACCAGGGCGCCGTCGGTGATCCGCACGCCGTGGTGCACCTCGTAGCGCTCCTTGAGGCCCCGCAGGATGCCGATGGTGTCCTCGACGCTCGGCTCGCCGACCAGGACCGGCTGGAAGCGCCGCTCCAGCGCCGGGTCGGCCTCGATGTGCTCGCGGTACTCGTCGAGCGTGGTGGCACCGACCATGCGCAGCTCGCCGCGGGCGAGCATCGGCTTGAGCATGTTGCCGGCGTCCATCGAGCCCTCGGCCTTGCCGGCACCGACGATGGTGTGCAACTCGTCGAGGAACGTGATGACCTTGCCGTTGGAGTTCTTGATCTCCTCCAGGACGCTCTTGAGCCGCTCCTCGAACTGGCCCCGGAACTGCGCACCGGCGACCATGGCAGCGAGGTCGAGCGAGACCAGCCGCTTGTCGCGCAGCGACTCCGGCACGTCGCCGGCGACGATCCGCTGGGCCAGTCCCTCGACGATGGCGGTCTTGCCCACGCCGGGCTCGCCGATGAGAACCGGGTTGTTCTTGGTACGCCGGGAGAGCACCTGGATGACCCGGCGGATCTCGGAGTCGCGCCCGATGACCGGATCGATCTTGCCGTCACGCGCCCGCTCGGTCAGGTCGACGCCGTACTTCGCCAGGGCCTGGTACGTCTCCTCGGGATCGGCGCTGGTGACCCGCCGGTCACCGCCCCGCACCTGGGGGAACGCGGCGACCAGGCTGTCTTCCGTGGCACCGGCGCGGCGCAGCAGGTCGCCGACCGCGCCGCCGACCCGGGCCAGCCCGGCGAGCAGGTGCTCGGTCGACACGTACTCGTCGCCCAGCGGCCGGGCGATCTGTTCGGCCGACCCGACGGCGTTGGCGAACTCGCGCGAGACGCTGGGCTCGGCCACGGAGGAACCCCGGGCGGAGGGCAGCTTCTCGACCGCGCGAACGGCCTCACGGCGTACATCGGCGGGGTTCGCGCCGACCGCCCGCAGCAGCGCGGCGGCGGTGGAGCCCCCGGTGTCCAGCAGGGCGAGCAGCAGGTGCCACGACTCGACCGTGGCGTGGCCGCGGGTGGCGGCGATATCGACAGCCGCCTTGATGACCTCACGACTCTTGGTGGTCAGACGTTCGGCGTTCATCGGCTCCTCGGGCTTCGTCAGGGTGCCACGTTCGGACTTGAGTCTATCCAACTCAACTTTCCGTCCGCCATGAGAACGGACACACGTCACCCCCAGGTCAGTGGGTACGCGTCACCCGGTCAGCGGACACCCACGCCAGTCCACCCAGAGGGCACACGCCATCCCCGCGCAGACATTCCCGCGCAGCGGGTACGGCGCGGTGACGGCGACCGCGACCGCGGTGCCGCAGGGGGAGCCGGTGTGCTGCCGACAGCAGACCGGCGGTACTACCAGCGCCAGCGGAGGAAGCGGTACCGGTAGCGCACCTTCAGGCTGCCGGCCTTCTGCGAACCGGTCACCACGAAGTGCGGCCGCCCGCCGGGCAGGTCGTACCCCGTCGGCACCGTCGACTTCGCGCTACCGGCCACCATCTGCACGTCGTCGACGTCGGCCGTCGCACCGTCGGGGAGGATCAGCAGGGTCGAGCCGGCCATGACGTCCAGGTCGATCTCCACGACGGGGTGGTCGATCACGGCCTCGGCGAAGTTGAGCTTGACCGAGCCCGCCTTGTTGCGCACGACGAGGCGGCGCGGGACGGGCCAGCGCCCGCGACGCGTGATGCTCGAGGCGACGTTGCGCAACTCGGTGACGTCCCGGGCCGGCCGCGCGGCCGGCGTCACGCCGACCGGCAGGTCGGCCAGGTGCGGCTCCACCTCGCGGTACGTCCTGGCCCGCAGGACCGCGTCGACACGCTCCTCGAACTCCGCCAGAGTCAGCCGCCCCTCGGCGAGAGCGGTGTTGAGCCACCCGACCACGCGTTCCCGGTCAGCGTCCGACATGCGCAGTTCTGGGTTCTGGGGGGCAAGGTCACCGGTCACACCAGGACCATACCGGCGCGGACCGGTGTCCCTCACCGCCCGATCATGCGCAGCCGGTGTCCGAATGGCGAAGTCGTTGCTGGTCAGCCCTTCCGTAGACAGGCACCGACCGGCTACGGTGACGCGGATCCTGCCAGGACGCGCGGAATCAGACTGGCCACAGGAGATAGCAGTGAGTGTGCAACCAGCGACGTTTCGCGGTTTCGCGAACTCTGTCGATCCCACCCCGGTAGAGCTTCGCGCCTGGGCCTACCACCCCGACGCGGCGCTGCTCCACACCCTGCCGCCCGACTGGGACCTGCTCGTCTCCAGTGACCGGCTCATCGGCACGCTCTTCGAGCTCGCCGGCGACACGTCCTGTCCGTCTCGCCGGTTCGCCCTGCACTGCCTGTACATCTACGCTGCCGACGGCGTACGCACCAACTTCCGCGCGCACCCACGCCGCCGGCTGCGCAAGTTCGTCGAGAGCGCCGAGCACGGCGGCGACGAGATGCTCGTGGTCTGGGCGCACAACGTCCGGATGCTGCTGACCCGGCCGGAGCTGTTCGACTACCACGACTGGTGTGAGGGCGGTCTGGTCCGCAATCCCCGCCGCATCGGCTGACCCGGCCGCGGGTGCCGGGCCGGTGCGGGTGACCGCGCCTACTGCCCGCCCGCCGGGCGGCGCGGGCGCCACACGACCAGCGCCGTCTGGGTGTACGAGGTCGGCACCAGCTCGCCGCGCGAGAACCTGGTCGCCTCCAGCTCCGCGATCCGCTGCCGCGCCTCGGCCAGCTCCGCCTGGGCTTCGGCCAGCCGCTCCTGCAGGTCGACGACGAGCTGCTCCAAGCCGATGATCCGCTTGATCCCGGCCAGGTTGACCCCGTCCTCCTGGCTGAGCCGCTGGATCTCCCGCAGCAGCGCAACGTCGCGCGGGCTGTACCGCCGGCCACCGCCCGACGACCGACCGGGCTGCACCAGCCCCAACCGGTCGTACTGGCGCAGCGTCTGCGGGTGCATGCCCGCCATCCGGGCGGCCACCGAGATCAACAGCACCTTGTCGTCGGACTCGATACCGATCACGATCTGGTCGATCTGTTCGGTCATGACCTGCTCCCTCCGGTCATCCGGCGAACGGCGGCCTCGAGGCGCTCGCGCGGCGCGGGCGGAGCCGCGTCGGCGAACTCCTGCAGCGCCTTCCGGGCCTGCTCGGACAGGTCCTTGGGGACCTGGACGTCGACCGTGACGAGCAGGTCACCGGTCAACCCGGTACGCGTGGTGACGCCCTTGCCGCGGACCCGTAGGGTGCGCCCGGCCGGCGTGCCCGGCGGCACCCGTACGGTCACCGCGCCGTCCATCGTCGGCACGCGCAGGTCGGTGCCGAACACCGCCTCCGCGAACGTGACCGGCACGGTCAGCGCGAGGTCGTCGCCCGTGCGCTGGAAGAGATCGTCCGGCTTGACCCGGATCAGCACGTACAGGTCGCCGGCGGGGCCGCCGCGCTCACCCGGCTCACCCCGGCCGGACAGCCGGATGCGCTGGCCGTCGTCGACGCCGGCGGGGATGCGGACGTTGAGCGTACGGGTCTTGGTGACCCCACCGGTACCGCGGCAGTCGGGGCACTTCTCCTCGACGACGGTGCCGACGCCCTGGCACTCCCGGCACGGCTCGGAGAAGCTGAACGCGCCCTGATTGCTGGTGACCAGCCCGGAGCCGTGGCAGGCTGGGCACTGGCGCGGGGAGCTGCCGGCGGCCGCACCGCTGCCGCGGCAGGTCTCGCAGACGCCCGGCGTCCGCAGCGTCAGTGGCATGGTCACGCCCCGCACCGCGTCGGCGAACGACAGCGTCACCTCGGCCTCGACGTCGCGCCCGCGGTTGGCACCGCGGCGGCCGGCGCCACCCCCGCCGCCGGTGAAGATCGAGCTGAACAGGTCGGAGAAGCCCGTACCACCGAACCGGCGGTCACCGGCGCCCGCCGTCGGCCCCGCCCCGGCGCCGCCGAACAGGTCGGACAGGTCGAACGGCACGCCCCCACCGCCACCGGCTCCGGCCCGGGCGCTGCGACGGAACGCGCCCGACCCGAACAGGGCGCGCATCTCGTCGTACTCCTTGCGCTTGCGCTCGTCGGAGAGGACGCCGTACGCCTCGGAGACGTCCTTGAAGCGCTCCTCGGCCTTCTTGTCACCCGGGTTGTGGTCCGGGTGCAGCTCACGGGCCAGCCTGCGGTAGGCCTTCTTGATCTCGTCGGTGGAGGCCGACTTGGCGACGCCGAGGACGGCGTAGAAGTCCTTCTCCAGCCAGTCCTTGGAACTCACCGGGTGCCTCCTGGTTGAAGTGATCCCCGGTCGCGGGGGCCCGCCCGCGGGGGCCCCCCCCCTCGGCCCCCCGCGACCGGCGAGATGTCTGATCACTCGGGGTCGGCGACCGCGACCAGCGCTGGGCGCAGCAGCCGCTCGCCCTGCAGGTAACCACGCCGCATGACGTCCACGCAGGTCGGCTCGGTCACCTCGGGCGAGGTCTGGTGGGCGACGGCCTCGTGCCGGTTCGGGTCGAACGGGTCGCCCTTCGACCCGAACGGGGTGAGCCCGAACTTCGACAGCACGGCGGTCAACTGGTCGGCGACGGAACCGAACGGCCCGACCAGGTCACCGTGGTCACGGGCCCGGTCCAGGTCGTCGAGCACGGGCAGCAGCGCGGTCAGCAGGTTGCCGGTCGCCTGCTCCCCCACCAGCGCGCGGTCCCGCTCGACCCGCTTGCGGTAGTTGGCGAACTCGGCACTGACCCGCTGCAGGTCCCGCGTCCGCTCGTCGAGCTCGGCCCGCAGCGACTCCAACTCGGCGCTGAACGGCCGGCCCTGGTCGGCCGGCCCGCCACCCGGCTCGGCCGGTTCGGCCGCCGTCGTGGCTCCGACGGGCTCGCCGGCTGGCGGCTGCGCCTCGGCCACGGTCGGCCGGACGTCGTCGACCGGCGTCTCGCCGTCGGGCGTGGTCGTACTCTTCGTGTGCTTTCCGTCAGACAATTTGATCTTCCGTTTGTCCCGAATGACGACCCGTTCCGCCTCCTGCGGCCCGTCCGCGGCGTGCCGGCCGGATTCACCGGCGCCCGGCCGGCGCGACGAGGTCGCGCCGGGCCGGGAACCCTGGTCGGTGTGGCGGGGACCCTCGGTCACCGCTTGTCGTCCTCGTCGACGATCTCGGCGTCCACGACGTCGTCCTTACCGGCCTGCGCGCCCGCGCCGCCGGCCGTTCCGGCACCCGCGCCGGCGTCCGCACCGGCCGCCCCCTGCTGCTCGTACAGCGCGGTGCCGGCCTTCTGCGATACGGTGGCGAGCTTCTCCTGGGCCTGCTTGATCTTCTCGATGTCGGAGCCGCCCAGCGCGCCACGCAGCTCGCCGAGCGCCTCGTTGATCTCGTCCTTCACGTCGGACGGCAGCTTGTCGCCGCTCTCGGCCAGGAACTTCTCGGTCTGCCACTGCAGCGCCTCGGCGAGGTTGCGGGTCTCCGCCTCCTCCTTGCGCCGCTTGTCGTCGTCGGCGTGCTCCTGGGCGTCGCGCATCATCCGCTCGATGTCGTCCTTGGGCAGGGCCGAGCCACCGGTGATGGTCATCGACTGCTCCTTGCCGGTGCCCAGGTCCTTCGCCGAGACGTGCACGATGCCGTTGGCGTCGATGTCGAAGGTGACCTCGATCTGCGGCACGCCGCGCGGCGCCGGCGGCAGACCGGTCAGCTCGAAGGTGCCGAGCTTCTTGTTGTAGGCCGCGATGTCGCGCTCGCCCTGGAACACCTGGATGAGCACGGACGGCTGGTTGTCGTCGGCGGTCGTGAAGATCTCCGAACGCTTGGTCGGGATCGTGGTGTTGCGCTCGATGAGCTTGGTGAAGATGCCACCCTTGGTCTCGATACCGAGCGACAGCGGCGTGACGTCGAGCAGCAGGACGTCCTTGACCTCGCCCTTGAGCACGCCGGCCTGCAGCGCGGCACCGACGGCCACGACCTCGTCCGGGTTGACGCCCTTGTTGGGCTCCTTGCCGGTCAGCGACTTCACCAGGTCGGAGACGGCGGGCATCCGGGTGGAGCCACCGACCAGGATGACGTGGTCGACGTCGCCGATCTTGATCCCTGCGTCCTTGATCGCCTGCTCGAACGGGCCCTTGCAGGCGTCCAGCAGGTCCTGCGTCATCCGCTGGAACTCGGCGCGGGTGAGCTGGGTGTCCAGGTGCAGCGGGCCGGCCGGGCCGGCGGTGATGTAGGGCAGGTTGATGCTGGTCGTGGTCGCGGCGGACAGCTCGATCTTGGCCTTCTCGGCCGCCTCCTTCAGCCGCTGCATCGCCATCTTGTCCTGGGACAGATCGATGCCGTGCTGGCCGCGGAACGTCTTGACCAGGTGGTCGATGATGCGCTCGTCCCAGTCGTCGCCGCCGAGGTGGTTGTTACCGGCGGTCGACTTGACCTCGATGACCCCCTCGCCGAGCTCCAGCAGCGAGACGTCGAAGGTGCCACCGCCCAGGTCGAAGACCAGGACCGTCTGCTCCTTGGAGCCCTTGTCCAGCCCGTACGCCAGCGCGGCCGCGGTGGGCTCGTTGACGATGCGCAGCACGTTGAAGCCGGCGATCTCGCCGGCCTCCTTGGTGGCCGTGCGCTGGGAGTCGTTGAAGTACGCCGGGACGGTGATCACCGCGTCGGTGATCTGCTCACCGAGGTATGACTCGGCGTCGCGCTTCAGCTTCATCAGCACCCGAGCGGAGATCTCCTGCGGGGTGTACTTCTTGCCGTCGATGTCGATCGACCAGTTGCTACCCATCTCGCGCTTGACGGAGCGGATGGTCCGGTCGGGGTTGGTCACCGCCTGACGCTTCGCGACCTCGCCGACGAGCACCTCGCCGTTGCGGGCGAAGGCGACGATCGACGGTGTCGTCCGGGCACCCTCGGCGTTGGCGATGACGGTGGGCTCGCCGCCCTCCAGGACACTGACCACCGAGTTGGTGGTGCCGAGGTCGATGCCGACCGCACGTGCCATGTTCTTCGTTCCTCCAGTGGCCGGGGGACTTCCCCGTCTAAGTTGAGTGGACCGGGCTCAATGATGCCACAGTTGAGCCACGTACACGCAACCTACGCCGCGAACTGGTGATCTGAACGACAGACGGGGACCGGTCTCGGGGGAAACAGGCAAAGGTATCGACGCATCGGGACCCCCGCATTGTCTGTGCCGGGCGTGATCGTGCACGCTTGACACGTGACTACGCAGGGCGAACCGGCGCTCGCGCAGACCAGTCGGCCACGGCCGGCGGACGCGCCGGCCGCCGTCGTGCCCGCGGCCAGGTCCGGCGGCCGGGTCGAACCGGACACCGCGGGGTACCCCGAAGGCGTGGACCGCCTGGTCGACGCCTTGAACGCGCTGCGCGACACCATCTCCGGGGTCCGGTACCCGCTGGTACTACCCGAGGCGGAGCGGGCGACCGCGGCCGCCGCGGCCATCCGGGCACAGCTTGACGACTACCTGCTCCCCCGGCTCGCCCGGCTGGACGCACCGCTGCTGGTCGTCGTCGGCGGCTCGACCGGCGCCGGCAAGTCGACCCTGGTCAACAGCCTCGTCGGGGCACCCGTCAGCGAAGCGGGTGTACTCCGCCCGACCACGCGGGCACCCGTCCTGGTCTGCCACCCCGACGACGCGGCATGGTTCGGGGAAGCGCGGCTGCTGCCGGGACTGGCCCGCACCACCGACCGGCCGAGCGGGACCGACAGCCTCCAGGTCGTCACGGCCCCGTCGCTGACCCCCGGCCTGGCGCTGCTGGACGCTCCGGACATCGACTCGGTCGTGGAGGCCAACCGCGCACTGGCCGCGCAACTGCTCGCCGCCGCCGACCTGTGGCTGTTCGTCACCACCGCGGCCCGGTACGCCGACGCCGTGCCGTGGGAGTTGCTGCGCACCGCGCGCGATCGGGGCACCGCCGTCGCGCTGGTCCTCGACCGGGTACCGCCGGGCGCCGCCGACGCGATCGGACCGCACCTGACCGGCATGCTGCGCGCGGCCGACCTCGGCGGGACACCGCTGTTCGTCCTGCCCGAGACCGACCTGGAGCCGGCGGGGCTGCTGACGGACCGGATCGTCGCGCCACTGCGGGCCTGGTTCGCGGCACTGGCCAGGTCCGCCGCCGCGCGGGCCGCGGTCGTCCGGCAGACCGTGGACGGGGCCATCGCCGCGCTGGGCCCCGCGGTCGAGCGGCTCGCGGCGGCCGCCACCGAACAGGTCGACACCGCCGACACCCTGGCGGCCGGGGTCACCGCCGCGTACCGGGCCGCCGAGGCCGGCGTCGAGCAGGGTGTTCGCGACGGCGCGCTGCTCCGCGGCGAGGTGCTCGCCCGCTGGCAGGATCTGGTGGGCACCGGCGACCTGATGCGTGGCCTGCAGGCGCGGGTCGGTCGGGCGCGCGACCGGATGGTGGCGATGGTGACCGGGCGGCCCGAGCCGGGTCAACGGCTGCAGGCGGCTCTGGGCTCCGGGCTGGTGGTCCTGGTCCGCGACGCCGCCGCGGAGGCCGCCGAGCGGGTCGTCGCCACCTGGCGGGCCCACCCGGCCGGCGCGGCGCTGGTGGACCGGATCCCTCCCGGCGAACCGACGGCGCCCGACGGCCCGGCGCAACCGGGGGCCACGGCGCCCGCCGGCGACCTGCCCGAGCGCATCGAACGGCTGGTCCGCGACTGGCAGCGCGGCGTGCTCGACCTGGTACGCGCGGAGGCCGGCGACAAGCGCGCGTTGGCCCGCGCCGGCGCCTTCGCGGTCAACGCCACCGGCCTGCTGGTGATGGTGAGCGTCTTCGTCGCGACCTCGTTCATCCCGACCGGCGTGGAGATCGCCGTGGCCGGCGGTACCACGGTCGCCGCGCAGAAGGTGCTCGAAGCGATCTTCGGCGACCAGGCCATCCGTACCCTGGCCGACAAGGCACGGCGGGACCTGCTGGCCCGCATCCACGAACTGTTCGCCGCGGAGGCCGACCACTTCCTGTCCGTGCTCGACAACGCCGGTATCGACCCGACCGCCGCCGACCGGCTGCGCCGGGCGGCGGCCGCCGCGGAGGCCGCTCGGACGGCCACGCCGCTGCCGGGGGGTACCGGGCTGCCGCAGCCGACCCTGAACGGGGCGCAGCCATGATCCTGGAGACGTCGTGGCGCCGGGACACCGTGCGCGGTTCCGGCTCCGACGTCCCCGATCGGGTGGACGCGCTGCGCCGGTTCCTGCGCGCCGCCGGGCCGCACCTGCCCGAGCAGCACCTGGCCCCGGCCCGCGCCGTGGTCGACCGTGCCGGTGAGCGGCTGACGCTGTCGCGCGAGCACACCGTCGTCGCGCTCGCCGGTGCGACCGGCAGCGGCAAGTCCAGCCTGTTCAACGCGCTGGCCCGGCTGCAGCTGTCGCAGGTCGGCGTGCGCCGGCCGACCACCGGAGTGGCGCACGCCTGCGTGTGGGGCGCCGAGCAGAGCGGCGACCTGCTGGAGTGGCTGGGCGTACCGCCGTCGCGCCGGTTCCGGCGGGAGAGCGCGCTCGACGGCGACGACGAGCGGAAGCTGCGCGGGCTGATCCTGCTCGACCTGCCCGACTTCGACTCGGTCGAGGAGTCCCACCGCGTCGAGTCCGACCGGCTACTGGCCCTGGTCGACCTCGTGATCTGGGTGCTCGACCCGCAGAAGTACGCCGACCGGGTGGTGCACGAGCGGTACCTGTCGCACTTCGCCCACCACCGCGACATCACCGTGGTCGTGCTCAACCAGACCGACCGGCTGTCGCCGGCCGACACCGAGCGCTGTCTCGACGACCTGACGCGGCTGCTGACCGCCGACGGGCTCGACGGGGTACCGGTGCTCGCCACCTCGACGGTGGACCGGCCGGGGCCGCAGCCGCTGCGGGACCTGCTGGAGACCACGGTCGCCGGCCGGCAGGCGGCGTTGCAGCGGCTCGGCGGCGACGTCGACGACGTGGTCACCGACCTGGAGCCGTTGCTCGGGCCCGAGGCGGCCGAGCACACCGTCGACCGGGAGACGATCGAGGCGCTGACCGCCGCGCTCGCCGGCGCCGCGGGGGTACCGGTCGTCACGGACGCCACCGGCCGCGCGTACACCCACCGGGCGGTCGGGGCGATGGGCTGGCCGGTATCGCGCTGGCTGCGCCGGCTGCGCCCGGACCCGCTGCGACGGTTGCGGCTGGGCGGGTCGCCCGCCGACGTCGCCGCCGCCGCCGCCGAACCGACGGTACCGACCTCGCTGCCCAGGGCGGCGCCGGCCGAGCGCGCCGCGGTGGGGCTCGCGCTGCGGTCCCTCGGCGAGCGGGCCGGCGCCGGCCTGCCCGACCCGTGGCCGGCCGCGATCCTGGCCGCGGCGCGGTCGCGCGCCGACGACCTGCCCGACGCCCTCGACACCGCGGTCGCGCGCACCGACCTCGGGATGGCGCGGCAGCCGTCGTGGTGGCGCTTCGTGGGGGTGCTGCAGTGGCTCGCTGCCGCCTGCGCGCTGGCCGGCCTCGCGTGGCTGGCGGTCCGGTACGTGTTCTTCGCCCTCGGCCTGCCCGAACTGCCCGGCCCGCTGGTCGACCGGGTGCCGCTCGCGACCGTTCTACTGCTGGGCGGCCTGCTCGCCGGCCTGCTGCTGTCGGTGGTGGTCCGGCCGTTCATCCGGTTGGGCGCCCGGCGGGCGGCAGCGCGGGTGGAGGCCCGGCTGCACGCCGCGGTCCGGGAGGTGGGCCGCGAACTGGTGGTCGCCCCGGTCCGCGAGGTGCTGCACGGCTACGCGGACGCCCGGTCCGCCCTACGGACGGCGGCGGGCCGGTAACGTCGGTTGCGTGGATCTGGCGTACCTGCGCGAGCACCCGCACCACCTGCCGACGTTCCTGACCCATCAGCGCATCCGCGAGACGCCGGTCGCGGGCGGTTCCATCTGCGCGGCCAGCCGGCTCACGTTCGACACCGGGGAGTCGGTGTTCGCGAAGTCGCGCGACGGCGCGCCACCGGACTTCTTCGCCGCCGAGGCGCACGGGCTGCGCTGGCTGCGGGCGGCCGGGGCGGTGGCGGTACCCGAGGTGATCGCCGAGCTACCCGGGATGCTGGCGCTGGAATGGGTCGAGCCGACCGAGCCCCGGCCCGAGGCCGCCGACCGGCTCGGGCGGGAGCTGGCCGCGCTCCACCGGGCCGGCGCACCCGCGTTCGGCGCCGACTGGCCCGGCTACATCGGGTCGCTGCCACTGGCCAACGACCCGTCGCCGGGGCCCTGGCCGGCCTGGTTCGCCGCGCACCGGCTCGCGCCGTACCTGCGGCGGTCGGTCGACAACGGCGCACTGTCGTGCGCCGACGCGGCCCGGATCGACCGGATCATTGACGACATCGACGGGTACGCGGGGGAGTCGGGCACCGAGCCGCCGGCCCGCGTCCACGGCGACCTGTGGCCGGGCAACCTGCTGTGGTCGGGGGATCGGGTGTGGCTGGTGGACCCGGCGGCACACGGCGGCCACCGGGAGACCGACCTGGCGCTGCTGTCGCTGTTCGGCGGCGCACCGTACTCCGACCGGATCGTCGCCGCCTACGACGAGGCGTGGCCGCTGGCGGCCGGCTGGCGCGAACGGGTGCCACTGCACCAGCTGTACCTGCTGCTCGTGCACACTGCCCTGTTCGGTGGGGCGTACCGGGCCGCGGTGCTGGCCGCCGCCCGCGCGGTCGGTTGACGACGGTCCACGCGCGCGGTCGACCGACGGTGCTGTCGTACGCACGGGGTACCGTTCCACCATGACCCCCGATGCGGCGCTGATCGACCGGTACCGGCGCGTCGCCACCGATCTGCGCGTGTCGCTGACCGACCGGTGCAACCTGCGCTGCACCTACTGCATGCCGCCGGAGGGGCTGCCCTGGCTGCCGGGGCCCGACCTGCTGAGCGACGCCGAGGTGGGGCGGCTGGTGCGGGTGGCGGTGGAGCGGCTCGGCGTCCGTGAGGTCCGGTTCACCGGCGGTGAGCCGCTGCTGCGCCCGGGCCTGGTCGGCATCGTCGCGGCCGCCGCGGCGCTGGACCCGCGCCCTCGCCTGTCGCTGACCACCAACGCGATCGGCCTGGACCGGCTGGCCGGGCCGCTCGCGGCCGCCGGGCTGGACCGGGTCAACGTCTCGCTGGACACGCTCGACCCCGACCGCTTCGTCCGGCTGGCGCACCGCCGGCGGCTGCCCGACACCCTGGCCGGGATCGCCGCCGCCGAGGCCGCGGGGCTGCGCCCCGTCAAGATCAATACAGTACTCATGCGCGGCGTCAACGACGACGAGGCGGTGCCGTTGCTGGCGTTCGCGCTCGCGCACGGGTACGAACTGCGCTTCATCGAGCAGATGCCGCTCGACGCCGGCCACACCTGGCGGCGTGACCACATGGTCACCGCCGCCGAGATCCTCGACCGGCTCACCCGGGCCTACGACCTGCTACCCGACCCCGCCGAGCGCGGCGGCGCGCCCGCCGAGACCTGGCTGGTGGCCGGCCACACCACGCCGGACGGCGCGCCGGCCCGCGTCGGCGTGATCGCCAGCGTCAGCCAGCCGTTCTGCCGGGCCTGCGACCGCACCCGGCTGACCGCCGACGGCGCGGTCCGCTCCTGCCTGTTCAGCCGGGAGGAGACCAGCCTGCGCCAGGCGATGCGGTCCGGTGCGTCCGACGACGAGCTGGCCGACCTGTGGCGCGCGGCGATGTGGGGCAAGCCGGCCGGCCACGGCATCGACGACCCGACGTTCCTCCAGCCCGCCCGACCCATGTCGGCGATCGGGGGCTGATCGGAGCACATGGTCACGGTGCGGTACTTCGCCGGCGCGCGGGCGGCGGCCGGCGTCACGGAGGAGAAGGTCGAGGCGGCGACGGTGGAGGAGCTGCTCGGGTTGCTCGAAGCCACGCACGGCGCCGGCCTGGGCCGGGTGCTCGCCGTCGCGTCCTTCCTGGTGGACGAGGTGGTCTGCCACGACCGGCGGGCCGCGTTGCCTGACGGGGCCCGCGTGGACGTCCTCCCACCGTTCGCGGGCGGCTGATCGTGGTCGGTGTCTTCCTGCTGCTCGTCGTCGCGGTGGTGGGCCTGGTCCACTGGTATCTGTGGCGCCGCCTGGTCCGCGACGTGACCGCCCCCGGCCGGTGGCGCCGCACCGGCACCGTCGTCACGGTCGTACTGGCCGCGCTGCCGGTGGCCACCGTGGCGGCCCGGGGACTTCCGCTGGCGCAGCAGCGCTGGCTTGCCTGGCCGGGTTATCTGTGGCTGTCGGTGATGTTCCTGGCGTTCAGCACGCTGCTCGTCCTGGAGCTCCCCCGCCTCGCGCTGCGCCCCTGGCTGCGCCGGCCGCACGCGGCGATCACGGAGCCCGCGCCGGCCGTGGTGGCCGCGACCGGCGACCACGGCCCCGCCGGTACCGCGCCGGCCGCGCCCCCGGAAACCACCGCCGGACCCGAGCCGTCGCGACGGCTGTTCCTGGCCCGCTCGCTGGCCGCGGTCACCGGTGTGACGGCGCTCGGCGCGACGGCGGTCGGGGTGCACACGGCGATGGGCCCGCCGGTCCTGGCCCGGCGGCAGATCACCCTACGCAAGCTGCCCCGGAGCATGGACGGATTCCGGATCGCGGTCGTCTCCGACATCCATCTCGGGCCGCTGCTGGGCCGGGGCCACACCCAGCGCATCGTGGACACGATCAACCGGCTCGATGCCGACCTGGTGACGGTCGTCGGCGACCTGGTCGACGGCAGCGTCGCCGAACTGGGCCACGCCGCCGAGCCGCTGGCACGGCTGCGCAGCCGGCACGGGGCGTTCTTCGTCACCGGCAACCACGAGTACTTCTCCGGCTCCCAGGAGTGGATCACCGAGGTCGAGTCGTTCGGCCTCACCGTGCTGCGCAACGAGCTCGTCGAGATCGACGGCATCGACCTCGCCGGCGTGAACGACGTGACGGGGAGCGCCTACGGCGACGCGCCCGACTACGACCGGGCACTGGCCGACCGCGACCGGGCCAGGCCGGTCGTGCTCATGGCCCACCAGCCGATCCAGGTACACGAGGCGCAGCGGCACGGCGTCGACCTGCAACTGTCCGGGCACACCCACGGCGGTCAGATCTTCCCGTTCAGCTACCTGGTCCGCCTGCAGCAGCCGGTGGTCGCCGGGTACGCCCGGTTCGGCGACACCCAGCTCTACGTCACCCGCGGAGCGGGCTTCTGGGGGCCACCGGTCCGGGTCGGCGCCCCACCCGACGTCACCCTGATCGAGCTGCGGTCCGCCTGACGACAGGGCGTGCCGACTGCCGGGTACGACACGCGCTGTGACAGGATGGCTCGTGCCCTCGTACGTGGCGGACCTGCACATCCACTCCAAGTACTCTCGTGCCTGCAGCCGTGACCTCAGCCTCGACACGCTGAGCTGGTGGGCCCGACGCAAGGGCATCACCCTCTTAGGCACCGGCGACTTCACCCACCCCGCCTGGTACGACCACCTCCGCGAGTCGCTGGTCCCCGCCGAGCCCGGGCTCTACCGCCTGCGCACCGACCGCGAGGCCGACGTCCTGCGAAAGCTGCCGCCGCGGCTGGCCGCCGCGGATGTACCGGTGCGGTTCATGCTCTCGGTGGAGATCTCCACGATCTACAAGCGCGGCGACCGGACCCGCAAGGTCCACCACCTGATCTACCTGCCCGACCTCGACGCGGTCGGCCGGTTCAACACCGCGCTGGGCCGCGTCGGCAACCTCGGCGCCGACGGCCGGCCGATCCTCGGGCTGGACTCCCGCGACCTGCTGGAACTCGTCCTCGAGGCCAGCCCGGACGGGTACCTGGTGCCCGCGCACATCTGGACGCCCTGGTTCTCCGCGCTCGGCTCGAAGTCCGGCTTCGACGCGATCGCCGACTGCTACGCCGACCTGGCCGACCACGTCTTCGCGGTCGAGACCGGGCTGTCGTCGGACCCGGAGATGAACTGGCGGGTCTCCAGCCTCGACCGGTACCGCCTGGTCTCCAACTCCGACGCCCACTCGGCGCCGGCGCTGGCCCGCGAGGCCACCCTGCTCGGCGCCGACCTCGACTACTTCGCCGTACGTGAGGCGCTCCGCACCGGCAACGGGCTGGCAGGCACCATCGAGTTCTTCCCGGAAGAGGGCAAGTACCACGCCGACGGGCACCGGGCCTGCGGGGTCAACTGGGAGCCCGCGCGCAGCCGCGACGCCGGGGGCCGCTGCCCGGAGTGCGGAAAGCCGCTCACCATCGGCGTGCTGCACCGGGTCGAGGAGTTGGCCGACCGGCCTTCGGAGTTCCGGCCGGACGGAGCTCCGGCCGTCGAGCACCTGATCCAGCTCGCCGAGATCCTGGGCGAGATCAACGGCGTCGGCGCCAAGTCGAAGACCGTCGACGGCCAGCTCAACACGCTCGTCGCCGCGCTCGGGCCGGAACTGTCGATCCTGCGCCACGTCCCGCTGGACGAGATCGGCCGGGTCGG
The DNA here is from genome assembly GCF_049999945.1 of Planosporangium spinosum. Classification (NCBI taxonomy): domain Bacteria; kingdom Bacillati; phylum Actinomycetota; class Actinomycetes; order Micromonosporales; family Micromonosporaceae; genus Planosporangium; species Planosporangium spinosum. The sequence goes on along the minus strand of NZ_JBLYUB010000006.1, from coordinate 196,544 downwards.
TGGTGAGCTGCTCGGCGAGGCGGTCAGCCGGCTGCGCGCCGGCCGGGTGCACCGCACCGCCGGCTACGACGGCGAGTACGGGGTCATCCGGCTCTTCACCCCCGACGAGTTGCGCGCCGGCTCCGAGGACACGCTGTTCGACGTACCCGTGCCGAAGCAGCGGCCGAAGCCGAAGCCGGCCGACGGCGAGCGCACGAAGGCCAAGAGAACCGCCCCGAAACAGCGCAAGAGCGAGGCGGCACCGCCGCCGCTCCCGCCCCCGGCCCCGTCCCCCCACGAGCCGTTCGAGCCGATGCTCGCCGGCATGGAGGAGGTCGGCACCGGGCTGCTGGATCGGCTGGACGCGATGCAGCGGGTCGCCGCCTCGGCACCCGGTGGCCCCATGCTGATCGTGGCCGGGCCCGGCACCGGCAAGACCCGCACGCTCACCCACCGGATCGCGTACCTGTGCGCCGAGCTGGGCGTCTATCCGGAGCAGTGCCTGGCGATCACGTTCACCCGGCGGGCCGCCGAGGAACTGCGGCAGCGTCTGGACGGGCTGCTCGGGCCGGTCGCCGAGGACGTGACCGTCGCGACGTTCCACTCCCTGGGCCTGTCGATCCTGCGCGAGAACGCCGCCACGCTCGGGCTGTCCCCGCACTTCCGGATCGCCGAGGAGGACGAGCGCCGGGCGGCCGTGGCCGAGGCGGCGGGGCTGGGCGCGGCGCCGGCCGAGCGGGACGTCCGGCGGGCGTTCGCCGCGCTGCCCGGTGACGAGGCGCTGCGCGAGGAGTACGCGAAGACGCTGCGCTCGGTCGACCTGGTCGACCTGGACGAACTGGTGTCGCTGCCGGTGGCGCTGCTGTCGGCCGACCCGGCGCTGGTCGAGCGGTACCGGGACCGGTGGAAGTGGATCTTCGTTGACGAGTACCAGGACGTCGACCCCACCCAGTACGCGCTGTTGCGGCTGCTGAGCCCGCCGGCCGGCAACCTGTACGCCATCGGCGACCCGGACCAGGCGATCTACTCGTTCCGGGGCGCCGAGGTGTCGTTCTTCCTGCGGTTCTCCGCCGACTTCACCGACGCCCGGATGGTGCGCCTCACCCGCAACTACCGGTCTAGCGCACCGATCCTCGCCGCCGCGGTGCAGGCCATCGCCCCGACGACCCTCGTGCCGGGGCGCCGGCTCGACCCCGCCCGGGTGGATCCCAACGCGCCGCAGGTCACGGTGTACGCCGCGGCGTCGGTGGCGGACGAGGCCGACTTCGTCGTCCGCGGCGTCGACGCGCTGGTCGGCGGCGTGTCGCACCGGTCGCTGGACTCCGGCCGGGTGGACGCCCGTGCCACGCCGGGCGCGGCGCTGTCGTTCTCCGACATCGCGGTGCTGTACCGCACCGACTCCCAGGCCGCGCCGATCGTCGACGCGCTGTCCCGCGCCGGCATCCCGGTACAGAAGCGCTCGCACGACCGGCTCGGCGACCGGCCCGGCGTCGCCGCGCTCGCCCGGGAGCTGCGCTTCGCCACCGGTCTGGCCGGTTCGCTCGCGGCCCGGGTACGGCTGGTCGGCCAGCTCCTCGCCGAGCGGTGTGCCCAGCCCGCCCTGGACGACGCCGACAACGGGTTGCGCGCCGAGGACGTCCACATCGCCATCGAGCTGCTCGCCCCGCTCGCCATCCGCTGCGGCGACGACCTGGAGCGGTTCCTGCACGAGCTGGCCACCGGAGCGGAGGTCGACGCGTGGGACCCCCGGGCCGACCGGGTCACCCTGCTCACCCTGCACGCCGCGAAGGGCCTGGAGTTCCCGGTGGTCTTCCTGGTCGGCTGCGAGGACGGGCTGCTGCCGCTGCGGCTGCCCGGCGCGGCGCCGGCCGACGAGGACGTCGCCGAGGAGCGCCGGCTGTTCTTCGTCGGCCTGACCCGGGCCCAGGACCGGCTGTTCGTCAGTCACGCCGCGCGGCGGTACCGGCACGGTTCGGAGCGGGACACGGGGCCGTCGCCGTTCCTGTCCGCGATCGACCCGGGCCTGCTGGAGCGGCTGGGCGGCAACGAACCGCGCCGGCCACGCGACCGCCAGTTGCGCCTGATCTAGGCACCGGCTCATCCCGTCAGTACGACCGCTAGCAGCGCACCGACCAGCATGAACGGACCGTGGGCCAGCCGTTCGTCGCGGGAGATCCGGCGGGCGGTCAGCAGGACCAACGCGTACCCGGCCGCGAGCACCAGTCCGGCCAGCGCCCCGAGCAGGACGACGGGTCCACCGAGCCAGCCGAGCACCGTACCCAGACTGAGCGCGAGCTTGGCGTCCCCGGGGCCCATCCCGGCCGGGTTCATGAGGACCAACGTCGCGTAGAAACCCGACAGGGCCAGCCCGGACAGGACCGCCGTGCCGAACGCGGCGAGCCGGTCACCGTGCAGCGCCTGGACACCCAGCAGCGGCAGCGCACCGGCGAACGCCGCCATCGTCAGACGGTCGGGGAGCCGGTGCGTGGCGGCGTCCACGAACCCGAGGACGACACCGAGGGCGGCGACCCAGCAGAACGCCGCCAGCGCCGGCCCGGCCGGCAACCGGTAGGCCAGCAGCCCGAACGCCGCGGCCGCGGCCGCGGTCACCAGAACGGCCGCGGGCGGCCGGGCGTACCCCGCGATGCACCGGTGCAGCAGCGGTCCCACGGCGGCACCGGCGGCGGCGGTCAGGACGATCCGGAGCACAGGCGCACCCTAGTGCCGAGGTCCCCGCCCCGGTGCAACGTTGTGGAAAACGTCGCCGTCGGCTGTGGATAACTCAGTGAACAACGCTCTGACGTGCGGGTTTGTCCGGTCGTAGCTGTGGATGATCCGGTGGACGGCGCTCATCCTTTCCCCCGTTCGGTGGATGCCGCGGTGGCAGGCGGCGCGGTCGGGACCGGATCCGACCGGCTCTCAGCGACCGGCCTGCCGGGTCGCGGATGCGGTGCGACGGCCGGCCGATACGCGGCCACGCCTAGCCCATGTGCGGGTGATGTCGCCACCGCACAGAGGAAAGTCTCCGGGATGGGTTTGGAGTGCCCGGTGCGGTGGAAAGTCGTCGGCGCGCGGGTGGAAAGTAGCCTCCGAGTCGCCGGTACCCGGTGCGTTCACGTGTGATGAGCGCGGTATCGGATCACGCTACGGTGGCCGGTGACAGCCGCGTCGCCCCCGGATCCGGTGGGGTGCAACCGCTGCCGCATGAGCGAAGAGGAGCCCGCACATGTCAATGTCCGGACCGCCCGGCGGACCGCACCCCGCAGGTCAGCCGCAGACCCCATGGCGGGAGGACACACCGCCGGACCCGTACGCGGAGCCGGCCGGTCCGTCTGCGGCCTACGGCGACCCGCACCGTCCGGTCGGTACCCCGCCCGGACAGCCGGGCAGCGCGTGGGAACCGGCCGGACAGCCGGGCAGCGCGTGGGAACCCGCCGGACAGCCGGGCACCGCGTGGGAACCGGCCGGAGTGGCCTTCGGCCAGCCGTGGGCGCCGGGGGAGGCGTGGGGTGGGTCGGAGCCACCCGTGGGTGACCCGCACGCTCAGCAGTCGCGGTATCCGGCGGTGGCGCCGTACCCGGTGCCACCGCAGTACGCCCAGGAACCGGAGCCCGCTCCGGACCAGTACGGGCAGCCGCCCCGGTACGCCCAGGAACCGCAGTACGGTCAGCCGGACTACGCCTGGCCGGATCTCGGCCAGGAGTCCGACCATGACCAGTGGACCGGGACCCTCCGGCAGCCGGGGTTCCTGGGGGAGCCGCCCAGCGGGCAGGCGTCGCCGTACGGGCAGACACCTCTTCAGGAGCAGGCAACGGGCTACGCCCCGGCTCCGGCCACCGAGCAGCCGTCGACGTACGGCCAGCCGGCCGCCTACCGGCCGCCCGTCGACGTCGCCCAGCCGTCGGCGTACGGCCAGCGGGAGCAGTGGGAGCAGTGGGAGACCGACCAGCCGGTTCGGGAACCGGGGCAGGCGCCGTGGGAGGCCACGCAGACGCCGTGGGACACCCGGCAGGCCGCGGGCGAGTTCCCACCGGCGCCGTGGGACACCGGACAGACCGCGGGTGAGTTCCCACCGGCGCCGTGGGACACCCGACAGACCGCAGGTGAGTTCCCACCGGCGCCGTGGGACACCCGACAGACCGCGGCCGAGTCTCTCCAGATGCCGTGGCAGCCGGACCAGATGTCGTGGCAGCCGGAGCGGACCGCGGCCGAGCCTCCCCCGGTGTCGTGGCAGCCGCAGCAGAGCGCGGCCGAGCCTCCGCACATGCTGTGGCAGCCGCAGCAGACCGGCGAGCAGCAGCAACCGGTCCGGGAACCGGAGCGGACCGACTCCGCGCCCACGGCGCCGGAACCGGCCACGCCCTCGGAGCCGGCCGGGGAACCGGACCGACCGAAACGACGCGGTGCGGTCGTGGCCACGGTCGTGGCCGTGATCGTGCTGCTGGGCGGCGGCGCCGCCGTGGCCGGCTGGTACACGCTGGGCAACAAGGGCTCCGGCGACGACACCACCCCGACCGTCGCGCAGCCGACGACACCGGCACAGGCGCAACCGCCCACCGGGCAGTCACCGACCGTGCCCGCCGCCGACACCGGTGCGGTCAGCAGCGACGCGTTCAACGCCGTGCCGGGCGACTGCCTGGTCAACGACGGCACCGACGAGGCGCCGAAGATGCGCATAGTCGCCTGCGCGAAGGACACGTTCGAGGTCCTGGAGCGGTTCCCGGGCACGACCGACAAGGACAAGTGCAATGGCGTACGGGGGTACACCCACAACTACTTCTTCGACAGCCCGGACAACACCAAGGATCTCGTGCTGTGCCTGAAGCAGCGGAAGTCCTGACGCAGCGACGTCCTGACGCAGCGGAAGTAGCGCCCTCTAGGGGTATCTAGCTGATTTCCTAGAAACCACAAGAATTATCTCGACGACGGGGCCGCCCGACGCCCGCACCGAGAGGGATATATGAATGTCTAGCGCCACCGCTAGACATGCCGATAACGTGCCATCGTGGATCCGGTTCGGAACCCGTACGCGCCCGGTGCCGGGCAGCGACCGCCCGAGCTGGCCGGGCGCGATCGCGAGCTGGAGATGTTCGACGTGGTGCTCGAACGGATCGCGCGTGGCCGGCCGGAGCGGTCGCTCGTCCTCACCGGACTGCGCGGTGTCGGCAAGACCGTCCTGCTCAACACGCTGCGCTCGCAGGCGATCGGGCGACTGTGGGGCACCGGCAAGATCGAGGCCCGGCCCGACCAGTCGCTGCGCCGGCCGGTGGCGGCCGCACTGCACATGGCCATCCGGGAACTGGCACCGCACCACCGCGCCCCCGACCGCATCGACGAGTTCCTCGGCGTCCTCAAGGCGTTCGGGGCGAGGTCCGTGCCCGACAACGCCAAGCTGCGCGACCGGTGGAACGCCGGGATCGACGTGCCGGCCGCGCGTGGGCGCGCCGACTCCGGTGACATCGAGATCGACCTGGTCGAGTTGTTCACCGACGCCGCCGGCGTCGCCACCGACGTCGGCACCGGAATAGCCCTGTTCATCGACGAGATGCAGGACGTGCCCACCGACGACGTGTCCGCCCTCTGCGCCGCCTGCCACGAGCTGTCACAGACCGGGGCCCCGCTGATCGTGGTCGGGGCCGGGCTGCCGCACCTGCCGGCCCTGCTGTCGGCGTCCAAGTCGTACTCCGAGCGCCTCTTCCGGTACCAGCGCATCGACCGGCTCGACCGGATCGCCGCCGACCGGGCGCTCAGCGCGCCCGCGGCACGCGAAGGGGTCGGGTACGAACCGAAGGCGCTCGACGTCCTCTACGAGACCTCCGGCGGGTACCCGTACTTCGTCCAGGCGTACGGCAAGGCGACCTGGGACCACGCGCCGCGGACCCCGATCACCGCGGCCGACGTGCGGGTCGCGGCCCCGGAGGCCGAGGCGGAGCTCGCGGTCGGCTTCTTCGGTTCACGCTACGAACGGGCCACCCCGGCCGAGCGGGAGTACATGCGCACCATGGCCACGCTGGCCGAGGCCGACGACATGGACACGGCGGTGCCCACGGCGGAGATCGCCAAGGCGCTGGGGCGCCGGCCGGCCAGCCTGTCCCCGGCGCGGGACGCCCTGATCAAGAAGGGCCTCATCTACTCCGGCGAACGGGGAACGGTGGCGTTCACCGTGCCGCACTTCGGCCGGTACCTGCGCGCCCAACCGTCGGCCGAGACCTGACCGGTCCGGACCTCCACCGTGGACCCACCAGCGTCCGCCCGGCGGCAACTATTCACGCCCGTCGGGCGTAAAGCCGGTCGATGACGGGTAAAGGCGGGGCATGAAACCAGTTCGTACCGTGGCTCGCGCCCTGCTCGCGACGGTCTTCGTCCGCGGTGGGCTGGACGCCTACAACAACCCCGACCGCTACCGGGACGGCGCGCAGGCGGTGGTCGACCGGCTCGGTGCCACCCTCGACTCGATCGGCCTGCCCACCGACCCCCGCTCGCTCGCACGGGTCACCGGAGCCGTGCAGGTGGTCGGTGGACTACTACTGGCCACCAACACGGCCGTACGCCCGGCGGCGATCGCGCTGGCCGGTTCGCTGATTCCGTCCACACTGGCCGGACGGGACGTCTGGGCGCGCGAGGAGGGTGAGAGAGCCGGGCAACGGTTCGTCGACCGCCCGGAGCTACTCAAGAACCTGGGCCTGGTCGGCGGCCTGCTGCTCGCCGCCGTCGACACCCAGGGCCGGCCGGGCCTGGCCTGGCGTACCGAGCACCTGGCCGAGCACGCCCAGGACTCGGTCAGGCGGGCCGCGGCGACGACCGCGAAGGAGACCAGGCGGGCCGCCCAGAGCACGGCCAGGGAGGCCAAGCGGGCCACCCACCTCACCGCCAAGGAGGCCAAGCGCGCGGCCCACGTCACCGCCAAGGAGACCCGGCGCGCCGCCCACCTCACCGCCAAAGAGGCAAAGCGGGCGACCGGCGACGCCCGGCGGGTCGCGCGTACCGCGGCACGCGAGACCAGGCTCGCGGTGAAGGCCGCGACGCCGGGAGGACTGCTGGCCGGCTGACGTACGGATCGATCAGCGCGAGACCATAACAACAAGGTCTCGCGCTGAGTATTCGTCCCTCCAGTGGTGATAACCCTCGCAAACAGCGAGGAGTTAACACACGCGTACAGATCACCGGCTCGTGTGCGATGGGACACGGTCGGATAACGCTGGAGGTGGTGCGTGACCGACCGTTCTAGGCTGCTTGTCGGACCCGGGCGAAATAACCGACAGCAATACGGGGGTGGCAACCGTATGCCGGCGACGGTCGACAGACGGCCATCTCTCATCGGCACAGCTCACCGGTTGGCTCGCCAGATCTGGTCGACCACGGCCGTGCGCCTGGGCGTCGTCGCCGTCACCGCGCTCGTCGCCGTATGGGCCGTGCGCACCTACGGTCGGCAGTACGACTTCTTCGACCTGCGGATCTACCACGGCGCGGTGGTGTGGTGGACCAGGGGCGGCGACCTCTACCAGTTCGTCGCGCCCAGCACGATGCTCGGCTTCACGTACCCCCCGTTCGCGGCCCTGGCCATGCTGCCGATGGCGGCCCTGGGCACCCAGCTGGCGGGCTGGGTCAACGCCCTGCTCAACCTGACCGCGCTGGCGGTGATCCTGTTCGCGATCGCGGGCCCGATCGCCGACCGGTACGGTCTGCCGCGCTGGTTCGCCGTGGGTGTCGCCGTGCCGCTCGCCGGGGCCACCGAGCCGGTCCGCGAGACGATCGGCTTCGGCCAGGTCAACCTGATCCTGGCCGGCCTCGTGATCGCCGACCTGATCGCCCTGCGCTGGCGCGGCCGCGCCGCGGTCAGCCGTACCCGGGAGGCCGGCCCCCGCCTCGACCTGTCCCCGCTGGCCTGGCTGCGGCACGCCTGGCTGACCGGCGCCTTCGCCGGTGTGGGCGTGGGCCTGGCCACGGCGGTCAAGCTGACGCCCGGCCTGTTCATCGTGTACTTCCTGGTGACGCGCCAGTGGCGGGTCGCGTTCACGGCGATCGGCGCCACCATCGGGGCCACCCTCGTCGGGTACGTGTTGGCCGGCGCCGAGTCCGTCACGTACTTCACCAGCGTCGTCTGGGACACCAACCGGGTCGGTTTCGTGGACGCGACCCCCAACCAGTCCCTGGCGGGGCTGCTCGCCCGCGCCTACGACTCCCCGACCACGCCCACGCTGATGTGGCTGGCCTTCGCCGTGCTGCTGCTCGCCGTCGGGCTGTCACGGGCCAACACCGCGCACGCCGAGGGCGACGAGCTGGCCGCGTTCACCATCGTCGGCCTCACCGCCAACGCGATCTGCCCGATCTCGTGGACGCACCACCTCGTGTTCCTCGTACCGGCGCTGGTGATCCTCGTCGACGTGGCGCTGCGCCGCCGGAGGGCCGTACGCGGCTTCAACATCGGCCGGTTCCCTGCGCTGGCCGGGCTGCGCCACGCGGCGGCGGCCCTCGGCCTGTACCTGCTGGTGGTGATCTCGCCGATGTGGCGCTACGAGCACCGACTGCCGCAGGTGTCGCACTACGCCGACGGCCGGTACGGCGCGCTGATGGAGAACTCGCTGGCCCTGGCCGTGATCCTGCTGGTCGTGCTGCTGCCGTGGCGGCAGGGCGCCGAGCCGGTGTTCGACGCCAAGCCGGCGAGCCCCAGCCGCAGCCTGGCCCGCTCGTCGGCCTGACGGCAGCCGCCGGTCCGCCGGCTCAGGGACAGTTGACCCACTCCTCGGTGCCGTCGGCGAAGACCTGGCGCTTCCAGATCGGCAGCCGCGCCTTCACCTCGTCGACCAGTCGCGCGCAGGCCGCGAACGCCGCGGCCCGGTGAGCGGTCGACACCGCCGCGGCGAGGGCCACGTCACCGATCTCCAGCCGGCCGACGCGGTGCGAGACGGCCACCGCGTACACCGCGGGGTCCGCGGCCACCTCGGCGGCGACCTCGGCGAGAATGCGCTCGGCGGTCGGGTGGCCCTCGTACTCGAGTTCCAGCACGCCACGTCCGTGGTCGTGGTCGCGCACGACCCCGGCGAACGACACGACGGCCCCGGCCTCGGCCCGCGCGACGAACCGCTCGTGCGCGGCGAGATCGAGCGGGCCGGTGGTCACCGCCACCGTCGTGGTCGAGTCCTCGGCAATGGTCACGACCGTTCTCCATCGAGCAGGGGCAGGGGTACGAGCGGAACCGTGGCACCCGGCGCGCCGTCCGTACCCGGCGCGATCATGGCGAAGCCGACCGACCGGGCCAGGCCCCGCAGCATGGACGATCCGACGTGCGGGACGGGGTGGGCCAGCCCACCCTCCATCCGGACCAGGGCCAGGTGGGTGTACGAGCCGCGACCAGGGATCGGCGCGCCCAGGGTCACCGTCGGCAGGGCCGGCTCCGGCCGGCCCTGCAGCCCGGCCAGCAGCGGCGCGACCAGCGACGCCAGCGCGACGACGGCCGACTGCGGGTTGCCCGGCAGCCCGGCGAGGAACTTCCCGCCGGGCAGCCCGGCCAGCAGCATCGGGAAGCCGGGCCGGACGGCCACGGTGTTGACCACGTAGGAGGCGCCCAGTTCGGCCAGCGCGGGGTGCAGGTGGTCGACCGGCCCGTGCATCGTGCCGCCGGTGGTGCAGACCAGGTCCGCGCCGCTGTCCAGTGCCGCCCGGACCGCGTCGACGTGCGCGTCGAGGGTGTCCTTGACCGGCCCGACGGCGGTGTCCGTGGTGGCGCCGAGCCGGCGCAGCCAGGCCGGGATCTGCGGGCCTAGGGAGTCCCTGACCCGGCCGGCGCCGGGCGTACCGGACGTCAGCAGTTCGTCGCCGAACACGAGCACGGCCGCCCGGGGCGCCGGCCGGACGGCCAGCGTGTCGTACCCGCACGAGGCGGCCAGCCCGATCACGCCCGGTGTCGCGGGCGTGCCGGCCGGTAGCAACTCCTCGCCGCGGGAGGCCTCCTCGCCGGGGACGCGCCACTCCGGGTGCGGGCGAGGTCGCCCGGTGACCAGGTCACCGTCGCGGCTGGACTCCTCGATCCGAAGCACGTGCTCGGTGCCGGCGGGCACCATCGCGCCGGTGGCGATCTCGACGCAGGTGCCGTCGCCGGGTAGCGGCGCCGCGGTGTCCCCGGCGAGCACCCGTCCGGTGACCCGCCAGGGCGCCGGCCCCCGCACGGCCCAGCCGTCGACACTCGAGGTGGCGAACGCGGGCAGGTCGGTGAGGGTCGTCAGGGGCTCCGCCAGGGTCAGGCCGTCGGCCTCGGCCAGCGGCACCTCGACGGCCGGTCGGGCGGCGTCCGCACCGGCCCGGTAGGCCGCCGCGCGCGCATGCTCCCAGGGCATCGACGTCACGGCTTCGAGCCTAGTGGCCGGTATGACGAAACGGACCGGTGGCCGGCGCGTCGGACGGCCGGCACGCGCCGCCGCCCGGTTTCCCGGTGGCCTGCCGAGGTCCGGTGCCCAGTCGCCGCCGAGGCACTACGGCCGGTGGTCGCCGCCGCAGAGCTGGTCGACCGCGTGGGCCAGGATCGGTCCGAGCACCGCCAGGCCGTCCCTGGCCCCGCCGGTGGAGCCGGGCAGGTTGACGATCAGGGTGCGGCCGGCGACGCCGGCCACCCCGCGCGACAGGACCGCGGTCGGCACCTTGTCACGGCTGTAGGCGCGAATGGCCTCGGCGATACCGGGGATCTCGTAGTCGAGCACCCGCCGGGTCATGTCGGGCGTCGCGTCGGTGGGGCTGATACCGGTGCCTCCGCTGGTCACCACCGTGTCCATCCCGTCGGCGAGCGCGGTGCGCAGCGCCTCCTCCACGGGCGGCCCGTCGGGTACGACGACCGGGTCGCCGACCTCGCAGCCCAACGCGCGCAGGCCGGCGACAAGCAGCGGGCCGCTGGTATCGGCGTACACCCCGGCCGAGGCCCGGTTCGAGGCGACGATCACCCGCGCCTTCACGACGGACGCTCCCACAGCCCGGTCTTGCCGCCCTCCTTGCGCAGCACCCGGACCCGGTCCAGGGACGCCGCGGGGTCCACCGCCTTGACCATGTCGATCAGGGCGAGCCCGGCGGCTGCGACGGCGGTCAGGGCCTCCATCTCGACGCCGGTACGGTCGGCGGTCTTGACCGTGACCTCGATGTCGACGCTCGCCTCACGCGGGGTCAGCTCGACCTGGACGCCGTGCAGCGCGATCGGGTGACACAGCGGGATCAGATCGGGCGTCCGCTTGGCGCCCATGATCCCGGCGACCCGGGCGATCCCGAGGGCGTCGCCCTTGGGCAGCGCGTCGCGCCGCAGCAGCGCGACCACCTCCGCGGTCGTGGTCACGGTGCCGGCGGCGACCGCCAGGCGTACCGATACATCCTTGCCCGACACGTCGACCATGCGCGCCGCGCCGGTCTCGTCGACGTGTGTCAGCCCCTCGCCCACGCCGTCGAGCGTACGGGTACGGCCGGGGTGATCGGCGTCCGGCCGCGGTGCGGTACGCCGTACCGGATCACGGCGGTACGCAGTGTCCTGTCACAGCGATCCGACGGGCGGTCCGCGCCGTACTAATCACCTGGTGCGGATTGTGGACATCGACCCGACGGGTATCACCGCGTCACCATCGCTGGGGAGCCGCATCCAAGGAGGCGGTTAGCGACTCTCCGTAGTCGTTTAATCGGACTTCTGTTACGAATTATTACTAAGTTCGCAGATGCCGAATCCTGCGACAAATTAATTAGGCGTCGGCAAGGACATCCCCCTAGTCTCAGGTCAGAGCGCTCTAGCGAACCAAGGACATCGCCGGGGGTCGCTGGAATGATATCCGGCGACGACACAAGGAGACTACAATGCGTGACAACGGCTGGCAGTGAGTCGAATGACGGTGGTCCCCGCCGCGGGACGCACCGCACGGGACGACCGGGCCGCGATCGGCCAACCTCCACATTGCTGATAGAAGTCGTCTCCGCTCGCTGGGTTGACATCCGTACCCGTTTGAAGGGCACGATGCTCAGACGACGAACGGACGACGCTGATGAGAGCGACGAACAACGATGACGTGACCAACCGGCGCCTCTGGCTGCTCGTTGGTCTCGTTGTCGTGGCCGGGGCGGGCCTGCTCGCCTGGTCGGTCCGCCAGATCGTGCTGGCCCCGGACTCCGGCCACTACCCGTTGGCGCTGCTCGCCCTGAGCGCGGTGGCCAACGCCAGTGGCTTCCGGATCCGGATCCGCGCCACCAACCATCACTTCTCGGTCACATCGGCGGCGGTGCTGGTCGCCGCGGTCCTCGAACCGATGTGGTGGGTGACGGTCTGCGCGGCCGGTGGTGTCCTGATCTACAACCTGATCGGCCGCACCTCGCCCGAGAAGCTCGCTTTCAACGTCGCCAAGGAAGCTCTGTGCGCCGCTGCCGCGTCGGGCGTCACCCTGCTCGTGCTGGGCACGACCCCCGCCCCGTCCCAGGATCTGACGGGCGGGTTCCCCCGGATCATGGTCGCCCTGGCGGTCGCGGCCGTCGTGTACGCCGCCGTCGACGACAGCCTGTTCTTCCCGGTCCTGTCACTGGCCAGCGGTACCCCCCTCCGGCAGCGGATCGGCACCCACCTGGACGTCCGCGTACTGGCCCGGCTCGGCGCCTTCGGCGTGGCCGTCGCGCTGGCCGCCGTCGTCACCGCCGACCAGCGCGTCCTGATGGTCATGCCACCGCTGCTCTGGGCGCTGCACCTGCTCATGGCCGGTCGGGTGCGGGGGCGCGAGGAGCGGGAAGCGTGGCAGCAGCTGGCCCGCGCGACCGACGAACTCAACGGAGTCGAACTCGACGGGGTGCTGGAGACCGCCGTCCACCGCGCGGCCGAACTGTTCTCCGCGAACGAGGCGGAGGTGGAGGGCGACCCATCGTCCCCGATCGGACGGCGCCTGGTCCGCGGCGACGCCGACCGTATCCGGTACGACGGCCCGCCCGAGGCGGCCCCCACCACCAGCGGTCAGGAACTGGTGATCCCGCTGGAGGGCCACGACACGTCCAGCCGGATCGGCGAACTCCGGCTGCGCTTCCAGGGGAAGGTGGAGCTCTCCGAACGCGAGGGGTACACATTCCGCACGTTCGCGGCGGCACTCTGTACCGCCATCCGGAACGCCTCCGCGCACGCCGAGACCCGGCGCCTCGCCGAGAGCCACGCCCGCGCCGCCGCCCAGGACCCCCTCACCGGTCTGGCCAACCGCCGGCGGCTGGAGGAGTACGCGACCGAGGTCCTGGGCGGTCCCGTCCACGGCGTCACCGCCCTGATGCTGCTCGACCTCAACCGGTTCAAAGAGGTCAACGACACCCTCGGCCACCCCGCCGGTGACACCGTGCTCATCGAGGTGGCCCGCCGACTGGAGACCATCGCCACCCCCGGCGACCTCGTCGCCCGCTTCGGCGGCGACGAGTTCGCGATCCTGTTCACCGGCCTGCCCGCGCCCCCGGTCGCGACCCCACGGGCACAGACCGTACTCACGGCGATCGCCACTCCGATGGACCTCGACGGCATGCGGATCAGCGTCGAGGCCAGCGCCGGCATCGCCGTCGCCGACGGCACCGCCGACATCGCCGAACTGCTGCGCCGCGCGGACATCGCGATGTACCAGGCCAAGAAGAGCGGACAGCAGGTGACCCGGTACGCCGCCAACCGCGACACCGCCGACGTCGACTCGCTCGTCCTCGGTGGCGACCTGGCCCGGGCGCTGGCCGAGGAGGAGTTCACGGTGAAGTTCCAGCCGATCGTCGACCTGGGCACCGCCGAGGTGATCGCGGCCGAGGCCCTCGCCCGCTGGAACCATCCCGACCACGGCGACCTCCCACCCGCCAGGTTCCTCGACGCGATCGAGCGCTCGACCCAGCTGGCCACATTCGCCGAGTCCATCCTCCACCAGGCGCTCGCCGCCGCGGTGACCTGGCGCGGCGCCGGCTTCCAGATCCCCGTGGCGGTCAACGTGTCGCCGCGCAGCCTGCTCGACCCCCGCTTCCCCGACACGATCACCGCCAGCCTGGAACGGCACGGCCTGCCCCCGGAGGCGCTGGTCATCGAGGTCACCGAGTCGCTCACGCTCAGCCAGCTCGAGGTGGTCGACGAGGTACTCGGTGCGCTGCGCGAGGCCGGCATCGTGCTCGCCCTCGACGACTTCGGCACCGGGTACTCGTCGCTGTCGACGCTGGCGCGGGTACCCGTACAGGAGTTGAAGATCGACCGGGGCTTCGTGTCGAAGATGGACTCGCCCGCGGAGGCCGCCGTCGTCCGGTCCACCATCGAACTGGGGCGCAGCCTGCAGGTCATGGTCGTCGCCGAGGGCGTGGAGAGCGAGGAGCAGCGGCGCCGGCTGTGGGAGCTGGGCTGCCCGGCCGGGCAGGGGTACCTGTTCGCCCGGGCGATGCCCCTGGACGCCCTGCTCGGCGCCCTGGCCCGCGGCTTCGGCGGCCGTCCCGGTCGGCTGGCCGAGTCACTGCACGAGGCCGGTGAGGTCGTCCGCATCCCGAAGCGGACCCGCAACGGCAGCCAGCGCCTCGACCGCAGCAGCTGATCTGCCAAACTGACCCGCATGGTCGAACCGCTGCGTGGCGTCACGGCCGCCGCGGCCCGTCGGATCACCCGGGCCACGCCGGCCGCCGGGCTCGGCGTCGACCTCGCCCTGTACGGCCTGTCGGCACTCTTCGCGCTGGCCACCGCCGTCGCTTCGACGCTCGCCCCGCACCGCGCCTGGGGTTCGATCGCCGTCGTCGGGTACGCGGCGGCGACCCTGTGCGTCCTCGTCCAACTGCGGTGGCGGCGATCGGGCGTGACCGGCCGGGCCGCCGTGACCGCGCTGGCCTGGGTGGCGACCGCGCTGGTCCCGCTGGTGGTCGAGGCCGCCCGAGGCCAGGAGCAGGAGGAGGTCACCGTCGTCGAGCACGCCGGCCGCCGCCTGCTGGAGACCGGGACGCCGTACCTCGACCGGGCCGCCATCGCCGCCCTGCCGGTCGACGAGCGGCTCCTCGGCTACGTGCCCTACCAGCCCGGCATGGCGTTGTTCGGGCTGCCCCGAGCCGCGGCCGGCGAGGCCTGGTGGACCGACGCCCGGGTGTGGTTCGCGCTCGTCACCGCCGCGGCGCTGGGCTGGGCGCTCGCCGTCCTGGCACCCCGCGCGTCCGGCGCGGCGCTGGTCCGCGCGGCGCAGGCGGCGACGGTCCTGCCGCTGTGCGCGCTCACCCTCGCCGCGGGCGGCGACGACCTGCCGGTACTGGCGCTCTGCCTGCTCGCCCTGGCCTTCGCCGCGGTGGACCGGCCGCTGGCCGCCGGGGTGGCGGTCGGGCTGGCCGGGGCGCTCAAGCTGTTCGCCTGGCCGGTCGCGCTTGTCCTGCTCGCGTTCACCGCCACCCGGGGCCGGCGGGCGGTCACCCGCTGCGCCGTCGGGGCACTCGGACTCCCGGTCGCCGCCGTGCTGCCGGCCCTCGCCGTGGCTCCCGGCGCGGCGGTGGAGAACCTCGTACGCTTCCCGCTCGGCCGGGGGCTGGTCGGCAGCCCGGCCGCGTCGCCCTTCCCGGGACACCTCATCGCGGCCGCCCTGCCCGCCGGCCGGGCCGTCGCGACGGCGCTGCTGGTCGTCGCCGGCCTCGTGATCGGCTGGTGGCTGCTGCGCCGGCCGCCGCGGGACGCCGGGAGCGCCGCGACGATCAGCGCGTACGGGCTGACCGCCGCGATCGCGCTCATGCCGGCGACCCGGTTCGGGTACCTGCTGTACCCGGTCGCGTACCTGGTGTGGGTGCCGGCGCTGCGGCCGGCGCGCGCCGCCGGGGCGGCGGACTCGCCGCCGGTGCTCGCCCGGCGTACACAGGGGGAGTGAGCTTCCCCGACCGCCGGGCGGGCGGTGTCGCCCTGGCCGCGGCGCTGGCCGGGTACGCCGGGCATCCGGACCTCGTCGCCCTCGGGCTGGTACGTGGCGGGGTGCCGGTCGCGGCGGAGGTCTCGCGGCTGCTGGCGGTACCCCTCGACGTCCTGGTCGTGCGGAAGCTCGGCGTGCCGTCGACCCCGGAGGTGGCGTTCGGCGCGCTGGGCCCCGGCGGGGTCTGCGTCCTCAACGACGGCATCGCCGCCGGGCTGTCCCCGGACGCGGTCGAGCGGGTGCTGCGACAGGAGACGGGGGAGCTCTGGCGGCGCGAGCGGTGGTACCGGCTGGGCCGACCGCCGCTGCGGCTGGACGGGCGGATCGCCGTACTGGTCGACGACGGCCTGGCCACCGGTGCGAGCGCCCGGGCGGGAGTGGCGGTCGCCCGACGGCTCGCCGCGCGGCGGGTCGTCGTCGCGGTACCGGTCGGCTCCCCGCTGGCCGTCGGCGAACTGGCGGCCGTCGCCGACGAGGTGGTCTGCCCCGTGCAGCCGCCTGAGTTCACCGCGGTGAGCTGCTGGTACGACGAGTTCGACGAGATCAGCGACGCGGAGGTGGCGGCGCTGCTGGCGGGTGCCCGCCCGGAGTCGGGTCCGCCCGGCCGACCGCCCGGCTGACGCACCGGGCCGGCCGACCGCCCGGCTAGATCGCCATGTCGACGAACCGCGACAGGTGCAGCTGCGCGGCCACGGTGATCGTGTCGGTCGGACCGTTACGGTGCTTGGCGACGATGAAGTCGGCCTCACCGGCCCGCGGCGACTCCTTGTCGTAGTAGTCGTCACGGTGCAGCAGGATGACCACGTCGGCGTCCTGCTCGATCGAGCCGGACTCACGCAGGTCGGACAGCTGCGGGCGCTTGTCGGTGCGCTGCTCCGGCCCACGGTTGAGCTGGCTGACCGCGATCACCGGGGCTTCGACCTCTTTGGCCAGCAGCTTCAGGCCACGCGACAGCTCGGCGACCTCCTGCTGCCGGCTCTCGGTGCGCTTCGGCGAGGTCATCAGCTGGAGATAGTCGACGACGATCAGCTTCAGGTCGTGCTTCTGCTTGAGCCGGCGGGCCTTTGCCCGGATCTCCATCAGGTTCATGTTGGGGGTGTCGTCGACGAAGAACGGCGCGTCGCTGATCTCACCCATGCAGCGGGCCAGCTTGGTCCAGTCGTCGTCGGAGAGCTGGCCCGAGCGCAGGACGTGCAGCGGCACCTTGGCCTCGGCCGAGAGCACCCGCATGACGATCTCGACCTTGCTCATTTCCAGGGAGAAGATGGCGCTCGCCGAGTTCGCCCGAATGGCCGCGTTGCGTGCGAAGTCCATTGATGCTGTTGACTTCCCAAGACCGGGCCTACCCGCAACGATGATCAACTGTCCCGGGTGCAGGCCGTTGAGGAGCCGGTCCAGGTCGGTGAACCCGGTCGGCACCCCGGTCATCACCCCACCCTGCGCGCCGACCGCCTCGATCTCGTCGAGCGTCGGCTGCAGGACCTCGGCGATGGACGCGAAGTCGTCACTGGTCCGACGCTCGGTGATCTCGTAGACGGACTGCTGCGCCAGGTCGACCAGCTCGTCGATGTCGCGACCCTGACCGGCAGCGCTGCCGAAGCCGAGCTGCACGATGCGGGTGCCGGCCTCGATGAGCCGGCGCAGCGTGGCGCGCTCGGCGACGATCTTCGCGTAGTACGAGGAGTTGGCCGCGGTGGGCACGCTGGCGATCAGCGTGTGCAGGTAGGCGGCGCCGCCGACGCGCGCCAGTTCGCCCGCGTCGTGCAGCGCGGCGGCAACGGTGATCGCGTCGGCCGGCTCGCCCCGACCGTAGATGTCGATGATCGCTTCGAAGATCGTCGTGTGGGCGGGCTTGTAGAAGTCGGTCGCCCGGACGATCTCGACAACGTCGGCGATCGCGTCCTTGGACAGCAGCATGCCGCCGAGGGTGCACTGCTCGGCCGCCACGTCCTGAGGTGGCGTGCGATCGAACGGCGCGTCGCCGGCGGGGCGCTCCTCGTCCCAGCGTGATTCGCCGCCGCGCCCGTTGTGTGAGCGTGGTCCAGCCGGCCGCACGTCATCCGAGATCGACATGCTGCGCCTCCGTGTTGTGTTGCTGTCCCGGTGACCCGGGAGTGCCAGGAAACCGCGGGGGTACGACAGTTTCCGGGCGAGACTGAACGACCACCGTAGAAAATCAGGTCGCCCGATCTCAATTCGGGCGGTGGACAGGTCTCGGGACAACTTGTGGACGACGGGCCACGACCGGTGGGCCGACCTGTGGACAGTCTGGGGAAAACTCTGCGGACGAGTGACCTGTACCGCCCTTGAGCTGCGAAGATCCATTCAACAGGTTGTGGACGGCACAAAGTAGGTCACGACACGCCGAAGAGTACGCGGTATCGTCGCCGGTGAACGGATCCACGTCACGGGGATTCCGGCTGCACGGAGATCGCCGCACCGTCACAGAAGGGTCACTGTCCGACTGTGGGCTACCGGGACAAGGGAGACCGACCGCGCGAAGGCCGGTCACGCCGACCGTCGAGCGCCGCCGAGTTCGGCGACGCGACGATCGACCGACCAACCCCGTTGAACGGCGCGCGCGGCCGCGCCGCCCGCGCGATCGAACCTGCCCCCCGCCGGTCCGATCAACCGACCCGCCGTGCCCGTTCCGACACCGCCGGCTGGGCGACCATCACCCCGGCCGACGACCCGCTCGACGACGACGGTCGCGGAGGCCGTCGCTACACCGACACCGAACGCGACACCGACACCGAACGCGACGACGCCCCGGTACGAGGCGGCCGCGGCGATGCCCTGTCCCGGCGCAGCCGGGCGATCACCGACCCGGACGACGAGCCACGTCGTCGACGTAGCCGCTACGCCGACGACGAACCCACGCTGACATCCGGCTCGGCGTCGTGGCGGGACCGGGTGACCGACCCCGACCGGTGGCGGACCGACGAGGAGCCGACCGGGTCCTACTCCACCGGGTCGGCGCGCGGCTACGACCGCCCACGCTGGCGTACCGCCGGCAGCGAACCGCCACGCGCCATCGACAGCGGACCGCAGCGGGCGGCGAACGAGGACCGCCTGCGGTCCCCCCGCGCGATCCAGGAGGAC
Source organism: Planosporangium spinosum (assembly GCF_049999945.1). Classification (NCBI taxonomy): domain Bacteria; kingdom Bacillati; phylum Actinomycetota; class Actinomycetes; order Micromonosporales; family Micromonosporaceae; genus Planosporangium; species Planosporangium spinosum. The sequence goes on along the minus strand of NZ_JBLYUB010000006.1, from coordinate 177,597 downwards.
CCACTACGGTCCCCCCGCGCGATCGAGGAGAGCCCGCGCCGGTCCAGGCGGGCCGAGGAGGAGGCGGCCCGACTGGACCGCCAGGGCGGCGCCGAGTCGAGCCGGTTCCGGACGTCCGGCGATGACCCGGGCATCACCGTCGACCCCCTCGGTCTCGGCCCCCTCGACGGGATCACCGGCCTCGGATCGACCAGCGGAGCGGGCACCGCATTCGGGTCCACGATCAGCGGGTCCACGGGATTCGGTGCCACGGGACCCGGCGCCACGGCAGCAGCGGCACCGCTCGGCAGCGGTCGCGTCGACGATCCTGCCCGGCCGCGCCGGCGCGCCGCCGACGACGACCCGCTGGCCCTCCCCGATCCGCTCCGGCGTGCGGACGAGGCCTCCCGGGCCGGCTCCACCGACAGCTGGAACGGCTTCCAACCGCGCTCGCGGGGCTACACAGCCCCGGATCCCCTCGGCACACCGCTGACGTCCGGGAGCGACACCTGGCGCACCGAGCGCCCCGGCTCCACCACACGGGGTGCCGAGCTGAGCCCCTGGCGGGACCGGGACCCGATCGAGGTCGACACCGGCGACATCCTCGGCCGCGGCACCGGCTCCAGCGGTACGTTCGGCTCCGGCACCGGCGGTACGTTCGGCTCCGACACCGGGTACAGCTCCGGAAGTACGTCCGGCTCCACCGCGACGGGCCGGTACGGTCCCCGTGCGATCGGCTCGGGGGAGAGCGGCGGCGCCACCGGCAGGCATGCCGACCCGGACGAGTTGGAGACCTGGCGCACCGAGACCGGCACATGGCGCACCCAGGACACCGCCGAGACCGGGTCGTGGAAGCTCCCACCCGCATCGTCCGGCGACGTCCTGTCGCGCGACGCCGACACCGGCGAGTGGCGAGCGCTGACCACGCCGGAGGTCGGCTCGTGGAGCCGTAGTCGGGGTCAGTGGGTACCCCGCGTCGACGAGACCGGGGAGCAGCCGAGCTTCAGCATCCGCCGCTACGACGACACCGGTGAGATCTCGAAAGACCTGATCCGCGGTGGCGGCGGACGGGTGTTCGACTACGACGACTACTCCACCGCGGGACGGCGAGACGACGACCGGGCCGGGGGATGGCGCGACGACGGCGGCGAACGCCGGTCCGGCCAGCGGCGCGCGACCGGCGACGACGAGACCGACGGGCGGTTCGGCCGCCGGTCGACAGACCGGATCGGTGACGACCGGGCCTACCGGGCCGAGGACCGCGCGCCGGCTACGAGCCGCCGCTCCCGTACGGCACCGTTCTCCGGCATCGACGAGCGCGACGGCTACCGGGGCAGGGGCGACGACCCGGTACGGCGCTCCCGGTCGCGCGACGACGAGCCGCTGGCCGACGACGGACCCCGGTACCGTGCGCCCCGAGGCGGCGGTGCGGGGGCGGGTACCGGCCGGCACGCTCACGGCGGGTACGACGACGAGGACGACCGACGAGCCGCCCCGACCGTCGCCCGGCGGACGCCCGCGTACGCCGGCTCGCGCGGCTCAGGTAGCAGCGTGATCACACCCCGTGCGTCCGCCGCGCGGGCTGAACTGGTCCGCGTCACTCGCCGACCGACCACCGCGGTCGACGCCGACGGCGGTGCGGAGGAGACGGCGTACGGCTACGCCAGTGCCGGGTTCGCCTCGGTCGCCTGGTTCGGCCTGCCGATCGGGGCGTTCCTGCTGTGGGCCGTGCTACTGGGCGGCACGGCGCGGGCCGGCTGCGTCGACTCGGCCGGGCGGCCCTGTCCCGCGCCGCGTGACGCGGCGTTCACCACGTTCGCCGCTCACCTGCCGCAGGTCGGGGTCGCGATCGTGCTCAGTGTCATCGTGGCGCTGTTCATCCGACGGGTGTCGCCGTTGTGGCGGTCCGGGACGGTCGGTTTCGCCGCGTCGGTGGTGGGAGCCGGCGTGGCGACGGTTCTCTTCACGGTCCTCAACAGCGCGTGAGTCCGGCAGTCGCGTGAGTGCGGCAGTAACGTGCGCGGGATGTGCGCAAACGCAAGCGGGACAGGGCGGTACGGAGATCCGTACCGCCCTGTCCCGCTTGTCGCTGGTTACTTCTTCTCCGCCACCACGGTCAGCGTGAACGCCGCCGAGACCTCGGGGTGCAGACGGATCTGCACCTTGTAGTCACCGGTGGACTTGATGTGCCCGGGCAGCTCGAGCCGGCGCTTGTCCAGGTCGGGACCGCCAGCACGCTTGACCGCCGTCGCGACCTCGGCCGGGGTGACCGAGCCGTAGAGCCGGCCGCCATCGCCCGCGCGTACGGGGAGCTTGACCGACAGGTTCTCCAGGCTGGCCTTGACCTCGTTGGCGTGGCCCAGGTCGCGGATCTCGCGAGCCGCGCGGGCCCGCTTGATCACATCGATCTGCTTCTCCGCGCCGCGGGTCCACGCGATCGCGTACCCCTGCGGAAGCAGGTAGTTGCGCCCGTAGCCGCCCTTGACCTCCACGATGTCACCGGGAGCGCCGAGGCCGGACACCTCTTGGGTAAGGATGATCTTCACGTCGGCCCTCCTCTCAGCGGGTCGTGGTCGTGTACGGCAGGAGCGCCATCTCGCGGGCGTTCTTGACCGCACGGGCGATCTGCCGCTGCTGCTGGGCGCTGACGCCCGTCACCCGCCGCGCGCGGATCTTGCCGCGGTCGGAGATGAACTTGCGCAGCAGCGCGGTGTCCTTGTAGTCGATGTAGGCGATGCCCTCCTTGTCGAGAGGGTTCACCTTCTTCTTTGGCTTGCGCAGTGCCGCAGCCTTCGCCATTGCTCTTACTCCAGATGCCTAGCTAGAACGGGGGCTCGTCGTCGAAGGAGGAGCCCGATCCGCCGCCGGCCGGCGCGGCGCTGGCCCACGGGTCGTCGGCGTAGCCGCCGCCACCACCGCCGCCCTGGCGACCACCGCCACCACCGCCGAAGCCGCCACCACCGGAGCTGCGCGACATCTTCTGCACCTTCGCCGTGGCGTACCGCAGCGACGGGCCGATCTCGTCGACTTCCAACTCCATGACGGTGCGCTTCTCGCCTTCACGCGTCTCGTACGACCGCTGACGCAGGCGTCCGGTGACGATCACCCGGGCGCCGCGCTGCAGCGACTCGGCGACGTTCTCGGCCGCCTGCCGCCAGATGTTGCACGACAGGAAGAGCGGCTCGCCGTCCTTCCACTCGCCAGACGCCCGGTCAAGCGTGCGCGGGGTCGAGGCGATGCGGAACTTGGCCACCGCCGCACCCGACGGGGTGAAGCGGAGTTCGGGGTCGTCGGTCAGGTTGCCGACGACCGTGATGGTCGTTTCTCCTGCCATGGGTCGCTCCTCGCGCGCATTCGGCTGTTCGGCACCAGACTGTCACGCAGGTGTGACAGTCTGGCCCGGAGCGGGATCGGACTCGCCGGAGATGTCCTAGCGGACTTCCGGCCGGATGACCTTGGTACGCAGCACGGACTCGTTGAGTCGCAGCTGACGGTCCAGCTCGGCCACCGCCTGCGGCTCAGCCTGCAGGTCGATGACGGCGTAGATACCCTCGGTCTTCTTGTTGATCTCGTACGCGAGGCGCCGGCGGCCCCACACGTCGAGCTTCTCCACCGAGCCACCCGACGTCCGGATCACGTTCAGGTACGTGTCGAGCGACGGGGCGACGGTGCGCTCCTCGAGACTGCCGTCGAGGATCACCATGATCTCGTAATGACGCATGACGTGCTCACCTCCTCTGGTCTGGCGGCCACGGTCCTTCCGTGGCAGGAGGTCGTGCGTCCGTCCTTTCGGCACTGTGGGCCGAAGAACCGGTCAAGGATAGCGGCTCGGCCCACCAGGAGTGGAACCGGGCCGCCATCGACGGCGATCGGCCGGCGATGTCGCCGGCCGATCGCCGAGGAGAAACCGCGGGGCACCGCGTCCACATTCATAGGGTGGGACCTGGGGAGGAACGACCACACCAGCGAGAAGAACGGGCACCCCGCGGGGCTAAATGTACCTTACGCGTATCGCGCTTGGTTTGTACGTTTTGAGATGATAGCTCGTGTTACCGCCACCGTCACGCCTATCACGCAGATGGCGGCGAACAGCGCCAGTGGGCCGGAGGCGCTGTCACCCGTGGCACCGGAGGCCGTGACGACGGGCTGGACGGCCACCGAGTTCCCGTCGCCGCCCGGGCCGGGGGACACCCCACCGGTGGCGGGCCGGGCCTCGGTCGACGGGCCGGTCGTGGGCGACGGGGTCGTGGTCGGCGCCCCGACCGGTCCAGGCCCGGCGGTGGCCGTACCCCTCGCCGCCCGCGCCGGGGACGCGACCGGCCGCCCCGTGGCGCCGCCGCGCGTCGGCACCGGCGCGCCACCGGTGACCCCGACCGTCGGGCCGGTGGTGGGCGGGGGCGTCGTGCTCGGTGCCGGCGTCGCCGCGCGGGCTGCGGTCACGGACACCGAAACCGGCGAGAACCGCTCCATGACACCGGCCCCGCAGGCGAACGTCATCGACACCGACACGGGCCCATGGTGGAAAACCACCGGCGCGGCCTGGTTGGCGCCGACCCGTACCACGGGCCGCCCGTCCACCCGGAGCATCGCGGGCTGGCCCAGGCGGTTGATGAACACGACCCGCGACTCGGCCGGTACGGCCAGTCGGGCCACGCTCGGCTCCGACCTGCACACCACCAGGCCCAGCACGCTGCCGCCGGTGAAGTCGACCCGCTGCCCCTCCGCGGCATACGCGGCGGAGGCCACCAGAACCGGGCCGGCGACCAGGGCCGCGACCACGGCCGCGCCGGCGGTCCTCCGGTGTCCAGACAGGATCGGCATCCACATCCTCCGGTGCGCACCGGAGGCCGGTGCGGGCTCATACCTTCGTCCTGGTCATCGGACTAACGACGCGAATGGTGCATCGGTGACGCGTATGTCTATGTCGGCGGCCCGTCGTAGGCTCGCCACATGCGTATCGGGGCACACCTCGACTCCACCGACCCGCTCGCCGCCGCCACCGAGCGGTCGGCCGACGTCGTGCAGTTCTTCCTCTCCGACCCGCAGGGCTGGGCCTCGCCCGAGCCCCGCGCAGACGCCGCCGTGCTGCGTGACAGCGACGTCGACGTCTTCATCCACGCGCCGTACGTCATCAACGTGGCGACGCTCAACAACCGCATCCGGATCCCGAGCCGCAAGCTCCTGGTGACTCACGCCAAGGCCGCGGCCGAGGTCGGCGCGCGGGGGCTCATCGTGCACGGCGGCCACGTCAACAAGGGCGACGACGTCACGAAAGGCTTCGACAACTGGCGGAAGACCTTCGCGTACGCGGCGGAGTCCGGTGGTTTCGCCACCCGGATCCTGATCGAGAACACCGCCGGCGGTGACAATGCCTGTGCCCGGCGCTTCGACGCGCTCGCCCGGCTGTGGGACGCGATCGGCGAGTACGAGGTCGGATTCTGTCTGGACACCTGCCACGCCCACGCCGGGGGTGAGGACCTGCTCGGCATCGTGGACCGGGTGAAGGCGATCACCGGACGGATCGATCTCGTCCACGCCAACGACTCCCGTGACGCATTCGATTCGGGACGGGACAGACACACCAACCTCGGACAGGGCACCATCGATCCCGACCTTCTCGTCGCGGTGGTCCGCGCTGCCGGTTGCCCGGTCGTCGTGGAGACTCCCGGTGGTGCGGAGGGACAGTCGGCGGACATCGCCTTCCTACGCGGACGGCTCTAAAGACTCTCTAAGGCGGCCCATGAGCAGCGATCGGGACCGGGGGGAGACGGCGCGCGGCGCCGCTCCCGGTGGAAGCGGTACGGACACGGACACGGACACAGATCCGACATCGGCCGATCCCGCGAACACGCCGGGCCCGGCCGACGCCAACCCGTGGGAGGCCTTCGCGCCGGCGTCCGCCGCCGCACCGGGCCGACTGCGCCGCCGGGCCGGGCGACTGGGCCGGGCGCTCACCCACGAGTGGACCGTCGCCAGCGTCGTCGGTGTCCTGCTCTCGGTGGCCATGACCTGGCCGGCGGCACTGCACCCGGCGGATACGCTCCCCGCTGACCTGGGCGACCCGACGCTGGTCTCCTGGGTGCTGTCCTGGTCGGGTCACGCCCTCACGCATGATCCGAGCCAGCTGTGGCACACCAACGCGTTCTTCCCGAACCGGTACAGCTTCGCGTTCACCGACATGATGCTGGGCTACCTTCCGGCCAACCTGATCGGCACCGGCTGGGTGGCGGCCGTCGTCCGGTACAACGTACTGTTCGTCTTCGCGTTCGCGCTGGCATCGGTCGGGGCGTACGCCCTGGTCCGGCAGCTCGGAGCCAGCCGCGTCGCCGCCGCGGTCGCCGGGGTCGCGTACGCGTACGCGCCGTGGCGCTACAGCCAGGCCGGTCACCTGCACATCATGTCCAGCGGCGGGATCGTCCTGGCGCTGGCGATGCTGGCCCGCGGTCACGGGCTGTCGCTGCGCCACGGTTACCGGCGCGACCGGGTCCGGCCGGGCTGGGTCGTCGCCGGCTGGCTGGTGGCGAGCTGGCAGATCTCGATCGGGTTCGGTATCGGCATCCCGTTCGGGTACGTGCTGGCCGGCTGCGTCCTCACCGGCCTGGCCACCTTCGCCCTGCGGCGGTGGCGGGTGCCGGGCCGGGTGGTGCTCCTCGACCTGGCCGGCGGCCTCGTGTTCCTGGCCGTCACCGCGGTCACGGCGTACCCGTTCCTGCGGGTGCTCCAGACCTATCCGAAGGTGCAGCGCACCGAGGCCGACCTGGCGCTGTTCTCGCCCCCGCTGCGCGGCCTGCTCGTCGCCCCGGCGGACTCGGCGGTATGGGGCACGGCGCACACCGCGGTCCGCGAGAGCCTGCCGTTCCCACCCGAGATGACACTTCTACCCGGGTTCGCCCTGATCGGACTGGCGTTGACCGGCCTGTTCGTGTCGGCCTGGTCGATGCGCGCCCGGGTGCTCCTCACCGCCGGCGTCGTGGTGACCCTGGCCTGTGCGCTCGGCACGAACGGCCCGTTCCACGGCCAACTGGGCTACCTCGCGCTCTACCACCTGCCCGGCTTCAACGCCCTGCGCACGCCGGGACGCATGATCGCGTGGAGCACCCTGCTGCTCGGCATCCTCGCGGCCGGCGCGCTCACCGGGTTCGCCCGGCACGCTGCCGAAGCACGGGGCAACCGGGTCCCCGGCCGACCAGAGGCGCTGCTGCGGGTCGCCATGCTGATCCCGCTGGCGCTCGTGGTCGCCGAGGGCGTCAACAGGACGCCGCACCCGGTGGTGCCCGCGCCACCGGCGGGCTTCGGCCAGTTGCGCGGACCGATGCTGATCCTGCCGGACGACGGGATCGCTGACGAGCTGTACATGCTGTGGAGCACGTCGGGTTTCCCGACGATGGTCAACGGGGTCAGTGGGTACGCTCCACCGCGCCAGGCCGAGCTGCGCGCCGCGGGGGACCGGTTCCCGGACGCCGACAGCGTGGAGCAGCTCCGTGCCGCCGGCGTGCGCACCGTGGTGGTCCTCCGCACCCAGTCCGGCGCCCCGGCCCGGCTGGCCGCCGACACGGACGCGCTCGGTATCACCCGGGAGGACCGCGGCGACATGATCGTCTACACGCTCACCCCGTAGTCGCCGGTGCGCCCGGGAGCGTGCGCACGCTCCCGGGCGCGGCGTAGCCACTCGGCGTCCGGGGCACCGTCGAACGCCCCGCCGTCCGGGTCGTCGGGGTACGTGCGGCGCACGACGTCCTCCTGCGGTCGCAGGATGTCACGCACCACGAAGCCGATCAGCACGCCGACGGTGACCAGGCGCAGGGTGGAGGCCAGCACGAAGACCCACTCCGGGAAGACCCCGCGACCGGAGGCGTTCATCAGTTCACCGTAGAAGGCGACGAAGTACCCGACCTCGGCGATCTGCCAGGCGAGGAAGGCACCCCAGCGGGGGCGGGCGAGGATCGCCAGCGGCAGCAGCCACAGCACGTACTGCTGCGACCACACCTTGCCGGTGACGAGGAACGCGGCCACGATCAGGAACCCCAACTGGGCCAGGCGGGGCCGGCGCGGAGCGGCCAACGCGAGGGCGAGGATGCCGCCGCAGGCGAGCGCGAACAGCAGCAGGTACAGCATGTTCAGCGCGCCGTGGCCGACCTCGTGGTCGAGCGACTGGAACGGGGCCAGCCCGTACCGGCCGCCGCCGAGCGGGAAGTGCTCGCCGATGTACCAGAGGGTGCCCCAGTCGACGCCCCGGGTGCTGTTGAGCCGGAAGAACTCCCGCCACGAATCGGGGTAGAGCAACGCCACGGGCGCGTTCACCGCGACCCAGGTGACCATCGCCGTGCTGAGGGTGGTGAGGAACTCCCGCACCCGGCCGGTGCGGATGGCGAGCGCCAGCAGCGCGCCGGCCAGCAGCAGCGGGTAGAACTTCGCCGCGGTCGCGAGGCCGAGCATGAGCCCGGCCAGCGCCGGTCGCCGGCGGGCCCAGAAGTACAGGAAGAAGGCGGCCAGCGCGACGGCGAGCAGATCCCAGTTGACCGTGGCGGAGACGAACAGCGCCGGTGACAGGGCGAACATCGCCGCGTCCCAGGGCCGACGCCGGCGCAGCGCCAGGATCATGGCGACGGTGGCGATCCCGAGCGCGCCGAGTACGAGCGCGTTGAGGTCGTAGAAGCGCTGGGCCTGGTTGATCCCCGGGTTGTCGGCGGAGAGCGCGTGCACCGGCAGGCCGAGCACCCCCATGAAGGCGCCGGTGAGTACGGGGTACTCGACAGCATGGCCGGCGTAGGGGACCTTGCCGTCGGCCAGGCCCTCGGCGTAGTACAGCGCGAGCACGTCGGTGTAGCAGAAGTGCTTGTACTGCGGCAGGTCCGTGCCCCACGCCCCGTCCCGGCAGGGGGACTTCTGCACCCAGTGCAGCGACAGCATGAGGCAGGTGAGGGCCAGGACGATACGGACCGGCGTCCAGAAGCGGCTGCCGGTGGCCGACCGGGGTGGCCGGACGGCGTGCTCACCGAGCGGCCCGCCGATCGCCTCGGACAGTCCCCGGACGAGCGGGTCGGACCGGGCCGGCTCGTCGAAGGCCCGTTCCTCCCGCCCGCTGCCGTCGGGTCCGGTCCGGTCCTCGGCCGGGCGGGGGTCCGGCTGCGCCACCGTGTTCGCGCTCATGCTTGGCATCCTGCCCGATCCGGGCGCTCTTGTGGCAGGCCGCCACCGTACCCAACTGGCTGCCGGGCGGCAGAAGGGCCGAAAACAGCGCCGAAGAGGAGGCCGGACTCAGGCCGTGGGCGGCGGGCGGCCCGGAAAGAGCCCGGAAAGAGCACGGCCCCCGAACGGCGGATGCCGTCGGGGGCCGTGTCGTCTCGTGGGTCAGGGCCGCCTGGTGGGCAGGACCGCGGGCGAGTCCGCGACGGGAGACCCGCCGCCCTGGCCACCGTTGCCGTTGCCGTTTCCGTTGCCGCCGTTGCGACCACCCGCCTGGCCACCGGGCTGGGTCGGCTGCCCCGGCTGGTTGTTCTGGTTGTTCTGGTTGTTCTGGCCGCCGCCCGGGCAGAAGATCGGGATCGGGCAGTTCTGGTTGCCGGGCTGGCCGGCGTTGGGGTCGTTGTTCGCGGGCGCCGTCGGCGGCTGCGCGTTACCGAGGCTGTCGTCGCCGACGTCCTTGGCCGACGGGAAGGTGGTCTTCGGCATGCCGGCCGTCGCGGCGTCCATGTACGGCTTCCAGATCTTGCCGGGGCCGGTCGACCCGAACATCGGCGACTTGCCCTTGTTGAGCGTCACCGGACTGCTGTCGCCCTTGGTGGCGCCCATCCAGACCGCGGTCGCCAGTCCGTAGAACTTCTTGGAAAGGTCCGGGGCGATGTACCCCACCATCCACGCGTTCGAGTTCTGATCGCTCTTGGCCTGACCGGGAACCTCCGCCTGCCAGGTACCGGTCTTGGCGGCGGCCTGCCGGTTACCGGCGAGGGCGTTCCCCTTACCGGTACCGGTCTGGAGCACCTTGACCAGCGCGGACGTCGCCGCGTCGGCCATTTCCTTGGTGAAGCCCGGGATCTGGGTCGGCTTGAACGACTCCGAGTAGATGAGGTCGCCGGCCTTCTCGACCTTCGCCACGAAGTGCACCTGGGCGCGGGCGCCCCGGGCCGCCAGGGTGGCGACACCGTTGGCATGGTCGAGCACCGTGACGGGGTACTGGCCGATGCCGACCTCGGGGCTCAGGGACGGCTTCTTGACCGCCAGTTCGAAGCGCTGCTTGTCCGCCGGAAGCTCGGTGTTCCACATGTACCGGATCCCGGCGGCCTGCGCGAAGTCGACGACCTTCTCGGGCTTGATCTGGCTGGCCAGCGCGTAGAAGGGGACGTTGAGCGACTCGACGGTGGCCTCGGCCAGGGTGCAGTGCTTGTCGCCGCCGGCACACGCCGTGTTGCCCTCGGCGTTCACGACCGGCTTCTCACGGCCGGGGAACTTCGTGCCCGAGGTGCCGTCCCAGTACGTGTTGAGGGAGTAACCCTCCTTCAGCGCCGCCCCCAGCGTGTAGATCTTGAACGACGAGGCCGGCACGTGTCGGCCGAAGCCCTGGAGCCGGTCGCGGTCGCAGTTCGGCTCGTCCTTGGGGCAGGGCGGGGTGAGGACCGAGTCGCGCCAGACGCCGGCGAGGTCGGGCTGGCCCCCGCTCGGGCCGCCGTAGTAGGCCTTGACCCGCCCGCTGAACGGCTCCACCGAGACGATCGCCGCGCCGACCTTGTTCTCCTGGCCGTCGACGGGGGGTGCCTTCGCGGTGGCGAGCGGCGAGTCCTTGGCCTCGCCGCTACCGTACTGTTCGGCCGCCTTCTGCATGTTCGGGTCGATCGTCGTGACGATGCGGTAGCCACCGGTCCTGAGGTCGGAGAACAGGTTGTTCCCCTTCACGTCCTTGAGGTGGGTCAGCTCGTCGACGACGTTGTGCAGGACGTTGCCCGTCGGCTTGTCCAGCCCCCATTCCGGCGCGAGCGCCGGGTCGGTGGGGTCGTACGGCTTGATCTCCGGGTACTTCAGCGTCGCCGCCTGGTCCGCCGGCAGGAACTTCATCTTGACCATGTTCAGCTTGACGTAGTTGTTGAACCGGTCGTTCGCCGGACCGGGGCTGACCGACCCGTCGTAGAGGCTGAGCTGGCCGGGACCACCCGCCGGGTCCTTGATCATCGCGGCGAGGGCCATCCCCTCGGCGACGGTCAGTTCCTTGGCGTGCTTGCCGAAGTAGGACTGGGCCGCCGCCTCGATGCCGTACGTGTTGCGCCCGAACGGGACGGTGTTGAGGTAGGCGACGAGGATCTGGTCCTTGGAGTACTTCTTGTTGAGCTTCATGGCCAGCACGGCCTCCCGCAACTTCCGGGAGTACGTGATGCCCTTGAGGTCGGCGATCTGCCGGGCGTACTGCTGGGTGATCGTCGAGGCGCCCTGGCGCTGGCCACCGGTGAAGTTGTTCCAGGCGGCGCGCAGGATGCCGGTGTACGAGATGCCCTCGTCGGTGTAGAAGTCCTTGTTCTCCGTGGCGACCACGGCGTGCTTGACGTGATCGGGGATCTGTTCGCTCGTGACGATCGTGCGGTTCTCGTCGCCGAACTTGGCCATCTGGGTCTTGTTGTCGGCGTAGTAGACCGTCGTCGCCTGGGCCCGCTGCGGGAGGTCGCTCGGCAGGTCGACGTTGTCGTAGAAGTACGTACCCGCGACGACCGTGCCACCCGAGATCATGATCAGCAGAGCGAACGAGCCGAGGATCCAGTTGCGGCGGCGGGCCCGTTTCGCCCGCGCCGCGGCGGCGGAGGACGGGCCCTTGGGCGGCCGGCCACTGGAGCCACGATTCTCGATCACGTCGCCGCCCAACTGCCGGGCGGCGTCGTCGGGCGACGCGACGCCCATGCCGGCACGGCCGACGCTGGCCCGTCCGGCCGCACCTGTCTGGACGGGCACCCGGGCCCGCCCGGCGCCACCGTCGGCGCCCGGTGCGCCGGCACGGCCGACCGAGGCGCGACCGACCTTGGCGCTGCCGACCGAGGCGCTGCCGCTGGCGCCGCCGACCGACGCGCCGCCGACCGACGCGCTGCCGACCGAGGCGCTGCCGCTGGCGCCGCCGACCGACGCGCGCCCGCCGACCCGGGCGCGGCCGGCGGGCGTGCCGGTACCGCCCGTCGCGGGTGCGTCACCAGAGGAGATCCCGCCAGCGGAGGCACCGAAGTTTCCGGACGAGCCCGGAACTTGGGCCCGTCCCCGCTGGGGGCGACTCGGGTCACCGTCGTTCATGCGTCCCACCTTGCCGGTTGTGATGCTGAGACCACTGCCATCATCAGAATGCCGTGAGCTGCGACACCCATCGGTGAAGCGACACGCGCCCGTACGTACGGCGTTGCGCGCACGTATCGGGATCGGTCATCGCCGAAAGGGCCAAAAATAGATAAGGTGCGATTTATCGGACCTACGGTGCGGGCTTCGCCCCGACGCGGCCCATTGGGCCGACGATCGGCGTGGCGAGCTCGGATCACTCGCCGCTCCCCGGTCGGAGCCGGGTCCGCGGACCGGCGCCCGTACGCGCCGGTGGTCGCGCGGAGCCGGCCCCGCCGGCCGGCGCGTTGGCGCCCACCGCGTCGGCCGCCCCGGTCGATGCCTCGATCCCGTCCCTACCGAGCAGGTACTGCTCGACGAGGTGGTTCCACCCACAGCCGCGGCACACCTCCACCACGTACACCTGGAACTCACGGAACGTCATCGCCAGGACGGGAAGTTCCGCTTTGCGGCGGGCCTGCCCGGCGGACTGCTTGAGCTCGTCACCGTAGATGTAGTGGACGTGGGTGAGATTCTCGCGACGGCAGACGGGACAGCGGTCCTCGGTCGGCTCGCCATGGAACTTAGCTGCGCTTTTGAGGTAGGGAGAGGCGTCGCACACCTCGTTCGCACCGACCCGCCCGGAGTACACCTCACGCAGCAGGGACCGTCGCCGGAGCGAGTAGTCGACGACCTGGCGCTGCGTACGCATGCGCCCGAGGGTACGCGGTCACGCAAAGAACGGCGACCACGGTCACCGATAGTCACCAGTGAGCGACGCGACATTCAAGATCCCGCTCTCCGGGTTGCGATCGATGGGCACGGCGCCTAACGTGCGATGTATCGGCCCGATACATCGAGACGATGTCGGCACGGGGGACAGGTCGTGAGGGGAGGCGACGGTGCTCGAGTTCGCGATCCTCGGTCTCCTGCACGAGTCGCCCATGCACGGATACGAGCTGCGCAAGCAGCTCACCACCAAGCTCGGAACGTTCCGGGCGGCGATCAGCTACGGCTCGCTGTACCCGACCCTGCGTCGGTTACAGGCCGCCGGCTGGATCACCGAGGAGTCGGCGGCACCCGCCGCGGACGCACCGCTACTGACCAACCGGCGTAGCCGGGTGGTCTACAAGATCACAGCAGAGGGCAAGGAGCGCTTCCAGGAGCTGCTCGGCAACTCGGGTCCGGAGACCTTCGACGACCCAGGGTTCGGCGTGCACTTCGCGTTCTTCGCCCGCACCGACCAGGCGACCCGGCTACGGATCCTCGAAGGACGCCGCCGCCGGGTCGAGGAACGCCGCGAAGGTCTGCGAGATGTCCTCTCGCGTGCGGCGGAGCGCCTCGACGCGTACACCCTGGAGCTGCAACGGCACGGCCTCGACGCCTGCGAGCGTGAGGTCCGCTGGCTGGAGGAGCTCATCGCGCACGAACGGTCTGGTCGACCACCCCAGGTAACTATCCCTTCGAACCCGCCTCCGGACCTCCCGGAGCGATAGCCAGAAGTGAGGAGGCACTCGCGATGGGCTCCGTCCGCGTTGCCATCGTCGGTGTCGGTAACTGCGCCTCGTCCCTGGTCCAGGGCGTGGAGTACTACCGCCATGCCGACCCCGGAGATCGTGTCCCGGGTCTTATGCACGTCACGTTCGGCGACTACCACGTCTCCGACATCGAGTTCGTGGCCGCGTTCGACGTGGACGCGAAGAAGGTCGGGCGCGACCTGGCCGAGGCGATCGTCGCCAGCGAGAACAACACCATCAAGCTCTGCGACGTACCGCCCACGGGCGTGACGGTCCTGCGCGGACCGACCTACGACGGTATGGGGCAGTACTACCGGGAAATGATCGAGGAGTCCGACGAGTCGCCGGTCGACGTGGTCGCCGCGCTGCGCGAGGCCCGGGTCGACGTCGTCGTCAGCTACCTGCCGGTCGGCTCGGAAGAGGCGGACAAGTTCTACGCCCAGGCCGCGATCGACGCGGGCTGCGCGTTCGTCAACGCGCTGCCGGTGTTCATCGCCTCGGACCCGGTGTGGGCCAAGAAGTTCTCCGACGCCGGTCTGCCGATCGTCGGTGACGACATCAAGAGCCAGGTCGGCGCGACGATCGTGCACCGGGCCCTGGCCAAGCTGTTCGAGGACCGCGGGGTCGAGCTGCTGCGCACGTACCAGCTCAACTTCGGCGGCAACATGGACTTCATGAACATGCTCGAGCGCAACCGCCTGGTCTCGAAGAAGATCTCGAAGACCCAGTCGGTCACCTCGCAGATCCCGCACGAGATGGAGAAGGCCTCCGTCCACATCGGTCCGTCCGACCACGTGCCGTGGCTCGACGACCGCAAGTGGGCCTACATCCGCCTGGAGGGCAAGGCCTTCGGTGACGTGCCGCTGAACGCCGAGCTCAAGCTCGAGGTGTGGGACTCGCCCAACTCGGCCGGTGTCATCATCGACGCGGTGCGCGCCGCGAAGATCGCCAAGGACCGGGGTATCGGCGGTCCGGTGCTGTCGGCGTCGAGCTACTTCATGAAGTCGCCGCCGGTGCAGTACAGCGACCACGACGCGCACGAGTCCGTGGAGAAGTTCATCCGCGGCGAGGTCGAGCGCTGACCTTGGATTCACGTGAAACGGCGGCGGGTCGACCCGCCGCCGTTTCGCTGTTCCCGGGCGGTCAGGACAGGCAGAAGTCGCGCTCCACCCGTACCCGCGCCTCCAGCTCCAGCAGGATCCGCTTGCGGGACACACCCCCACCGAAGCCGACCAGCTTGCCGCCGGCACCCACCACCCGGTGACACGGGAGCAGGACCGGCAGGCGGTTGCGGTTGCAGGCGACCCCCACCGCACGCGCCGCCGCCGGGTCACCGACCGTGGCGGCGATCTGGCCGTAAGTACGCATCTCGCCGTACGGGATCTCGGCCAGCGCGGCCCACACCGCCCGCTCGAACTCGGAGCCGCCGACATCGGCCAGTGGCAGGTCGAACGCCGTCCGCCGGCCGGCGAAGTACTCCTCCAGCTGCGCCGCGGCCGTCACGAGCAGGGGGTCGTCGGTGGTCGGGCCGTCGTACCGCCCGAACCGCACCGCACAGACGGCCGCGCCGTCCGAGGCGACCGACAGATCACCCACCGGCGTCGACAGCACTCTCCAGCGCACCCGTTCAGTGTGCACGCGTGTACCGCCGGGCGGCACCCCGGTACCCGGTGGGCTGCCGGCCGCACGGTGTCCACCGACCGGGTACCTCGTCCACCACCCGGACACCTGTGGCGTCGGCGCAGTCCCCGCGGGACCGCCGCCACGTACGCTCGAATGGTGCCAGTCACCGCCAGCCGCGCGCTCGACACCGCGTCGAGCGCGCGGAACCTGCGTGCCGTCCTCTCTTCCCGCGGCTTCCGCCGGCTGCTGGGGGTACGGCTGATCAGTCAGGTCTCCGACGGCTGGTTCCAGGCCGGCCTGGCCGGCAGCGTGCTGTTCAACCCGGAGAAGCGCACCAGCCCGCTGGAGATCGCGATCGGGTTCGCGGTGCTGCTGCTGCCGTACTCGCTCATCGGCCCGTACGTCGGGGTCTTCCTCGACCGGTGGAGCCGGCGCTCGATCATCGTGGTCGCCAACCTTATCCGGGCGCTCCTGGTGGTGCCCTCGGTGGCGTTCATCTGGTACGGGACCGAGAACGCGGCGTTCGTCGGGCTCGCGCTGCTCATCATAGGGTTGAACCGGTTCTTCCTGGCCGGCCTGTCGGCGGCGGTTCCCCATGTCGTCGAGGACCGCCGCCTGGTCACCGCGAACGCACTGAGCGGCACGCTCGGCTCGATCTGCTTCTCGCTCGGCCTGGGCAGCTCGGTCGTCCTGGTGAAGACTGCCCTGTCGGCTACGCTGCACGGGTACGCGCTGCTGGCCGCACTGGCACCGCTCGGGTACGCAGCGTCGGCGCTGCTGGCCCGCTGGTCGTTCCGCTGCGACGAGCTGGGGCCGGACGCGCGGGCGCGCCGCCACGACACGCTCGGCGCCGCCGCGGTGTCCGTCGCCCGCGGCATGGTCGCCGGGCTACGCCACCTTGCCGGCCGACGGGGCGCCGCGTACGCGCTCCTCGCGCAGTCGGCGTTCCGGGCGCTGTACGGGGTGCTGGCGCTGGCGGTCCTGCTGCTGTACCGGGAGTACTTCCACCAGTCACGCGACCTGAGCGGGTCCATCACCGGACTGGGGTTGGTGTTCGTCGCCGGTGGGCTGGGCGTCCTGATCGCCGCCTTCCTGACGCCGCCGGTCACCCGGCGGATCGGTGGGTGGCGCTGGATCGCCTGGCTGCTCGCGGGCACCGCGGTGACGGTCGTGGCGTTCGGCCTGCCGTTCAACCCGAACCTTCTGGTCGCGGCGGTCCTGTTCACCAACATCGCGGCCCAGGGCATCAAGATCGTGGTTGACACCGCACTGCAGCACGAGTGCGACGACACCTACCGGGGCCGGGTCTTCAG
The DNA here is from genome assembly GCF_049999945.1 of Planosporangium spinosum. Classification (NCBI taxonomy): domain Bacteria; kingdom Bacillati; phylum Actinomycetota; class Actinomycetes; order Micromonosporales; family Micromonosporaceae; genus Planosporangium; species Planosporangium spinosum. Next base: position 160,886 of record NZ_JBLYUB010000006.1, on the reverse strand, counting down.
CGTCAACGACACGGCGTTCAACCTCTGCTTCGTCGTCGGTCTGTTCGTCGCCGCGCTCACGCTCCCGCCGGACGGGCACTCCACCGCCGCCCTCGTGAGCGTCGGCGTGGGGTACGCGCTGGTCTCCGCCTGGTACGTGGTGGCCGGCGGGCGCTGGGCCCGCCGGGCCGGTGACGACATCGCCGACACGCGGGCGGTAACCGCCGGGAGCGGTGCCTGAACTCGGCCGTGCTCCGACCACCGGTACGCCATCGCCGATTCTTAAGACCGATAAGTCGGATTTGAGTACCCTTTGCTCCATGCAGCGCTCGTCACGGAACCGCCGTAGCTCGTCGCCCCGCACGTCCCGCTGGGTCGTCGCCTTCTTCGTCGCCGTCGTCGTCGGAGTCGGCGGGGCCGGCGCGGCCGTACTGGTCCGCCACCGGAGCCTCACCGCCCAGGCGGCCACACCCGACCAGGCGGCGAAGCCGAGCGCCCGCGCGACCACCGCCCCGGCATCCGGCGGCGACGGCACCAAGCCCGCCGCGAAGAGCAGCGCCACGGCGAGCCACCGCCCCTCCGCGACGCCCAGCCCGACCGGGCCCGCCCGGTGCCAGTACCTGGCGACCTCCGACGGGCCGGGTGGCCAGCGGCGCCCCGGCACCCCGGACCCCCGCCCGACCCTGTCCGGTCATCCCCACGTCACGCTGACCACCAACCAGGGCGCGATCGGGATCGACCTCGCCGCCGACGCCGCCCTCTGCACGGTCAACTCGTTCCTGTCGCTGGCCCGCGGCGGGTTCTTCGCCGGCACCGACTGCCACCGGCTGACCACCGACTCCCTGTACGTGCTCCAGTGCGGTGACCCGAGCGGCACCGGCCAGGGCGGCCCGGGCTACCGGTTCGGCGACGAGAACCTGCCCACCGGGAGCCGGCCGGCCTACCCGCGCGGCACGCTCGCCATGGCCAACGCTGGTCCGGCCACCAACGGCAGCCAGTTCTTCCTGGTGTACAAGGACAGCGAGATCGACCCGAACTACAGCGTCTTCGGTCGGGTCACGTCCGGGCTGGACGTCCTGGACCGGATCGCGGCGGCCGGTACCGACAACGCCAACGGGCCCGGCGACGGCCGCCCCCGCATGGAGGTGACGATCAGCCGGGTCGGCTGACGCCCTACCGGGCCGGCGGGGTGACGCTCCGCTCCGCCGCCCAGCGCAGCAACTCGGCCACGGCCTCGTCGTGGTCGAGCGGGCCCCGCTCCAGCCTCAACTCCTTGAGGTGGCGCCACGCCTGGCCGACCAGCGGACCGGGTGGAAGGCCGAGCAGTTCCATGATCGCGTTTCCGTCCAGGTCCGGGCGTACCTTCGCCAGGTCCTCCTCGGCCCGCAGCCGCTCGATGCGCTCCTCCAGCGCGTCGTAGTCGGCGGCCAGCGCCGCCGCCTTGCGCCGGTTGCGGGTCGTGCAGTCGCTGCGGGTCAGCTTGTGCAGCCGGGGCAGCAGGTCACCGGCGTCCGTGACGTAGCGGCGCACCGCCGAGTCGGTCCACTCGCCGCGCCCGTACCCGTAGAAGCGCAGGTGCAGCGCGATCAGTTCGGTGACGGCGGCCGTCACGTCCTTGGGGTAGCGCAGCGCCTTCATCCGCTGCCTGGTCAGCCGGGCGCCGACCACCTCGTGGTGGTGGAAGCTCACCCGCCCGTCCAGCCCCACCGACTTGGTGGCCGGCTTGCCCACGTCGTGCATGAGGGCGGCCATCCGCAGGACGAAGTCCGGGCCGCCCTCCTCCAGGCTCATGGCGTTGCTGACGACGGTCAGGGTGTGCTCGTACACGTCCTTGTGCTGGGCGTGTTCGTCGATCTCCAGCCGCAGCCCGGACAGCTCCGGCAGGAACTGGTCGGCGAGACCGGTCTCGACCAGCAGCCGCAGCCCGGTGATCGGGTCGGCGCCGCACAGCAGCTTGGTGAACTCGTCCCGGATCCGCTCGGCGGTGATCCGGGCGAGGTCCGGCGCCATCGTCGTCATCGCGGCCAACACGTCGGGCGCGACGGTGAACCGCAGCTGCGACGCGAACCGGGCGGCCCGCAGCATGCGCAACGGGTCGTCGGCGAAGGACTCCTGCGGGGTGCCGGGAGTGCGTAGCGTCTTCGCCGCGAGGTCGGCCAGCCCACCGTACGGGTCGGTGAACCGGTGGTCCGGCACCGACACCGCCATCGCGTTGACCGCGAAGTCCCGCCGCTTCAGATCGTCGAGCAGATCCGTGCCGTACCGCACGATCGGGTTGCGGCTGACCCGGTCGTACGCCTCGGCCCGGAACGTGGTGATCTCCAGCCGGAGTCCCCGCCGGGCCGCGCCGACCGTGCCGAACTCGATCCCGGTCGTCCAGACCGCCTCCGCCCAGCCCTGAAGCAGCCGCTGGGTCTCCTCGGGGTGGGCACTGGTGGCGAAGTCGAGGTCGTCACCGAGGCGGCCGAGCAGCGCGTCCCGTACCGAACCGCCGACGAGGTGCAGTTCGTGACCGGCGTCGGCGAAGCGCCGGCCCAGCTCGTCGGCGACGGGCGAGACGCGCATCAGCTCGGCGACGGCCCGGCGCTGGGCCTCGGTCAGTTCGCGGGTCGGCGAAGGGCCGCGATCGGCACCGGTCGTGGCGCCCGTACGGGCGGAGGACGTGTTCGACATGGGATGGCAAGCCTATCGGGCAGCGCGCCAACCGTATCGCGATATCCCAGGCCCACCGCGCCCCCACGGCGTCGTGGAGCCGCACCGACGGGCTGGCAGATCATGAGCCAGGGTGAGTTTCCGGTGGCCGGGCACTAGTCTTCTGAGGCATGACCGGCCGGGCCGACTATGGCAACGCACGATCGTTCGACTCCGACGCGACCGTGGCGCTGCCGGTCGTCGCCCCGGGCACGCAGCCGGATGGCTCCTACCCGGCCGGCTTCGAGTCGCAGCCGACCATGGTCCTGCCGCCGGTCGCCACGCCGGGCGCCCCCCGCCCCGGCGGCGTTCCGGAAGCCCGGGTGGCCACCGGCGCGCCCGAGGCCGCGGGGAACGGCGCCGGCTCGGTCGCCCGTAACAGCGCTGTGATGGCCGCGCTGAGCGTCGTCAGCCGGGTCACCGGATACCTGCGCACCGCCGTACTCGGCGCGGCGATCGGCTCCGCGGCGCTGGGTGATGACTACAACCTCGCCAACAACCTGCCCAACATGGTGTACGAACTGCTGCTCGGCGGGGTGCTGGCGAGCGTGGTCGTGCCGCTGCTGGTCCGGGCCCGCACCACCGACCCCGACCGGGGCGAGGCGTACACGCAGCGGCTGCTCACCCTCGCGACGGTGTTCCTGGCAATCGCCACGGTCGCGGCAGTCGTCGCCGCGCCCGCCCTCACCGCGTTGATGGCGAACGCGGAGACCCCCGGCGCCGATCGCGAACTGATCACCACGCTCGGCTATCTGCTGCTGCCGGAGATCTTCTTCTACGGCCTGGCAGCGCTGCTCGCAGCGGTCCTCAACACGCGCGGGCACTTCGCCGCCCCGATGTGGACGCCGATCCTCAACAACGTCGTGGTCATCGCCACGGCCGTGGTGTTCATGCTGCTCCCGTCGGCCGGGCTGGACACAGCGCAGATCTCCACGACACAGATCCTGGTCCTCGGCGTCGGGACCACCCTCGGCATCGTCGTCCAGGCCAGCGGGCTCATCCCGGCACTGCGCCGGGTGGGCTTCCGCTGGCGTTGGCGCTGGGACTTCCGCGAGCTGCACCTGGGCGAGCTGGCCCGGGTCGGCGGCTGGATGCTCGGGTACGTCCTGGCCAGCCAGGTCGGCGTGGTGGCGGCACTCAAGATCGCGAAGATCGCCGCCGACCGGGCCGGCGCACCGGGGCCGGCGATCTACCTCAACTCATACCTAATCTTCATGATGGCCCACGGCATCGTCGCCGTGTCGGTCCTGACCGCCCTGATGCCCCGCATGTCGGCGGCCGCCGCCGAGGGCCGGTACGCCGATCTGGCCGACCAGCTCTCGCTCGGTACCCGACTCTCCTCGGTGATCCTCGTGCCGGCGACCGCGGCCTACCTCGTGCTCGGCCGCCCGCTGGGCGTCACGCTGTTCGACCACGGCAGCTACGGCCACGAGAACGCCGTCAAGACCGGCTGGGTGATCGCGGTCGCCGGCCTGAGCCTGGTGCCGTTCGCCATCAGCCAACTTCAGCTCGGCGCGTTCTACGCGATGCCCGACACCCGGACGCCGGCGCTGATCAACCTGCCGGTGGTGGCGATGCGGATCGGGGCGCAGTGGCTTGGGCTGATCCTGCTGCCAGTGGCCGGGGTGGCGGCCGGACTGATGGGTGGCAACGCGATCTCGTTCGTCTTCGCCACGATCCTGGGGTACTGGCTGCTGCGCCGGCGCATCGGGCGGCTGGGGCTGCGGGCGGTCGGCGGAACGCTGGTCCGGCTCGTCGTGGCCGCCGCGCTCGCGGCGGTGCCGGCCGCGCTCGTCGTCTACGGGCTGCGCGCCGTCCTCGACGACGACTGGCTGGGCAACGTCGTCCAGTTGGTCGTCGGCGGCCTCGTGTTGATGGCCGGGTATGTGGCGGTCGCCGTGATGTTGCGGGTGCGCGAAGTCACCGAGTTGGGCGGAATGTTGCGCGCCCGGCTCGGCCGATGAATCCCACAAAAGTCACTCTTCGTACCTCTGGTGCCGGCGTTCGGATACCCAGCGCAACGGCCGGCATCACTGAGTGACAGAGCCGTTACAAGCCGCACGCGGACCGGCGACCGCACCCGTAACGGAACGACGACGGGATATCCGGAAGGTCGCAGGCGCCAGGTAAGGTCGGTCCCGACGGTCGCCGGTAACGCCTAGGCTTATGTGCGTACCGCCGGCGCGCCGCGCGTCGCGGGTCCGACCAGAGGGAGGACGGGTGACCCAGAACGGCGAAGGTCAGGAGGCACCCGGTGGAGCCCCTCAGGTGCTGACCTTCGGCGCCCCCAGCGTGGGAGAGGTGCTCGCCGAGCGGTACCAGCTCGAGGAGCACATCAACAACGATTCACTCGGCCGGCAGATGTGGCGCGGGGTGGACGTGATCCTGCGCCGCCCGGTCGCCGTCGTCCTGCGCTACCCCGGTGGCGACTCCGCCAGCGAGATGCTGTCCGCGGCGGTCGCCGCCAGCCGCATCGTCCACCCGCACCTGGTCGGCGTGTACGACGCGATCGACGAGGGTGACCGGGCGTACGTGGTCCGGGAGTGGGTCGACGGAGCATCCCTGCGCGAACTGGTCGCCGACGGCCCGCTCGACCCCGATCGCGCCGCCACCATCGCCTGCGCGGTCGCCGACGCGATCGCGGCGATCCACGGCACCGGCATGGCGCACGGCAACATCCACCCCGGCACCGTTCTCATCGCCGGTGACGGGCGGGTCGTGCTGACCGACGCCCGCGCCGACGAGGCGACGACGCCCGAGGCCGACGTACGGGCCATCGGTGCCGTGCTGTACTGCGCGCTGACCGGTCACTGGCCACACACCGAGGCCGGCGCCACCTCCGTACCGGACGCCATCCGCGACAGCGACGGCACCCTCACCGCGCCCCGGCAGGTACGTGGCGGGGTGCCGTCCTATCTGGACGAGCTGACCACGGACCTGCTCAACCCGGCGTTGACTCCACCGACGGCTGACGTTCTCGTGGGCGAGCTGAGCCGCTTCGAGCAGGAGGGCAACCACCCGCTCTTCGCGGCCGAGGAGTCCGGCTTCCACAGCTTCGACTCCGCCTCCGCGGCCCCCGCGCCGCCCCGGCCGACCAGCCGCAAGATCGTGGTGGGGATCGCCGGGTTGATCGTGATCGCGCTCGCCGGCGTGCTGGGCGCCGCCCGGGTGCTCTCCAACCACAACCAGCCCCCGCAGCCGGGCCCGGGACGGACCTCCTCGTCGGCCCCGGGCAACACCCGTACCGGTCCCACCACGGTGTTGAAGATCGGCCCCGACCAGGTACGCATCGTCGACGACGCCAAGGGCAGCCGGAACGAGAACGACACCAACGTCAGGAAGACCGTCGACGGCGACCCGACCACGGTCTGGCGCACCGACCAGTACGACGGCTCCGCGGACTTCGGCAAGATCAAGTCCGGCATGGGCGTTCTGCTCGACCTCGGTGCCGACAAGCACGTGGTCTCGGTGGAGGTCCAGCTGGCCACCGGAGGCGCGACGCTGGAACTGCGGGCCGGCTCGACCGCCCCGACCGCCAGCGGGATGTTCGCGGTGGCCAACACCGAGGGCGGTGCGTTCAAGGTCAACGGCGCCGACTTCGCCCTGATCGGTGAGGTGAAGCGGGACGCCGGCACCACGGTCGTCCTGCCTGGCCCGCCGGACTCCACGGTCCGGTACCTCGTTGTGTGGATCACCAAACTGCCGCAGCTCAGCTCCGGGAAATACCAGGTGGGTATCCAGGAGATCAAGGTTTCCGTGCAGTGACCCCGGGGCTGGTCTCCGATCGGTATGGTTCAGTCCGTGGTGGGCGGCGAGGGCGACGCACGCGACCCGCGCGATGACGCGGAGCTGCTGCGCGCCCACACCGGCGGAGACCGGCAGGCCTTCGCCGAGCTGATCCGCCGACACCGTGACCGGCTCTGGGCGGTCGCCCTGCGGACCGTCGGGGACCGTGAGGAGGCGGCGGACGCCCTACAGGACGCGCTGCTGTCGGCGTACCGGGCCGCCGACCGGTTCCGGGGCGACGCCGCCGTGACGACCTGGCTTCACCGCATCGTGGTCAACTCGTGCCTGGACCGGCTGCGCCGGCGGCAGGCCAGGCCGACCGTGCCCTTGCCTGAGGTGGACCGGACGGTCGCGCCGACAACCGACCGGGAGACGGCGCTGGTCGTGCACGACGCGCTCGCCCAACTGTCCCCTGACCAGCGGGCCGCGCTGGTCCTGGTGGACCTCCAGGGCTACCCGGTGGCGGACGCGGCCCGCGTCCTCGGGGTGGCCGAGGGCACCGTGAAGAGCCGGTGCGCCCGCGGCCGGGCCCGCCTGGCGGTCCTGCTGGGCCATCTGCGCGACCCGGATGCGTCCGCGGAACGGAACCGGGCGCTCCCCGCCGACGTCCCATCACGGACCGGCAACGGGTCCGGGATCACCCGCGTGGGGAAGGAGGGTGGCACGTGACCGGCGACGTCGACCTCGACCGTCTCGCCGACTACCTCGGTGGAGCGCTGGAGGGCACACCGGACGAAACCGCCGTCGCACACCTTGTCGCCACCGACCCGGCGTGGACCCGGGCGCACGCCGCTCTCGTGGCCGCTGATGCGGCCGTACGCGCGGATCTGGCCCGGCTGGCCGCGGAGTCCGAGCCGGTTCCCACGGACGTCCTGGCGCGCCTGGACGCCGCCCTGGCCACCGAGCCCATCCCGACGTGGCCGGCCCCCGCCGGCGATGGCGCCGGCTCCCGCCACCTGTCGGTACTGGCGGGGGGGCGGTCCGGTGCCCGACAGCCGTCCCGACACCGGCGGTGGCGGACCGCCGTCGGTGTCGCCGCCGGTATCGTCGCGGTCGGCCTGGCCGGCACGGCGCTCGTCCCTCAGCTGGGCCGCCACGACCCGCGTACGTCCGGGATCGCGGGGTCCGACGCGGCGGGGTCGGCGTCGACGCCGCTGGAACAGCCCCCGGACCCGGCCTCCGGTGAGACCGCCGTTAGCGTCACCGCGTCCGGTACGGACTACACCCCGCAGACGCTCGCCACCCTCGGTGGCCCCGTCACCGCCTCGCACGACGGTGACCCGCCGAAGAGCCAGGCCGGACCGAACGTGCTCCAGGCACCGTCCGAGTCCACGCCGCACCAGCCCCCGCAGGAGGTGCCCGCGGCGTTGCGGCCACTCACCGATCCGGAGATCAGGGCCGCCTGTCTCAAGGCCCTCGCCGCACAGTACGGCGGCACCGCGACCTCCCTCGACTACGCGCGCTACCAGGGCACCCCGGCGCTGGTCGTGCTGCTCGACGGGACGCGGGGATTGGTCGACCACCGGCGGGTCGTCGTGGTGGGGCCGAACTGCGGAACGGGCGGTCTGCTCGTCGACGAGCGGTACAGCGTCCCGGTCGGGTGACACGGGACACGTACGGCGCCGGGAATCTTCGGTTCGTACGATGACGTTCTGGCCAGCACAGGCTGGTGCAGCCTTCCATCCGCTAGGGAGTCCACGTGGACGACGTCCGCAATCTGATCGTCATCGGCTCGGGGCCGGCCGGATACACCGCCGCGGTCTACGCCGCACGTGCCAACCTCAAGCCGCTGGTGATCGAGGGCGCGACCTCCGGTGGCGCTCTGATGACCACGACCGAAGTGGAGAACTTCCCCGGCTTCCCGGACGGGGTTCTCGGGCCCGAGCTCATGGACAACATGCGCAAGCAGGCCGAACGGTTCGGCGCCGAGTTCATCACCGACGACGTCACCTCGGTTGAGCTGGGCGGCGACCTCAAGGTTGTCCGGATCGGCGACAGCGAGTACCGCGCCAAGGCCGTGATCCTGTCCACCGGCTCGGCCTGGCGCCCGCTCGGCGTGCCGGGGGAGCAGGAACTGCTGGGCCACGGCGTCTCGTCCTGCGCGACGTGTGACGGCTTCTTCTTCCGGGGCCAGCACATCGTCGTCGTGGGCGGTGGCGACTCGGCGATGGAGGAGGCGAACTTCCTCACCCGGTTCGCCGAGACCGTCACCATCATCCACCGACGGGACCAGTTCCGGGCCAGCAAGATCATGGCTGAACGCGCGCTTTCCAACCCGAAGATCCGGGTCCTGTGGGACAGCGCGGTGACGCGGATCCTCGACGGCGGCGGCAAGGTCGGCGGTATCGAAGTCCGCAACATCAAGACCGACGAGGTGAGCACGCTGGACGTGACCGGAGTGTTCGTCGCGATCGGGCACGACCCGCGCAGCGAGCTGTTCCGTGACCAGGTCGAGCTCGACGACTCCGGTTACGTGAAGGTGGCCGCGCCCAGCACTCGTACCAACGTCACCGGCGTGTTCGCCGCGGGTGACGTCGTCGACCACACGTACCGTCAGGCAATCACCGCATCCGGCACGGGTTGTGCGGCGGCGCTCGACGCCGAGCGGTACATCGCTTCATTGGAATCGTGAGCAACAACGAGTAGGGAGAACCGAGATGGGAGCCACCAAGTCGGTGACCGACGCCACCTTTGCCAGTGACGTCCTTCAGTCGGACAAGCCGGTACTGGTCGATTTCTGGGCCGAGTGGTGCGGGCCGTGCCGCAAGGTGGCGCCGGTACTCGAGGAGATCGCCACCGAGCTGGGGGAGAAGATCGAGGTCGTGAAGCTCGACATCGACGCCAACCCCTCGACCACCTCCACGTACCAGGTGATGTCGGTACCGACGCTGACGATTTTCAAGGGCGGTCAGCCGGTGCAGTCGATCGTCGGCGCCCACCCGAAGAGCGCGCTGCTGCGGATGATCGAAGCGGCGATCTGATCCGCCCGGTACCGCGCCGGAAAGCCGTACGCTGACAGCGTCCCGTGCCTGCGAAAGGCACGGGACGCTGTCTTTGTTTAGGTTTGTGCTCGTCCCATTGGTTTTGTTCCGGCCGGGATCCGCGATAGGTTCCCGGGGGCGTCTTGCGCCGCCCGGTCCACCCCACACCCGTCGGTAGCACGGGGTTACCGCCACGGGGTTACTGCCACGGGGTTACCGCCACGGGGCTACTGCCAAAAGGGCGCGATCGGACCCGGGACGGTACGCTCCGGTGGATTCGCCCGTAACGGCGGCGCCCCATACAGAGTACCGGCACGACAAGCGTTCCCCGTCACATTTCGGGAAGGCAGAGGGAGGTCGTCGATGCGTCCGATCCGACGCGGTGACCATGGTCCGGCAGTGGTGGAGATCAGGACGATCCTCAGCACTCTGGGGCTGTTGGGGGACGCCGACGGCGGCGGCGCTGAGTACGACGCCGAGACGGAGATGGCGGTCCGCGCTTTCCAGCAGAGCCGTGGGCTGTCCGTCGACGGCATGGTCGGCGACGAGACCTGGCGGGCGCTCGACGCCGCCCGCTGGCGACTGGGCCAGCGCGGGCTCTACCACGCGGTCAGCGAACCGCTCGTCGGCGACGACGTACGGCAGTTGCAGGAGCGACTGCTGGAGATGGGGTACAACCTGGGCCGAGCCGACGGGGTCTACGGGGCGGACACCGCCCACGCGGTGGCACAGTTCCAGCGCGAGGTGGGGCTGGCGTCCGACGGTTCCTGCGGGCCCGCCACCGTGAACGCGCTGCGCCGGCTGGGCCGCAAGGTCGTAGGTGGCCGCCCGCAGCTGCTGCGCGAGACGGCCGCCTTCCACGCCTCGGGTCCGGCGCTCGTGGGGAAGCAGATCGTGATCGACCCCGGCCACGGCGGCCCGGACGACCCCGGCGTGGTCGTCCCCGAGGGTCCGCTGCGCTGGACCGAATCGGACCTGGCCTTCGACATCGCCCTCCGGCTGGAGGGACGGCTGGCGGCCGCCGGAATGCGGGTACATCTCACCCGCGGCCCCAGCCCCGCCCGGCCGATGACCAACCAGGAACGGGCGAAGCTCGCCAACGACCTCGGCGCCGACCTTCTCATCTCGATCCACCTCGACGGGCACCGCAACCCGGCGGCCGAGGGCGTCGCGACCTACCACTACGGCACGACCAACGGCGTCACCTCCACCGTGGGCGAGCGGCTCGCCGGCCTGGTCCAGCGGGAGATCGTCGCACGGACCGGCATGCGCAACTGCCAGACCCACTCGAAGACGTGGGACCTGCTGCGGCTCACACGCATGCCCGCCGTCCGGGTGGAGGCGGGTTACCTGACCTCCCCGGTCGACCGCAGCCGCCTGGTCGACCCGCTGTTTCGTGACCGGATGGTCGAGGCGATCATGGCGGCTGTGCAGCGGATGTACTACCCGGTCGAGATCGACGTGCCGACCGGCTCCATCGACGTCAGCAAGCTGCGGGCGTCCGCGGCGGCCCAGGAAGCCCGGGCGGCGGCGCACTAGAGCGCGGCAGGTGGCACCGCCGGTCCGATCGCGGCAGGCGGCACCGCCGGAGACCCCGACTGGAGGCACAGCCTCCGGCGGCACGAGCGGCGCCGACACGGTACGCAGGGATCAGGGAGCACAGGGCCAGCTCACTTTATCGCGATGCCACTGCGCCAGCGGCGCCTGTACGGTCGCCGAGCAGGGCGCCACGGCGACCTCCCCAGGGCGCACACCGTGTCGGCCGACCGGCCGTCCATCAGGGTCGTACGGGATACCGAAAGCCGCATCCGCCAGATCCGGCCGCTCGCCGAGCGTGGTTGCCCGCACCCGGTGATGATCGCTCCGGAAGGTCCCTGTGGTCCCGTGGTCCGTGGTCCGTGGTCCGGGCCGCCCGCCGTTGTGCCCCTGCCGTCCCGTGATCCCGAGGACGTCATGCTGCCAGACGCCGCAATGCCGTCGGGATCGCCGGGTGCCGGATCTAAAACATGGAGCGGGTCGCCGGACGTACCGGTCGGAGCAGCGCTTCCGGGCTCATCGAGCCGAGCAGTTTCTCCAGGGCGTACTCGACATCCGACTTCCATGACAACGCCGTACGCAGTTCCAGACGCAACCGCGGGTAGCGCGGGTGCGGACGTACCGTCTTGAAGCCCACCGAGAGGAAGTAGTCCGCCGGAGCCAGGCAGCCTGCCGGCTGGTCGTCGCCGGCCTCGTCGCCGAACTTGGCGTCACCGAACGCCTCGATCGCCTTGATCCCGCGCTTGGTCAGGTCACGGGCGACTCCCTGGACGAGCATCCGGCCCAGGCCACCTCCGGCGAACGCGCCGACGACCCGTGCCGTGGTCAGCAGAACGGCGTCGGGCGAGACCGGTGAGGTCGGGAACGCCATGGACCGGGGCACGTACGCCGGTGGCGCGAACATGACGAACCCCGCTGGCATGCCGTCGACGTAGACGAGCTTGCCGCAGGAGCCCCACTCAAGCAGGGTCTGCGAGACCCAGGCCTCCTTCTCCAGTTCCGGGTCGCCGGAGGCGCATGCCCGCTCGGCCGACACCGGGTCAAGCTCCCAGAACACACACCTACGGCAGGAGCGTGGCAGATCCTCGAGCGTGTCGAGGGTCAGATTGACAAGGCGGCGTGACATCTGCCGTTCCTCACAGAACTGATGTGCAGTCCGGTACGTCGTCCAGTCACCCGCCCGCCTCCTAGCCCCGTGAAGGATCGTACGCGGCATTTGGTAGCTAGGGGAGGGTAACGGCGGGGAGAGGCGGCATCGGCCGTTCAGAGCCACCCAACGGGGGGCTCAGGACCAGCGAAGCCGGCCAGCCGGTGGGTCCGGCCCGGCGGGGCCCCGACCAACAGGCGACGACTGCGGCCCGGCGGGGCCCGAGTCAGAAGATACCGGTCCGGGAGGACCCGCAGGTCCGGGACCGCGGACGGCGGTTCCGCCTGGCACCGCCGGGTCAGTGGCCGCGTTCTCGCCCCGGGACCGACCGGCCCCACGGTCGGTGGGTCCGGTCAACTCCGTCGACAGCGGAAACGTAGGTCAGGTCTGTGTCCGGCTCGCGGATTCCTGGCTGTCGGCCGAGGAGTCCCGCTGGCCAGGTATGGGACCGGCGGGCTCCCGGCTGGTCCGACGGACCGTCCCGTCACCGATCGGCGGAAAGCCGGCCGGCCCAGGAATCACGAGTATCTCGTCGGCATCAACGGCCCGACCGGAGAGCGTAAGAGGGGTAACCGCCGTCGTGCCACCCGATCCGCCACTGTCGGTGGCGTCATCCGACGCGCCGGTCCTGGACTCGCTCACGCCGGCCCCGGTCACACCGGACGAATCAGCCGCCAACGTGCCGATGGCCGCCAGCGAGGCGGTACCGGCCGCCTTGTCTCCGTCACCACCGTCGGCGCGCGACGCCGCAGCGTCCCCGGTCGTGTTCGGGCCACCGTCGGTGTCGCTGTCCATGTCGAGCACGTCAGAACCGGCCATCAGCGCCCCCTCGGCGGGGGAGCCCGCCCCGTCGTCCCCGTCCGGCACCGGCAAGGAGTCGGAGGCCAGGGTCGCCGGTGCCTTCCAGTCGATGCGCGGCGGCTCCGCCAGGGGACGGCCACCGAACTCTGCGAGCCACGCGGCGACGAGCGCGAGGTTCTCCCGCCACTGGTGCTCCGGTATCGGCGGCAGGATCTCATCCCACAGCGACAGGAACGTCCCACGCAGCTGGAGATGCCCGTACGGCCTTGCCAGGAACCACAGGTGAAGATGGGCCGCGCCGTCGCCCCAGCGGTTGACGTGGACCCGCGCCACACCGTCCAGAGAACGCACCGCCCGTTCCAGGCGCACCGTCATCACTCCCAGCTCGGCAGCGAGCATGTTGGGGAGGTCCCCGAGGTCGAGATGCGATCGCGATTCGAGGATGAGGACCATGGGGAGGCCGGTGGGTCGGTCGAGGCTGCGCACCCGCCACCGCTCACTAACCCAGATGTACGCCTCGTCCGGAGCCTGGCAGGCACGGCACTCTGAGGGATCGTCGCCATGCCGGGCCGGCTCCACGGCGACCGGCTCGTCCAGTTGCTTGACCTGGATGTCACCCTCGAAGGGAAAGGTGGGCCAGGCGGCGAAGCCTGGTAGGGAGCGCGGTACCTCGGACACGAGCCGACCCTAGCAACCAGGCATTCTGATGTCTTCCCCCTGCTGGTTGCCGGTCTGCGAGGGTGGTTCCCTGTGCGCCGCGCGGTCACCGGGAGGGAGTTCACCGGTTGGACCGTGACACGGGCGGCCTTCCGGGTCGATTCGATCCGTCGCTCGAGCGCCGTAGGGCGGTCGCCCCAACGCCGTTTGACCGTCACTCAGCCCCCGCTCAGGCCGTCGCCTCACCTGCGATTCGGGCCGTCGGTTCAGATCCCACTGTGGGGCGTCAGCTCAGGCACTTCCGGGCGGGCCTCCTACCTTCACGTCCGAAGGACGGTCGCGTCACTCTCGGCCGCCACCGCGGCGCTGAGCACTCGCCGGGCGCCACCGCGGCACTGAGCACTCGCCGGGCACTCGCACCGGCACTGAGCACTCGCACGGCACTCACCGCGGCGTTCGCTCCCGATCATCCGTCGCCGCTCGATGCTGCCCAATGTGGCAGACAGTAACTGATCCACCGCACAGCGGCTGACTCCGCCCGTAGTTATCCACAGGCCCACACCCATGTCTGCGTGTGGTTTCACGTGAAACCGGCGCCGATTGTGGAAAAGGCTGTGGAAAACTCTTGGCCACCGAGGGTGGGTGGAAAGATCGAAGGGGCGGCCGGAAGCCCGACCACCCCTTCGACAGCTGAACCGTGCTCAGTCCTCAGCGGCCTGTCCGTCAATGCCGATGATGCCGACAATGCGCTCCAGGTCGTCCACGGTGGCGAACTCGATCGTGATCTTCCCCTTACGGCGTCCGATGTCGACCTTCACGCTGGTGTCGAATCGGTTGGAGAGCCGGTCCGCGAGGTCGGACAACGCCGGCGCGTGGGCCTTTGGCCGCCGCTGCGGTGCGGCCTTGCGCGGAGCACCCTCTGCCGCGGCGAGTGCCACGAGTTCCTCCGTCGCGCGGACGGACAGTCCCTCCGCGACAATCCGGTGCGCCAGCTTCTCCTGTTCCTCTTCGTTGTCGAGACTCAGCAGCGCCCGCGCGTGGCCGGCCGACAGCACACCCGCAGCCACCCGACGCTGAACGTTCGTCGGGAGGTTAAGCAGTCGGATCGTGTTGGAGATCTGCGGGCGGCTCCGGCCGATCCGCTTCGCGAGTTCGTCGTGGGTGGCGCCGAACTCCTCCAGGAGCTGCTGGTAGGCAGCCGCCTCTTCCAGAGGGTTCAGGTTGGCCCGGTGGATGTTCTCCAGGAGCGCGTCCCGCAGCATGTCGTCGTCGCGCGTGTCCCGGATAATCGCCGGAATGACATCACGGCCCAGCGCCTGTGCCGCCCGCCACCGGCGCTCACCCATGACCAGCTCGTAGCGCTCCGGCTCCAACTCCCGGACGACGATCGGCTGGAGGAAGCCTACTTGCTCGATCGAGACCTTGAGCTCGTCAAGCGCTTCTTCGTCGAAGACCTGTCGGGGCTGCTTGGGGTTGGGCACGATCGAGTCGACCGCGATCTCCGCGAAGCGCGCTCCCGGCACCGGAGCCAGTTGGGATTGCGAAGCCGCCGCCGATACGAAGGACTGCGCGGAATCCCCGGCGGGGGTAGTCCCGGTCGAGGCCGGTTGGGAAGACGCGGGGGAGTGGACGGGAGCCGGCCCCAACGTGGTCGCAGCACCCGGAGCGTCCACCGGGGCCGTGGGGATCAGGGCGCCGAGGCCCCGCCCCAGACCGCCGCGACGGGCGTTCTTCATTCCTGCTCTCCTGCGTCTTCTTCCGCTCCGCGCAGTGCGATCTCACGGGCGGCCTCGAAGTAGGCCACCGCACCACGCGAGCCGGGGTCGTACGTCATGACCGACTGGCTGTAGCTGGGAGCCTCGGAGACCCGGACGTTGCGGGGGATGACCACGTCCAGCACCTTCGGGCCGAAGTGGTTACGCACGTCCTGCTCGACAAGGTCGGCCAGGCGGGTACGCCGGTCGTACATCGTCAGGACGACGGTACTCACATCCAGGTTCGGATTGAGGTGTGACCGCACCAGGTCGATATTGCTCGTGAGCGCCTGAACACCTTCCAGTGCGTAGTACTCGCACTGGATCGGAATGAGTACCTCCTCGGACGCCACGAGAGCGTTGACCGTAAGCAGGCCCAGGGAGGGCGGGCAGTCGATCAGAATGTAGTCGTACTCCGAACGTGACGCGGCGATCGCTCGGCTGAGGCGTGACTCCCGGGCCACCACGGAGACCAGCTCGATCTCGGCGCCCGCGAGGTCGATCGTCGCGGGTACCGCCCAGAGGTTCGGGATACCTTCAACGGCCTGCGTGACGGCGTCGAGCGGCGCACCGTCGATCAGGCAGTCGTAGATGTCGGGCACACCGGCGTGGTGCGGCACGTTGAGGCCGGTGGAGGCGTTGCCCTGGGGGTCAAGGTCGATCACCAGTACCCGGTTGCCGTGGAGCGCCAAGGTGACGGCGATGTTCACCGCGGTGGTGGTCTTCCCGACGCCGCCCTTCTGGTTGGAAACGCTGATGATGCGTCGCCGGGCGGGGCGAGGCATCGTTGCCTCACCGGTGGGATTCAGGATGTGGACGGCCCGTTTAGCCTCGAGAGCCAAGGGTGGTTCCTCGGTTTCACGTGAAACGTATGCATCGGTCATGGTGACCTCGGTGTCGGCGCGTGGTTCGGAGTGGGAACGGGGCGGAGGCGGCGTAGGTCGAGTCGGAACCGATGGCCCAGGTCCGCCGGGGGGCGGAGTCTCGTCGACCGATACCGCACCGCGCCCGTACACGGTACCCGTCGGACTCTCGTTCGCAGGAGAAGATCCACCTAATTCCACTCCGCGTTGCGATGTCCCAACCAAACTTCCGGGCCGAATCACCTGAGCCGAGCCGGCCTTCATCCAACCGGACGGTCCCGATTCCGGAACCTCGGCTACTTCCCAGGGCTGGGATGCCGAACTCCCCAGACCCGTCGTTTCACGTGAAACATCGTGGCCGACTACCCACGGGGCGCCGCTGTCGTCGTACGTACCGTTCTCGTGCACAGTGTCAATCCCGTCCGTCCCGGATGGCTGCACATCACCGACGCCGGCGTCAGCGCCGAGGCCGGCACCGACCGCCCGGCGGCACTACGAGAAGAGGCGACCCGTAACCCTGGCCTCATCCAGTCGCAGACGCCGCGCGGTCAGCCTACGGGCCGAGATCGGTGGAATCCACGGTTCATCCACGACCGATACGCCATGAGCCAGTGACCGGCGCATGGGCGCTCCGTGGCCGTCCCCCGATGAGCCGGGGCCGTGAGTTACCCGCCAAATGCGTAGACCGCACGGTTTTGAGGTGGATGTGACGGCTCTACGGCGGGGAATGATCTGCCGATATCGGGTGATACAGGCGCGGCCAACGCGGGGAGTCACACCCATCGGCTACCCGACGGATCAGGGGAGGGTCTGGCAACGTGCCGACGGGAAGGGACACCACACCCGGCCGGCATCAGAAAGACGGCCACCCTGGCAACTGATCTGGTGGACAGGTCCGGCCGCAGACGCCAGAACCGGCGAGCCTGCCCGTCCCAATTCAACCCACCGTTGCCGCGCCCATGCAGGGACACGTCCCGGCGCGTGCAGGCCCATAGACCTGGTCCGGGGTAGGCGACCTCGTATACCTGACCCGGCGCATATATCCGACCCGGCCGGCGATCCCACAAACCCGACCCGGGGCGGCGATGGCGTCGCCCACCAGCACGCCGGACCGATCGGCCCGCGAAGCCCTGCGCTCCCGCCACGCAAGGTCGCACCGTCATTCGTGAGGTGGGCACCGGAGGTTCGTGTGCGCGAGCTGCGGTCCGCACAGCTGAAAGCCGATCGGCGGCGGCCGGATGGGAAGCAGGGCGAGCGATGGTCGCCGAATCGCGGGCCCTGCCCGCGCCGGTCATCGGGATCTCCTCGGCCCGGTCAGCCTGCCGGAGTACACCGAGACCAACTGGCCCAGACGGCTGGTACGGGACCCACACCTGGTTCAACGCGGAAATCCGGCACCCGGCGCCGGGGCCATGGAGTCCGACGACATTGGCGGCGTACTGGATACGCCCTCGCCTGGACGCCGCGTTCCCACACCGCGAAGGATGGACCGCACTGTACGGAAAGACATCGGGTTCACGGCTCACCCAGGCGTGGCTGGTCCCGCATCGCAGTTGGCGGGACTCAGACGGCGGCACCTGCCGCCGGTCCATCATTCGACGGCAGCGCTGGACACCCCGCCGGACACGGTCCGGAGGTCCTCGACTCGCGCAGCTTCGCGTTGCACAACAAGCGCCGCGTCCATCTGGCGTTCGACCTCATCCGCCGCAGTCTGCCTGCCGTTGACGTCGAATGCGGCTACCACAAGCGGCGACACGAGCACATCGGTGACACCTGCCGGGGTACTACCGAGGCGGCTCGACGGAGGGTACCGTCGCCGGGCCGCGAACCGAGGGCGGCACCGTGCGATGGCCTCACTCCGTCGGCGAGTGAGCCCAGTTGAGCCCCGAACGCGCGCATCGAACGCCACTCACCTCCCCGGGTCACCCGAACTCCGCTCACGTGCCCCGGGTCAAGCCGAACGGTGACAGGGTGGGGGCATCAGCACCTACTGACAAGCAGGTACCACTCGTCCCGAAGGGGACCTCCCCACAGGCACGGATCTCCCAGCCGGGTCACGGTTGCCTCGCGCCTCCATCGAAGTACCAGTTCAGTTGCCTGATCCGCGGGCAGACCGCCGCCAGTCCACCAGCGGCCCTCCACGAGTACCAGTCGACCGTCGGGCTTCAACAACTCCACCCAGCGTCCCAACGCGCCGCCAAGGGTCGGGCAGCGTCCAGAGCACGTGCCTGACCAGTACGACGTCGAAGGTCGCCGCCGGCCACGGCGGTGCGGACGCGTCACCCACGTCGAACGATGCCGGCACTCTCGCCGCTGCGGCCTTCGCCCGCGCCATCTCGACCATGCGGGGCGCGAGGTCCACTCCGCACACGCGGTGCCCGGCCTCCGCGAGCAGGACTGCCAGGCTGCCGGTGCCACTGCCGACATCGGCGACCCGGGCATGGGCGGTCGGCGTCAACGGTACGAGCAGCCGAGTCCACGCGTCGCGGTCACGTCCCCCGCGGACGACGGGATCAGTCAGCCCATGGTCCGGTTCGGCGTCGAACGTCGCCGCCTGGGCGTCCCAGTACGCCGCGACATCTGCGCTCACACCGGCCATCATGCCGTGGGTACGCCTCCAGCTGGTACCGCCGGGCAAATAGCCGGTAGGGCCGGAACGGGGGCGACCGGGCACCCCTCGCACAGACATCACAGCGGAGGGGTTCGAGGGAACGGCGACCTACGGGCCGTCGAAGATCACCGGTCAGGCGGACGAGCAGGCAGCCGACAAGCCCCTTGATCAGCCCCGTACGGCACGAACACGGCCGCCTGGTAGTTGCCCCATGCCCGGAGGTTGCCCAACGCCCCTGAGGGGCGCAGAAGCCGCCGATGGGCGGGTATGACAAACCGACCGGCCACCCGCCGGGCGCCGTCAGGGCCACGATCAGAGCCGCGCCGGGCGCAGCGGCGTGGGTACGCACGCCCCGGGTTACGGACGCGGCAGGATCCGGCGGGTGTAGTGCCCACGCGGACGATAGACGCCGCGGGGACAACCGATCACCGCTTACCCGGCCGCCGCCCGGACCGTGATGCCGGCCGCGCCCGGCCTGCCCCGCCTGCGCGCCCTACCCCGTCCGTCCCCGTCGAGCCACCAGCACCACCGGAGCCACCCGAACGGGCCGAACCGCCGGAGCCACCCGAACGGGCCGAACCACGGGAGCCACCAGAGCCACCCGAGCGGGCCGAACCGGGCGTACGGCTCCGCGACGGGGCCGGCGTGACCGCGCGCTCCCGTACCACCTCGACAACGGTGGTCGGGGCGGCCAGGACCTCGACCCCGCACGAGCGGATCTCTGGGGTACCGCCGCCGAGCCGGGTCACCGCGTCCCCGTATGCCTCGATCTCCTCGGCCGCCGTCGCGCCCTTGAGCGCGAGCAGGCGGCCGCCCACCCTGGCCAGCGGCAGGCACCAGGCGGCCAGGCGGTCCAGGGGCGCGACCGCCCGGGCCGTCACGACGTCAGCGGGGGAGACGGTCGCGACCGCGTCCTCGGCGCGCGCACGTTCGACGACCACGTGACCGAGACCGAGGTCGGAGACCACCTCGGACAGGAAGGCGGTACGCCGGGCAAGCGGCTCCACCAGGACCACGGTCAGGTCCGGTCGGGCGATCGCCAGCACCAGGCCGGGCAGCCCAGCCCCAGAACCGACATCAGTGACCAAAGACCCTGAAGGCACCAATTCGCCAACTACGGCGCAGTTCAGGAGGTGCCTGTCCCAGATCCGCTCCGTCTCCCGCGGACCGATCAGGCCACGGACCACGCCGTCCGTCGCCAGACGCCGGGCGTACGCCGTGGCGAGCGGCAACCGCTCGCCGAAGACCGTCCGGGCCGCGTCGGCGAGGTCGGGGGGTGGCTCGAAGGTCGGGCCGATCACGATGACCTCCAGATGATGTCGTGAATGTCGAGGGGCGGGACTCCGTACCGGGCCACTCCTCCCGCCCGCCGGTGGCGGTGAAACGACGGCGCCGCGCACGAGGGTGCGCGGCGCCGTGGGTGGTACCGGTTGTCGTCAGCTTGCGGGGCGAACCACGATCCGCCGGGACGGCTCGGCGCCCTCGGACTCGCTCTCGACCCCGGAAAGCGCGTTGATCACGTCGTGCACGCACTTGCGCTCGAAGGCGCTCATGGGCTCCAGTTTGACCGGCTCGCCGTACTCCTTGACCTTCTCCGCGGCGTTCTTGGCCACGGCGGCCAACTCCTTGCGGCGATTGGCACGGTACCCGCCGACGTCGAGCAGCAGACGGCTCGGCGTACCGGTCTGGCGGAACACGGCGAGTCGGGTCAGTTCCTGCAGCGCCTCGAGGGTGGCGCCCCGCTGCCCGACAAGCGCTTGGAGCCGGCCGCCGACGACTTCGACCACCGGACGCCCGCTCTGGATCAGCTCGTCGATGTCGCCGTCATAGTCGAGGATGTCGAGCAGGCCCTCGACGTAGTCCGCAGCGATCTCACTCTCACGGAACAGGTCCTTGCTGTCCGCGGCCGAACGTTCCGCGGTACCCGCACCGGTGGCTTCGCCCGTGGTGCTGGGCTCGGCGTCGGCGGCCACGGTTGACTCGGGCACGGAAGGGGTACTCGTATCGGTCACAGGGTCATCTCCGGATGATCAGGGCGCACAGGGGCGCCGTCACATGACGTCTGTCGGTGGCACGACGGCCGCAGGGGGAGCGCCGCGGTTCGGGTCACGCGCCGCACCACGGTGCCGCGCGGGCCGACCCGAACCGGTCGCATCGACCCACCTACCGCTTGGCCGCGCCGCCCTTCTTCGGGTTGACCGGCTTCGCACCGACCTTGGGAGCCAGCGCCTTGGGGTCCACCGCCTTGACGGCGCCGTTCTTGTCGCCGCTCTTGGCGGCGGCCGTCGCCGCCGGCTTCGCCCCGGTGCCGCTCTGGGTCGCCGGCGGGTACTTGCGCAGCACCCACATCTGCTGACCGAGCGAGATGATGTTCTGCATGACCCAGTAGATGACCACACCGATCGGGAACATGTACCCGGAGATCAGCAGGGAGAACGGGACGCCGTACAGCATCAGACGCTGCACCATCCGCTGCTGCGGGTCCTCCGCCCACCCGGTCTTGAGGATCATCTGGCGGCTGGTCAGGAACGTCGTGCAGATCATGACCGCGATCAGGATGCCGGCGACCACCTTGACGGTGGTGCCGCTGGCGCCAAGCAGTTCCAGTTCGTGCCCGGACGAACGGAAGCTCGCCGCGATCGGAGCGCCGAACAGCTTGGCGTGCGAGGCGCTGTCGAACTGGCCTGCGGTCCAGCCGTACAGCGTCCTGAGGTGTTCGGGCATGGTCGGCCTGAGGTGGCGCAGGACGTGGAACAGTCCCAGGAAGACCGGTACCTGCAGGAACATCGGCAGGCAGCCCATCAGCGGGTTGGCCTTCTCCTCCCGGTAGAGCTTCATGAGCTCCTGCTGGAGGGTCTCCCGATCGCCCTTGTGCTTCTCCTGGAGCGCCTTGACCTTGGGCTGGAGTGCCTGCATCGCGCGCTGCGACTTGATCTGCTTGACGAAGATCGGGAACAGGATCGCCCGGACGGTGATGACCAGGAAGATGATGCCGAGCACCCATGACCAGTTGGTGGCCAGTGCGTTGGCGTCGCCCACCACCCTGTGCCAGGCGGCATGCCAGAACAGCAGGATCGCGGAGATGGCCTCGTAGATCACTGCCATGAGTGGGCTGAAGAGCGAACTCACTGCACGGCTCCAGTCACTTCGTCGAGATTCTTTCGGGGGTGCTTGCGGGAGGGTGGCGGCACCGGGTCATATCCACCGGGGTGGAAGGGGTGACACCGCAGCAGTCGCCAGACGGTCAGGCCGATGCCGCGCAGGGCACCGTGGGTCGTGACCGCCTCCAGCGCGTACGCGCTACAGGACGGGTAGAACCGGCACCGCGCCGGCATCGCCGGGCTTATCCAACGACGGTACGCGATAATGGGCAGCGCAACGAGCCGGCCCGACTTCATGTGCCCTCCCCACGGGGGCGGCGCGGCCGGCGGTTACGTGCCGCACCGAGGGCGGCGTCGAGGTCGGCGGCCAACTCGGGGAATGCCCGGTCGGCAGCCCCGGGCAGCGCCCGCACCACAACGGTAGCGCCCGGCGGCAACCCGGCCAGCCGCTCGCGGACCAGGTGCCGCAGCCGCCGCCGGACGAGATTGCGTACCACCGCCTTGCCCACGGTCTTGGGTACGACAAAACCGGCGCGCACCGGGAGATCGGCTCTCCCGGCGGGCGCCGGTGTGCTGTCACTGCCACCCGTAGTGGCACCGGAGGCGTCGGCCGGCACGTCGAGGTGCACCACGACCGCTCCCCGGCCGGCTCTGCGGCCCGCGCGGATGGCGGCGGCGAACTCCTCCCGCCGCCTCAGTCGCTGTGCGGCTGCCAGCACGGCTCGCCCCAGGCCTGCGGCCTGACGCTCAGGCAGCCAGGCGGGCGCGGCCCTTGCCACGGCGCGCCGAGATGATCGCGCGACCCGCGCGGGTGCGCATGCGCAGGCGGAAACCGTGGGTCTTCGCGCGCCGGCGGTTGTTCGGCTGGAAGGTGCGCTTGCTCACGTCAGGCTCCGTCTTCGTATGCTTCGGGGGCGGCGTACGCCCGGAGATCAGGTGTCGACGGCCATCCCCACACCTGGGCAGGGTGAGGCGGACGCGCCGTCAGGACAGCGTACCAGTGGTAGCTGCACAGCCGCTCCAGGGTACGCCTGATCACCCCGAAGGCCAACGCCGACACGGACGGCACGCCATATGCGAACCGTCCGATCGATGCGGGGTCATGTGGACAGCGGTTGAGAGGTTGTGGATAACGCTGTTAGCGTGCCCCGTTGCGGTGCACGCCGGGCAGGACCCGACCGTGCCCGCCCCGGGGGAACAACACAGCAACCGACGAGGCGCTCGTTCGTTGGGGCAGGTGTAGCAGCACCGGTGCCACTTGCGGAGCACGGCGTCCGTCTCGGGACGGACCGTCGACGGCACGTCACCCGTAGATACACAGGCTGTGGACAACCTGTGGACAATGGGGCGGTCGCCGAGGTCGGCGGGGGACGCGGCGTGAACCGCAACGAACGATAGGGGTGGCGACGGTGATGGACCCGGGCGATCTGGGCACAGTGTGGGCTGCGGCGACCGAAGACCTCGCCGACGAGATCGTGTCCCCGCAGCAACGCGCCTACCTGCGACTGACCCGCCTGCGGGCGATCGTCGAGGACACCGCGCTGCTCGCCGTACCGGACACCTTCACCCGGGACGTGATCGAGTCGCGGCTGCGGCCGTCCATCACCGAGGCGCTGTCGCGGCGGCTCGGCCGCCCGATCCAGGTCGCCGTCACGGTGCGGCCCCCGGAGGACACCACGCCGCCGCCCGCACCGCCCATAGCGCCCGCACCGCTGCCGTCGTCCCAGCCGACCCTGCCGTTACCGCCGACCCAGCTGACGTCGTTCCAGCCCTCCCCACCGGCGCAACCACCGTCGTTCCAGCCGGTCCTGCCGCCCCAGCCGACCCTGCCGATGCAGACGCCGTCGTTCCAGTCGTCCCAGCCGACCCTGCCGCTGCCACCGTCGCAGCCGCCGGTCAGCCGCGACGACGCGGGTGTCGCCGGAGCCGTCCGACCGGTCAGCCCCGCCGGGCCGGTCCGGACCGACCCCAGCGGCCGGCTCTTCGACAGTCCGGCGCCGGCAGCGCCCCTCCCCGACCTGGGCCGGACCATGCCGACCGGGGCCGCCTCGGCGAACGCGGCGGTCCGCCACGGCGACGGGACGGCCGCCGGGGCGCGCCCGGTCGAGCCGCGCGACGAACCACCGCGCAGCTCACGGCCGGGTACCGGCCGCGGCGACCGGGGCCTGCCCGGCGCCGCCGGTTCGGACAACCCCGGTAACCGGCTCAACCCGAAGTACATGTTCGAGACGTTCGTCATCGGCTCGTCCAACCGGTTCGCGCACGCGGCCGCCGTGGCGGTCGCCGAGTCACCGGCCAAGGCGTACAACCCGCTGTTCATCTACGGCCACTCCGGGCTCGGCAAGACACACCTGCTGCACGCGATCGGCCACTACGCCCAGACGCTCGGCAACGCCCGGTCGGTGCGGTACGTGTCGACCGAGGAGTTCACCAACGAGTTCATCAACTCGCTGCGGGACGACAAGACAAGCGCCTTCCAGCGCCGCTACCGCGACGTCGACATCCTCCTGATCGACGACATCCAGTTCCTGGAGAACCGCGAGCGCACCCAGGAGGAGTTCTTCCACACCTTCAACACGCTCCACAACACCAACAAACAGATCGTCATCACCTCGGACCGCTCGCCGCGCCAGCTGGCGACCCTGGAGGACCGGTTGCGGACCCGCTTCGAGTGGGGGTTGCTCGCCGACATCCAGCCGCCGGACCTGGAGACGCGGATCGCGATCCTGCAGAAGAAGGCGGCGCAGGAGCGGCTGTTCGCCCCGCCTGAGGTACTGGAGTTCATCGCCTCCCGAATCGCGTCGTCGATCCGGGAACTCGAGGGTGCGCTGATCCGGGTTACCGCGTTCGCCAACCTGACCCGCTCACCGGTCGAGCTGTCGATCGCCGAGGAGGTGCTGCGCGACCTCATTCCGGACGGCTCCGGTCCGGAGATCACCGCCGACCAGATCATGGCGGGGTCGGCCGAGTACTTCGGCGTCAGCCTCGAGGACCTCCGCGGGCACTCCCGCTCCCGGGTACTCGTCAACGCCCGTCAGGTCGCCATGTACCTGTGCCGCGAGCTGACCGACCTCTCCCTGCCCCGCATCGGGCAGGCCTTCGGCGGCCGCGACCACACCACGGTCATGCACGCCGACCGCAAGATCCGGCAGCAGATGGCCGAGCGCCGGTCGCTGTACAACCAGATCGCCGAGCTGACCAACCGGATCAAGCAGATGTCGTAGAGTTCGTCCCTCTTTCGCGCGACGGCGGGTGCCCACAGGTGCCCGCCGTCGCGCTTTTCGCCCACCGATCATGTCCACATCCTGTGGAAAACCCTTGGGGACAACTGGGGACAACACTGTGGGTCCTGCCGCACCGTATCCGTCCCCCATACGCCGGGTGACGGCGGCGGCATCGGAGATGTCCCCAAGCCTGCGGATAACTGGCCCGAAACCAGTGGATAGCCGGTGGACAAGCGGTGGACAACTCGTGGGCGAACGGGGACAACGTCGCGACGGCGGCGGTCTGTGGATGTACACCCACCGGATACCCACAGGTTGTCAACCGGCTCGCAACCCCGGTGACCAGGGTAAAGTCCCGTTTTCCACAGGATCCACAGCACCTATGACGACGATGGTTTTTATCTCTTAAGAAGAAAAAACCAAATCATCGGGGGTGGGGAAAAACTTTCTCGGGTGGAAGGTCGGGGTCCGCGCACGAAGGTCAACATCTGCCATTAAGGTTCCGTAGGCACAACCAGGTCTGTCGACGCGGGAGGCACCGCGATGAAGTTTCGAGTCGAGCGCGACGCGCTGGCTGACGCTGTCGCCTGGACAGCCAAGAGCCTGCCCAGTCGTCCGTCCGTCCCCGTGCTCGCCGGCGTACTGCTGCGCGTGGGCGGTGGCACTTTGCAGGTCTCCGGCTTCGACTACGAGGTCTCCAGCCAGGTGACGCTGGATGTGCACGCCGACGCCGAGGGCGCCGCGCTGGTCTCCGGCCGCCTGCTCGCCGAGATCACCAAGGCCCTGCCGAGCAAGCCGGTCGAGGTCGCCGCGGTCGGTTCGCACGTGGAGATCACGTGCGGCAGCGCCCGGTTCACCCTGCCGACGATGCCCGTCGAGGACTACCCGAGCCTGCCCCAGATGCCCGAGAGTGCCGGCACGGTCGACGCCAAGGCGTTCGCCGAGGCGGTCTCCCAGGTCGCCATCGCCGCCGGGCGCGACGACACGCTGCCGATCCTGACCGGCGTGCGGATGGAGATCGAAGGCAACACGCTCGCGCTGCTGGCGACCGACCGGTACCGGCTGGCCGTCCGCGAGATCGAGTGGAACGCCGGCGACCCCGAGGTGAGCACCGCCGCGCTGGTACCGGCGAAGACGCTGGCCGACACGGCGAAGACGCTGGGCCCCCTCGGCGGTCAGGTGACCATCGCGCTGGCCCGCGGCGGTGCCGGTGAGGGGATCATCGGCTTCGCCGGCGGTGCCCGCCGCACCACCTCCCGACTGCTCGACGGCGACTTCCCCAAGGTGCGCTCGCTGCGGCCGGACACCCACAGCGCACAGGCCCGGGTACCCGTCGCCGCGCTCACCGAGGTGGTCAAGCGCGTCTCCCTGGTCGCCGAGCGCGCCACCCCGGTCCGGCTGCGCTTCAGCGAGGACGGGCTCGTCATCGAGGCCGGCGGCACCGAGGACGCACGGGCCAGCGAGGCGATGGACTGCGCCTTCACCGGGGAACCGCTGACGATTGCGTTCAACCACCAGTACCTGCTGGACGGGCTCAACGCCCTGGACGGGCCGTTCGCGGTCTTCTCGTTCACCGACCCGAAGAAGCCGGCCATCATTGCGCCTGCGGCGGAGGATGGCGAGATCTCCTCGGGGTACTGGTACCTCATCATGCCCGTGCGCATCGGCGGCTGACGCACTCGCAACCGGTCGCCACCCGCGTGCGGAACGGCGACGATCCACCTGGGAGTAGACATGCAACTCGGTCTGGTCGGTCTCGGCCGCATGGGCGGCAACATGCGCGAACGGCTGCGCCGTGCCGGGCACGAAGTGGTCGGCTACGACCACCACCGCGAGGTCTCGGACGTGGCGAGCCCGGCGGAGCTGATCGACAAGCTGTCCGCCCCGCGCGTGGTGTGGGTGATGGTGCCAGCCGGTGTCACCGAGGAGACCATCGACGAGCTGGCGTCCCTCATGTCGGAGGGCGACATCATCATCGACGGCGGCAACTCGAAGTTCATCAATGATCGGCCGCGCGCCGAGCGGCTGGGCAAGCGCGGGATCGGGTACGTCGACGCCGGAGTCTCCGGCGGGGTATGGGGCATCGAGTACGGGTACGGCCTGATGGTCGGCGGCGCGGACGAGCACGTCCAGCGCTGCATGCCGATCTTCGAGGCGCTCAAGCCGGAGGGCCCGTACGGATTCGTCCACGCCGGCGGCGTCGGTGCCGGGCACTACGCCAAGATGGTGCACAACGGCATCGAGTACGGCCTGATGCACGCGTACGCCGAGGGGTACGAGCTGCTACGCGCCTCCGAGTACGTCGACAACGTGCCCGCCGTGATCAAGGCCTGGCGTGAGGGCACCGTCGTCAAGTCGTGGCTGCTCGACCTGCTCGACCGGGCGCTGGACGAGGACCCGGAGCTGTCCGGTGTCCGCGGCTACGCCGAGGACACCGGCGAGGGTCGCTGGACCGTCGAGGAGGCCATCCGCCTCGCGGTGCCGATGAACGTGATCGCGGCGTCGCTGTTCGCCCGGTTCACGTCCCGGCAGGAGAACCCGCCGGCGATGAAGGCGATCGCCGCGCTGCGCTACCAGTTCGGCGGCCACGCGATCAAGAAGGACTAGGTGTACGTACGCCACCTCGAACTGGTCGACTTCCGCAGCTACCCGCGCGTCGCCGTCGACCTCGAGCCCGGCGCCTGTGTCCTCGTCGGCCGCAACGGCCAGGGCAAGACCAACCTGGTCGAGGCCCTCGGTTACGTGGCGACGCTGGGCAGCCACCGGGTCGCCACCGACGCCCCGCTGGTCCGGGTCGGCGCGCAGCGGGCGGTCGTGCGGACCGCCGTCGTCCACGACGGGCGCGAGCTGCTGGTCGAGCTGTCGATCGAACCGGGTAAGGCCAACCGGGCCCGCCTGGGGCGCTCGCCGGTGACCAAGGTGCGTGACGTGCTCGGCGCGCTGCGGATGGTGCTGTTCGCGCCGGAGGATCTCGCGCTCGTCCGCGGCGACCCGAGCGAGCGGCGCCGGTACCTCGACGAGCTGCTGACCCTCCGCCAGCCGCGGTACGCCGGGGTCCGCGCCGACTATGACCGGGCGCTCAAGCAGCGCAACGCGCTGCTACGTACCTCCTATCTGGCGCGCCGGGCCGGTGGCAGCCGCTCGGACCTCTCCACGCTCGACGTGTGGGACGTGCACGTGGCGCGGCACGGTGCCCAGTTGCTCGCCGGCCGCCTGGAGCTGTGCGCCGTGCTCGCGCCGCTGGTGGCCAAGGACTACGACGCGGTGAGCGCGGGGCGCGGATCGGCGCAGATCAGCTACTCCGCGTCGTGGACCGACGGTCCGGTCGCCCCTGGCCGGAGCGTGGACGAGCTGGAGGAGCACCTGCGCGAGGCGCTCCGGGCGGCCCGCGCCTCCGAAGTCGAGCGCGGGACCACCCTCGTCGGGCCGCACCGCGACGACGTGACGCTGATGCTCGGTGAGGTGCCCGCGAAGGGGTACGCCAGCCACGGCGAGTCGTGGTCCTACGCGCTGGCGTTGAGACTGGCGGCGTACGATCTCCTCCGCTCGGACGGCATCGAACCGGTACTCGCCCTCGACGACGTGTTCGCCGAGCTGGACGCCGGTCGCCGGGAACGGCTGGCGGAGCTGATCTCCGACGCCAGCCAGACACTGGTCACGTGCGCCGTCGAGGCGGATGTACCGGCCGCGCTGCGCGGTGCCCGGTACCAGGTCGGCAACGGGGAGGTTCGTCGTGCCGGGTGACCCTGAGCAGCCGCCACCCGGCGGCGACGGCCGACCCGAACCGGCCGGCGCCCCGGCGAGCGGCGGCGAGCCCACCGGCCCGCGGCTGGCACGGGCCGCCCTCGAGGCGGCGCAGGCCCGGCGGGAGGCGGCCCGCTCGGCGCGCCGTCGTGGTTCGGCGAGCGGGCAGGACGGCGGCCCCGGCAGCGGACGGCGCCTGCGCGGGTACTCCGGGCCGGGCCCCGACCCGCGTGATCCACAGACCCTGGCCTCGGTCCTCGAACGCCTGGTCAAGGCCCGGGGCTGGCAGCGCCCGACCGCCGAGGCGACCGTGTTCGGCGCGTGGGAGCGCGTGGTCGGACCCGACATCGCCGCGCACTGCCGCCCGGTGAAGCTGGAGGACGGCGAGTTGACCGTCGAGGCCGAGTCGACGGCCTGGGCCACCCAGCTGCGCCTGCTCGCGGGCAAGCTGCTCAGCAGGATCGCCGGCGAAGTCGGCAACGGCGTGGTGAAGAAACTTCACATCCACGGTCCGGCTGCACCGTCGTGGAGTCGCGGACCCAGGCGGGTCCGCGGGCGGGGGCCGCGGGACACGTACGGGTGACGCTCGGTGTCCTGCTCCCGCCGGCGACGGCGGTCCTGACCGGCGTCGCGCTGCGTGCCCGCGCGGACGTACCGGCGCCCCGGCGGCCGGTCAGTAGTCGGCGTAGACAGCGAAGCCGCGGTCGGCGCAGCGGCGGTAGAAGCCGGCCAGGATCTGCAGTTCGGTGCGGGTGAAGCTCCACTGCGGCGGCTCGCCGGAGGAGTCACGTAGCGCGTCGAGCCGGTTCTCCAGCCAGTTGAGCTGCTGTTCGGCCAGCCGCGCGCCCTGCAGCGCGGCCCGCAGGACGGCACTGACGCTGTCGAAGGTGATCTCCTCGCCCAGGTCGCGGTGGCCGTCCACGAAGCGTTCCAGGCCGCCGGCGATCCAGGCGCAGCCGTCGGGGTCGATCACCGGGTCCTCGTCCTCGGCCGCCGCGTCGGTGGCGAAGAGCACACCGTTGAGGCCGAGGAGGAGGTCGACCAGCTCGGTGTAGCCGGACGCGCGCACGGTGCCGGTCTTGGCGATGTGGTCGGCGAGCGCCGCGGCGGGGCCCGGCATGTCCGGCACCTTGTCGACGAGATCACCGAAGTCGACGAACTCGGCCGGCGCCACCGGGTCGTAGAAGCGGCCGGTGCGCGGCCACTGCACCGCGACGTTGTCCAGCCCCATCGCCCTCTCACCTCCGCACCGCGCGGCACGTGATGCCCGCGCGCCGGGAACATACGGCACGGCGAGGGGTTCGCGCGACCCTTCCGGAGCGGAATTTCTGCTACCTAATACGGCGTTTAGGTATAAGTAACCACGCAACGCGTCCGCCCGGCGGTGATCAGCCCCGTCGTCCACAGGCCGTGCCCGTGGCTCGCATGAGAGCGCGGCGGCCTCTTCCTTCCGTTCCGCATGGGGGGAGTTACGGGTAGCGTCGTTCGGGCCGCTACGGCGATTTGAGGCGCCGGGAAACGCGCCCGGAGGCCGAAAGTGTCGTTCCCGCCGGGTAGGATTGAGACCAAGACTCAGCCGACACAGCAATCCGCGCGCACGCCGCGGTGGTCGGCACGCCGCGATTCGCCGACACCGCTCCTGGCGTGTTGGCGCGGATCCTTGCGTGTCGACCGGGCGGCGTGCGCGCATGACCCCCGCCCACGCGGACGACCCCGGTCGCCGTGGGCGAGAAAGTGATCGAGGGTGGCAGCGCCGAACGAACAACAGGACAACTACACCGCGGCGTCACTGACCGCACTCGAGGGCCTCGAGGCCGTTCGCAAGCGGCCCGGCATGTACATCGGTTCGACCGGTGAGCGCGGCCTGCACCACCTCGTGTGGGAGGTCGTCGACAACTCCGTCGACGAGGCCCTTGCCGGTTACTGCGACACCATCGAGGTGACCCTGCTCGCCGACGGCGGCGTACGGGTCGTCGACAACGGCCGTGGCATCCCGGTCGACATCCACCCGAAGACCAAGAAGTCGGGTGTCGAGATGGCGCTGACCATGCTGCACGCGGGTGGCAAGTTCGACGGCAAGGCGTACGCGGTCTCCGGCGGCCTGCACGGTGTCGGTATCTCCGTGGTGAACGCCCTGTCCACCGGTGTGGACATCGAGGTGAAGAAGGCCGGCCACCTGTGGCGGCAGAACTTCCGCAACACCAAGCCCGTGAGCCCACTGGCGCAGGTGGAGCCGACCGAGGGCACCGGTACGACGGTCACGTTCTGGCCCGACCCGAGCATCTTCGAGACCACCGAGTTCAAGTTCGAGACGATCTACCGCCGCATCCAGGAGTACGCGTTCCTCAACCGCGGTCTGACGATCGTGCTGCGCGACGAGCGCCCGACCGAGGGCGGCGACGCGGCGCCGAAGGAGGTCACCTTCTGCTACAAGGAGGGCATCGCAGACTTCGTCCGGCACCTCAATCAGACCAAGACCCCCATCCACAAGACCGTGGTGCAGTTCGCCGCCGAGGGTGAAGGAATCTCGGTCGAGATCGCCATGCAGTGGAACGAGTCGTACGGCGAGAGCGTCTACACCTTCGCCAACACGATCAACACCCACGAGGGCGGCACCCACGAAGAGGGCTTCCGAGCCGCGTTGACCACCGTGGTCAACAAGTACGGCGCGGACAAGAAGCTGTTGAAGGGCAACGACGACAAGCTCTCCGGTGAGGACATCCGGGAAGGGCTCGCGGCGATCATCTCCGTGAAGCTGGCCAACCCGCAGTTCGAGGGCCAGACCAAGACCAAGCTGGGCAACACCGAGGCCAAGAGCTTCGTGCAGAAGGTCTGCAACGAGTGGCTGGTCGACTGGTTCGACCGCAACCCGGCCGAAGCGAAGATGATCATCACCAAGGCGTCCCAGGCGGCCCGGGCCCGGATCGCCGCGCAGCAGGCCCGCAAGCTGGCCCGGCGCAAGTCGCTGCTGGAGTCCGGCTCGATGCCGGGCAAGCTGGCCGACTGCCAGTCCACCGACCCGCGGGTGTCCGAGCTGTTCATCGTCGAGGGTGACTCGGCCGGCGGCTCCGCCAAGCAGGGGCGCGACCCGAAGGTGCAGGCGATCCTGCCGATCCGGGGCAAGATCCTCAACGTCGAGAAGGCCCGCATCGACCGGGTCCTCAAGAACAACGAGGTGCAGGCCCTGATCACGGCGCTCGGCACCGGCATCCACGAGGACTTCGACATCGAGAAGCTGCGGTACCACAAGATCATCTTGATGGCCGACGCCGACGTCGATGGCCAACACATCCAGACCCTGCTGCTGACGCTGCTGTTCCGCTTCATGCGTCCGCTGGTCGAGTTGGGCCACGTGTACCTGGCCGCCCCGCCGCTGTACAAGATCAAGTGGAACAAGCGGGGGGACGACGCGCAGTACGCCTACTCCGACCGGGAGCGCGACGGTCTCATCGCGCTGCGCCAGCAGACCAAGCCCAACGCGAAGCCGGACGACATCCAGCGGTTCAAGGGCCTGGGTGAGATGAACTACCCGGAACTCTGGGAGACCACGATGAACCCGGCCACCCGCACACTGCGCCAGGTCACCCTGGACGACGCGGCGACCGCCGACGAGCTGTTCAGCGTGCTCATGGGTGAGGACGTGGAGGCGCGGCGCAACTTCATCCAGCGCAACGCCAAGGACGTTCGCTTCCTCGACATCTGACCGGTCGCGCCGGCGGGCGGCGTCCACGCCGTCTGCCGGCGCTCCGGCCACAGACTTTTCCACAGGAAAAAGCCGGTTGTCCACAGCGGACGAACCGAGCGTTTCACGAAGTAAGGAATGACGCGTGACGCAGAGTACGGGTCCGGACGGCGAGGACCTCACCCCAGCGGCTGACCGCCCCGAGGGGGCTGTCGACGTGCGGGGCCGGATCGAACCGGTCGGCATCGAGGTCGAGATGCAGCGCTCGTACCTCGACTACGCGATGAGCGTGATCGTCAGTCGCGCCCTGCCCGATGTCCGGGACGGTCTCAAGCCAGTCCACCGCAAGATCCTGTACGCCATGTACGACTCGGGTTACCGGCCCGAGCGCGGGTACGTGAAGTGCTCGCGTGTGGTCGGCGACGTGATGGGCCAGTACCACCCGCACGGTGACTCGTCGATCTACGACGCGCTGGTCCGGATGGCGCAGCCGTGGTCGCTGCGGTACCCCCTGGTCGACGGCAACGGCAACTTCGGCTCGCCGGGTAACGACCCGCCGGCTGCCATGCGGTACACCGAGTCCAAGCTCGACCCGCTGGCCATGGAGATGCTGCGGGACATCGACGAGGACACCGTCGACTTCGTCCCCAACTACGACGGCCGGGCGCAGGAGCCGACGATCCTGCCCTCCCGCATCCCCAACCTGCTGGTCAACGGGGCCAGCGGTATCGCGGTCGGCATGGCGACCAGCATCCCGCCGCACAACCTGCGCGAGGTGGCGCAGGCGGTGCAGTGGTGCCTGGACCACCCGGACGTCGACGAGGCGACCACCCTCGACGAGCTGATCAAGATCGTCAAGGGGCCCGACTTCCCGACCCACGGCCTCATCGTCGGCCAGTCGGCGATCGAAGAGGCGTACCGGACCGGCCGCGGCTCGATCCGGATGCGCGCGGTGATCGACGTTGACGAGGACAGCAAGGGCCGCACGAGCCTGGTCGTCAGCGAGCTGCCGTACCAGGTCAACCCGGACAACCTGGCCGAGCGCATCGCCGAGCTGGTCAAGGAGGGCAAGCTCACCGGCATCGCGGACATCCGCGACGAGTCGAGCGGCCGTACCGGTCTGCGCCTGGTGATCGTGCTCAAGCGCGACGCGGTGGCCAAGGTCGTGCTGAACAACCTGTACAAGCACACGCAGTTGCAGGAGACGTTCGGCGCGAACATGCTCGCGCTGGTCGACGGCGTGCCGCGCACCCTCAACCTGGCGCAGTTCGTCCGCTACTACGTGGCGCACCAGATCGAGGTCATCGTCCGGCGCACCCGGTACCGGCTGCGCAAGGCCGAGGAGCGGGCGCACATCCTGCGCGGTCTGGCCAAGGCGCTCGACGCCCTCGACGAGGTCATCGCGCTGATCCGGCGTTCTCCCACGGTGGAGGAGGCCCGCAACGGCCTGATCGAGCTGCTCGAGATCGACGAGATCCAGGCGACCGCGATCCTCGACATGCAACTGCGCCGGCTCGCAGCTCTGGAACGCCAGAAGATCATTGACGAGTTGGCGAAGATCGAGATCGAGATCGCCGACCTCATGGACATTCTCGCGAAGCCCGAGCGGCAACGCCGGATCGTCTCCGAGGAACTGGCCGCGATCGTCGAGAAGTGGGGCGACGACCGGCGCACCAAGATCGTTCCCTTCGACGGTGAGGTCTCCATGGAGGACCTCATCGCCCGCGAGGAAATGGTCGTGACGATCACGAGGACCGGGTACGCCAAGCGGACCAAGACCGACCTGTACCGCTCGCAGAAGCGGGGCGGCAAGGGCGTCTCCGGTGCCGGCCTGCGCCAGGACGACATCGTCAGCCACTTCTTCGTCTGCTCGACGCACGACTGGATCCTGTTCTTCACCAACAAGGGCCGGGTGTACCGGGCCAAGGCGTACGAGCTTCCCGAGGCCAACCGCACCGCCCGGGGCCAGCACGTCGCCAACCTGCTGGCCTTCCAGCCGGAGGAGCGGATCACCCAGGTCATCGAGATCCAGAACTACCAGGTAGCCCCCTACCTGGTGCTCGCGACCAAGAACGGTCTGGTCAAGAAGACCCGGCTCGAGGAGTTCGACTCCAACCGCTCCGGCGGCATCATCGCCATCAACTTGCGCGAGGATGATGAACTGGTCAGTGCCGCCCTCGTCGCACCCGACGAGGATCTGCTCCTGGTCAGTCGCCAGGCGCAGGCCATCCGGTTCAACGCCAACGACGACGCGCTCCGCCCGATGGGCCGCGCGACCTCCGGCGTGATCGGGATGCGTTTTGCGGATGGCGACGAGTTGCTAGCTATGGAGGTCGTGCGGGAGGGTATGGACGTGCTCGTCGCCACGGACGGCGGCTACGCAAAGCGCACACCCATAGAGGAGTATCCGGTCCAGGGGCGCGGGGGGAAGGGCGTCCTTACAGCTAAAATCACGTCTCGCCGCGGGGGCCTGGTGGGTGCGGTCGTCATTAGTCCGGACGACGAGTTGTTCGCCATCACCTCTAACGGTGGGGTGATCCGAACTCCGGTGAAGCCTGTACGCCGGACGAGGGATCGGAACACAATGGGGGTCAAGCTGATGGACCTGCCGGATGGCGTGACCCTCGTCGCGATTGCTCGCAACGCTGACGAGCCGGACGAACAGGAATAATTAATGCCAGAGACCCAGGCGAAGTCGGGAACGGCTGAATCGGCCAGCAAGCCGGCCGACGCTGAGCCCGAGTCCCCTGATCAGGAGAGTACGGGCAACGACGAGGCGGGGGGTGTCGTGGTCGGTCGCGCCGCGGTGCCCGGCGAGAAGTCCGAGGAGGACTCGGGCTCCAAGGGGCCGGGCAAGAAGGCCGGCTCCGGCGCCGCCCCCGCACCTAAGTTCACCCGGGCGCCGGGCATGACTCCGCCGCCCGATGCGCTCCAGTCGTCCTCGGACGAGGACGACGACGTCGCGTCCGAGGAGGAGCCGGCCGAGCCGACCTTGGTCGCGGCCGGCGCCCCCGCCGTGGCCCGCGCCAGTGTCCGGGGAGCAGCCTCGGTCACCCGCGGTTCCGGGCTCGCGACGCAGCCGATCAAGGCCGGCGGTCGACCGGCGGGACCGACGCCGAGCGGTCCGGGCAGTCGGGTCGGCAACG
Source organism: Planosporangium spinosum (assembly GCF_049999945.1). Classification (NCBI taxonomy): domain Bacteria; kingdom Bacillati; phylum Actinomycetota; class Actinomycetes; order Micromonosporales; family Micromonosporaceae; genus Planosporangium; species Planosporangium spinosum. The sequence continues at coordinate 125,183 of NZ_JBLYUB010000006.1, read as the reverse complement.
CGATCCGCAGCGCCCGGACGACCGTCGCCGCAGCGGCCAGCCGGGGGCCTCGTCGTGCCCGGCTGTACCTGAAGCGGGTCGACCCGTGGTCGGTCATGAAGTTCTCGTTCGCGGTGTCGTTCGTGCTGTTCATCGTGGGCGTGGTCGCGACCGCGGTGCTCTACATGGCGCTCGACGCCATGGGCGTGATCGGCAGCGTCAACAAGGCACTCAGCGAGATGGTCGGCGCCACCGGCGGCGACACCAAGAGCACCTTCAAGATCACCGCGAAGGGCGTCATTGTCGGCTCGGGCCTGCTCGGCCTCGTCAACGTGGTGCTCTTCACGGCCCTCGCCACCCTCAGCGCGTTCATCTACAACGTCTGCTCGGACCTCGTCGGCGGTATCGAGCTGACGTTGGCCGAGAAGGAATGACACCCTGGGGTACGCCGCGCCACCTGCTCCATCGGGTGCGGCGTACCCGGTTTGGGATCTGCGGGTCGGGTACGGTAACCTGACTCGTCGCTACCACTGCGGGACACTGCGGTGGACAGTGAGGGGCTATAGCTCAGTCGGTTAGAGCGCAGAGCTGATAACTCTGAGGTCGCTGGTTCGATTCCAGCTAGCCCCACATGGTGAAGAAGCTGATCATCCTCGCTGGTGTTCTCGGCGCAGCCGCGATCATCGCGAAGAAGGTCCGGTCCGCCAACGAGGAGCGGGCCCTGTGGCACGAGGCCACCACCGCGCCCGACCTGCGGTAGAGCCAGCCATCCCCGGCTGCGGTCGGCTCGGCGGGACCTGACGATGGACCCGGTGCCGCGGGCGTACCCGGGGGCGTAGCTCAACTGGCAGAGCACCGCCTTTGCAAGGCGGGGGTTAGGGGTTCGAGTCCCCTCGTCTCCACCAACTTCAGCCCTGCCCAGGGTTCGATCCTCTTTTTCTGATGCGTCGTTCGACCGTCGAGCTTCTTCACCGGCGGCGAAGACGTAGCAGAATCACCAAGAGCATCCGCAACCCGGCCCGTTGGCGCTGGTGTTTACCGTGCTGACGAGATCACTGACGGGGAGATTGCCAAGCTCCTTGGCAGCGGGAGCTACCGGGCCGCGCTCTGGCTGACGCGGTTCACCATCATCCCGGCGGCGCGGGGATTGTGGCCGGCACTCACCAGGAACGCCGATCCTGCGCCTATCGGGTATTCCGTTTGTGCGCAGCGGCTTGTCCCGAACGACTCGGGACCGGCGCGTGGTGGGGAAGATCTACAAGGACCTCTTCTGGTTACGTCGACCGTGACCGGGTGACGGGTGTCAGGCCGGTGGTCGCCGCGCAACTGCGGCACAGGCGTCAGGCGAGGGTCGCGATCCGGTATCCGGCCGCATGCAATCCGGTTGATCAGTTCTCCTGCCTGTCTTCGACAACCGACAGTTACTCGGAGAGACCGTCACCCGATCACGCGGTCTCCGGTAACCGAGGAGCGTGAATGTCTGTGGTGGTGACCGGGCACGGGAATGATGTCCGGACCGCGCGGCGGGCCAGCGTGTGGGTGCGATGGCTGGTCGACCGCAAGCTCAACACCAAGATCGTGTTGGCGATCGGTGTGATGGCCCTCGTCGCGAGCGGTGTCGGCGTCCTGTCCGTTTCCCGGATGGCCAGCCTGAACGCCTCCAGCCACGACCTGTACACCGAGGGCATGCTGCCGGTCCAGCAGATCGACAAGGTGGCGCTGGACATGGCGGTGGCGCGGCGCACGGTGCTCAACCATGCGGTGTCGAGCACGGCGGAGTCGATGGCCAACAACGAGCGGATGCTCAAGGACAACCTCGCCTCGGTCGAGGCCAACCTCGCCGCGTACGAAAAGATGAGTGCCGACGCCCACCTGGTGCCGGAACTGCGCGCGACCTGGGCGCAGTACGAGAAGGCGGTCAACGAGCAGACGCTGCCGGCCAGTCGGAGCGGTGACAAAGTGGCCATCGAACGGATCCGTGACACCGTTACCGCGCCGCTCACCACGAAGGCGGAGGAGATCATCACGAAGCTCGTCGAAGCCGAGGTGTCGGCGGCCGAGCGGCAGTTGGCCGACAGTGACCACACCTACCGCTCCGCGCGTACCCTCGTGATCGCCCTGTTGGCGGCCGGGCTCGTGCTGGCGTTCGGCTTCGGTGTCCTCGTGGCGCGGATGGTGGTATCCGGGGTGAGGAGGGTGGCCTACGTGGTCGCCGGCCTGGCCATCGGCGACCTGACCCGATCGGCCGGGGTGGCCAGCCGCGACGAGGTCGGCCAGATGGCCGACGCACTCGATGCCGCGACCGCCACACTTCGCGACACGATGCAGAAGGTCGGGGACAGCAGCGAGGCGCTCGCCAGCGCCTCGGAGGAGCTGTCGGCGGCCAGTCAGCAGATCGCCGCCGGTGCGGAGGAGACCTCTGTGCAGGCCGGGACCGTGTCCGCGGCCGCCGAGCAGGTCTCGCGCAACGTGCAGACCGTCTCGGTTGCGTCAGAGGAGATGGGCTCCTCGATCCGCGAGATCGCCGGCAGCGCCGCCGAGGCCGCCCGGGTCGCCGAGAGCGCGGTGAGCGCGGCGCAGTCGGCGAACAGCATCGTGTCCCAGTTGGGGAGGTCCTCCGTCGAGATCGGGAACGTGGTCAAGGTCATCACCTCGATCGCCGAGCAGACGAACCTGTTGGCCCTCAACGCCACCATCGAGGCGGCGCGCGCGGGCGAGGCGGGCAAGGGGTTCGCGGTCGTGGCCAGCGAGGTCAAGGACCTCGCCCAGGAGACCGCGAAGGCCACTGAGGACATCTCGCGGCGCATCGATGCGATCCAGGACGACAGTGAGGCGGCGGTGCAGGCGATCGCGCAGATCGGTGACGTCATCGAGACGATCAACAACCACTCCACCACCATCGCTTCAGCGGTGGAGGAACAGACCGCCACCACCGGCGAAATCGGGCGTAACGTCACCGAGGCCGCGACCGGCTCGGCCGAGATCGCATCCAACATCACCGGGGTGGCCAACGCGGCTCAGACCACCACCGCCGCGGTGGCCGACTCCCGACGCTCGGCGGAAGAGCTGGCGCGCATGTCGGGTGAGCTGCAGCGGTTGGTCGGCCAGTTCCGCTACTGACCCCGAACCGGTGTCGATCGGGTGCCGACGCGGATCCGCGTCGGCACCCTACGTTCCGCGCCGGAAATCACGGGCGGACACCGGTGTCCGAGATCGTAAGGTGCTCGCCATGACGACGGAACGGGTACGGGCGAGAGTGTTCGGCGAGGTAGCCGATGAGTACGACCGGATTCGACCCGGTTATCCGGCCGTACTCATTGACGATGTGCTGAGCTATGCCCGGCTCGGCGAGGTGGCCGCGCTGGAGGTCGGCGCCGGCACCGGCAAGGCGACGCTGGCGTTCGCGGCGCGCGGTGTCGGTATCACGGCTGTCGAGCCCGACGCGGCGATGGCCGCTGTGCTCGCTCGCCGGGCGAGTGGACGGTCGGACGTCGTCGTGCGGGTCTGCGGGTTCGAGGAGTACGTCCCGGAGCAGCCGTTCGGTCTGCTGTTCAGCGCCCAGGCCTGGCATTGGACCGATCCGGCGGTGAGGTGGCAGAGAGCCGCTGCGGCACTGGTCCCGGGCGGGACGCTCGCGCTGTTCTGGAACGGCGACCGCCCGGCAGACCCGGCGGTGGTGGCCGAGATCGTCGCCGCACACCGGAAGTACGCCCCCGAAATCGTGCCGGACACCGGGCCGGTCGACGACGCCGGGCTCGTCACCTCGTGGCCGTACCCGGAACTGGAATCGTCGCCGCAGTTCGATGACCTGTCGCCGCGGCTCTACCGGTCACAGCGAACGCTGACTGCCTCCGACTACGTGGCGTACCTGTCCACCCAGTCGGCCTACCGGATGCTCGACGAGGCGGCACGCACCAGACTCTTCGAAACGATCGTCCGCCGGGTCGGTGACTGCGTCACCCTGGACGTGCAGACCGTGCTCTATCTGGCCCGACGGACGCCCTGACCACGATGCGGGCCCGAGATGGACACCGACCGGCGGGCGGCGGAAGCCGGGGTGGCCGTGGCTCGGCGGAAGGTCGGCGCTCAGCGGGTCAGACCGAACCGGCCTGTCGCGCGACGCGCTCCAACCGGTCCCGATAGCCCTCCCACCACGCCTGGTCGACCGGTGCCATGTTGTCGTTGCCGTCCCGGAGTCCGGCGGCCCCGTCGATGAGTTCCCGGACGATGTCGGCGTGACCGGCGTGCCGGTCGGTCTCGGCGATCATGTGTACGAGGATCCGGTGCAGCGTGACCTCGCGCCGGTCCTCCGGCCACCACGGCACATGGCCGACCCCGTCCAGCGTGAGCGCGTCGATCGTGGCGTCCGAGTGCGCCCACACCCGCCGGTACAGGCCGACGATCTGCTCCCGCGACTCCTCGGCGGTGGCCCACATGTCGGCGTTCGGCTCGGCGTCGTCGGCGAACCACGGCAGCGGCTCGGCGAACGGCCGGCCGAACGTTTCACCGAAGTACCCCGCCTCGACGCTGGCCACGTGCTTGACCAGGCCCAGCAGGTTGGTACCGGTGCGGACCAGCGGGCGACGGACGTCGTACTCAGACAGCCCCTCCAGCTTCCACAGCAGCGCCTCACGGGCGGCCTGCAGGTAGCGATGAAGATCCGCCTTCGCGTCTGATCCAGCCATGCCGGACAGCCTGGCATCAACGGCCGTCGAGGGCAACGCCGTCAGATGCCCGGGTCACCCGACAGTGGGGGTCGGGGTTCCGGTCGGCGGCCGGAGCGGGTGGTGGCGACAGTTAATGGATTGAGCGCGAAATCCAGCGCGTGGTACGACTGCCCATCGCAACTGATGATCACGGACCTGGCGAAGGGCTGGCCGACATGGTGCTCGGGGACCTGGTGAAACTACGGCCGATGGAGCCGTCGGATGCCGAGGCGCTGTGGCGGTGGAACCATGACCCTGAGGTGATGCGCTGGATGTCCGACGGCTACGCCCAGCCACTGGCCCAGGTCAGGAAGCGGCTGGAGGAGCGGCCGCGGAACGCGTACGACAGCCTCCTCTGCGGGGTCGAGGTCCGCGCCGACGGGAAGCTCATCGGTCTGGTCACCCTGCACGGCGCCGAGCCTGAGACCGGGTGCGCCGAGTTCGACATCTACCTCGGTGAGAAGGAGTACTGGGGACGCGGATACGGCACCGACGCGACGCGGACGATCTGCCGGTACGGCTTCGAGAAGATGCGCCTGCACAAGATCTCGCTCACCGTCGTGACCGAGAACCACTCCGCTCAGCACGTCTACCGGAAGGTCGGCTTCGTCGAGGAGGGCCGCCTGCGTCAGGTCTTCCGGCGCGACGGCCGCTGGTACGACATGTTCACCATGGGCCTGCTGGAAGGGGAACTCCGCTAGGCCGGCCAAGGGGACGTGCCGCGTGCACGGACGGCAACGGACGTCGCCGGACACTGTCGGACACTGTCGGACATCGTCGGATCATGGCGGACAACGAATGTCGGACGGATCGGCCTCAATCAGTACGAGTCCACATCGTCCGGACGATGCTCGGCTGGTCCATCCGGACAGTGTTTCCCGGCACATCACCGACAGGCAGACTTTCACCGCGAATCGGGCGATCATGGCAGTGGTGGGAGATGCCCGCGACTGATGCCGACCACAAATTGACCTGAAATCTTTCGCAACTGTGGCAGCCGTCACTGATGCTCTCGGGCCGGGCCGGCGAGGGTGGCGATCACCGCCCGCGACGACGCGGGCGGGTCGTGGATCACACCTGGAGACAGTCTCCGCACGGGAAGGGAGTGTCATGCCGGTCGGGCGACACCGCAAGCCTCGGTCCCGTTGGATGCTCGGCGCGTATCTGACCGTCGGCCTGGTCGCGGGTGGTGCCGCGGCAGCGCAGTTCCTGCCCGATGCGATGGCGATGTCCGGCCCACCACAGCAGGTCGGCCTGCCGAGCGCCACACCCGTCGCCACCGGTCTGGCCGGACTGGCCCCGGCGCCGGTGGACGCGCCGGTGGGCCTGGTGAACTCGCCGACGCCGAGTCCGGTGCCGACCAGCGCCACCAGCGTCCCGCAGGCGCAGCCGCAGGCCGTCGTACCACCACCGGCGAAGCCGGCCGCCCCGGCGGCGCCGCAGGCGAGGCGTACGACCACGCCGCCCGCGCCGCCCGTCGCGCCAAGGCCCACCGCCACCACCGCCGCGCCGACCCCCACGACTCCGGCGGCGCCCCCGAGCAGCCCGGCGCAGTCGGACCCGGCGCCCACTCCGAGCCGTCCGGCGCCGGTACCCTCCGACAGCCCGTCGCAGTCGAGCTGACGGGTGGAGTTCCGCTCAGCGAGCTGACGGTCCGAGTCCCGTCCGCCGATGTCGCTTCCGGTCGCGACCGTCAGTCCGCGGCCCGGGCGGCCCGGGCGGCCGCCGCGGCCGGCTCCGGCGTCGCCGGCACCACCGGCGCGTGCCGGGACCAGGCGAACGGCGCCAGTACCGGGATGACCACGAACGAACCGATCGCGAACGCCAGCTCCACCCGCAGCCGGACGTCACCCGGGCCGAGAGTGACCGCGACCAGCGCCACGGTGCCGACCAGCCAGCCGAGGGTCTGGGCGGCGTGCCGGCCCCGGGCCACCACGGCCGGGCCGATGACGCTCGCGACCATGTACGCCAGGGTGCCCGCGGTCAGCCAGGCGAAGCCGCCCCGGCCGAGCACGTCCGGCTGCCCGAACAGGAGCGGGACCAGATCGGGGCCGACCGCGATGGCGAACACCCCGCCGGCCACGCCGAGCAGGACGACCACCCCCACCGCGCGGACCAGTACCCGCCGGTACCCAGGAATGTCGCCACCCGCGAGCGCGCGGGTCAGCGCCGGTAGCAGGGACGCCTGCAGCGCGGCGAACACGAACAGCGGCATCCGCGCCAGCTGCAGCGCGTTCAGCAGCGAACCGGCGAACGCGGTGTCACCCGGTGACAGGATCTTGACGTTGATGACACCGATGTTGACGATGACCTGCATCAGTAGGTTCGAGGCGAGCAGCAGGCCGAGGCCCCGGCAGAGCGCGCGCAGTGTCACCGGCGCCCCGGTGCCCAGTCCGCGCAGCACGGCGGGCAGGGTCAGCACGACCGACGCCAGTGGCGCCACCGCGAGGATCAGCGCGTACGCCAGCGGTGAGCGGACGCCGGCCACGCCGAGCCCGACGGCGATCGCCATCCGCAGGCCGCCGTCGACCGCGAGCTGGGTGCCGTACCAGCCGAAGCGGCCGAGCCCGGACAGGATGCCGCGGGACGTGTGCTCACAGGCCAGCCCGGCCAGGGCGCCCCAGAGCACCGCCACCATCAGCCGGTCGCCCTCGAAGAGCAGTCGGGACAGCGGGCCCGCGGCCAGGCCGAGGACCACCACCAGCAGCGCCAGCAACCCACCGGCGAACACACCGGCCGTCCGCAGCACCGGCGCGACGCCCTCACCGGCGACCGCGCGGGCGGCGACCAACCGGGAGACCTCCTGCTCCACCGGCAGGAACAGGCCGATGCCGACCGAGAAGACCAGCGCCCACAGCACCGACACCGACGAGTAGTCGGCCGGGGCACCCTTCAGGGCGTGACCGGCCACCGCGAGGTGGACGTACGACGCCAGTCCGAGCACGGCCAGTCCGCCGCCGACCACGATGGTGCCGGCGGGTACGGCGCGGAGCAGCCGCTTCACTTGCGGACGAGGGCGAGCAGAAGGACGATCATCGAGCGGAGCAGGTACACCGTCGACTTGAGCGGGTTCGCGCTCGGGGTGCCGGCCATGCGGGGGCGCATCGCTACCGGTACCTGCCGCACGGCGTAGCCGTGACGGATGGCCCACACGGCGGTGTCGATGGTGTCGCCGAGGTACTCCACCGGGAGCCAGCGGGCATACCCCTCGATCAGCGGCCGACCGCAGACCCGGAATCCCGACGTGGTGTCGGTCAGCCTGGTGCGGGCCATCTTGCTGAGCACGAATGACAGCAGCGACATCGCCCACCAGCGTGGCCCCCGGGCGTGGTACTCGCCCTCCCCGGCGAACCGGGCACCGATCACGAGGTCGGCACCGTCCAGCGCGTCGATCAGTACCGGAACGTTGCGCGGGTCATGCTGGCCGTCGGCGTCGAGTTGGACCGCGACGTCGTAGTTGTGCCGGAGGGCGTACAGGTAGCCCAGCCGCCGCGCACCGCCGACCCCCAGGTTGTACGGGAGAATGGTGACGACCGCGCCCGCCGCGCGGGCGATGTCGGCGGTGTTGTCGCTGGAACCGTCGTCGACGACCAGCACATCGACGTACGGCAGTTCGGCGCGGACCTCGGCGATGACCTTGCCGATCGATTCGCCCTCGTTGTACGCCGGAATGATGATCAGGACGCGCTTATCGCTCGTCATGGCTGAGCTCCCTGGAATCCAGCTCGGCGAGGCGGGTGCGGATGAGGGCGACTTCCTCGGCGAGGGTGCGGGTCTCCTCTTCGAGGCGGCTGACTTCCCAGCTCAGATGCGTAGAGATCAGCAGCAGGAGGAGCAGACCGAGGAAGAGCACGAGGCTGGCGCCGGAGGCGATGCCGATCAGCCGGGCGAAGGAGTCGAGTCCGCGGGGGAACACGGCCAGCGGGACCACGCCGATACCGACGACGATCCACAGTACGGCGTACTTCTCGCGCAGCTGGCGTCGCCGCAGCAGTTCGAAGATGACGAACAGCAGGGCGAGACCGACGATGGCGGTGAGGACGTTGAGCTTCATGCGGATGCCTTCCGCGACGTGGGGGATCCCGGTCGAGCACGAGCATCGAGGAGGATCTCATCACATGGTGCCAGGCTCGGACAGTCGTCCCCCACCCGGCCGGCGTCGTACCCGCCGAGGCCGCCGGTCACGCCGGCGACCAGGGCGGTAACGCTCACAACCCCGCCTTCGCGCGGAGCGGCTCCCACCAGCTCCGGTTTTCGGTGTACCAGCGGACCGTCTCGGCCAGGCCGGTGTCGAACGGCACCCGGGGCTGGTAGCCCAGCTCGTTCGAGATCTTCGTGATGTCCACCGAGTACCGTCGGTCGTGGCCCTTGCGGTCGGCCACGTAGTCGACCCGCTCCCAGCCGACACCGCAGGACTCCAGCAGCAGGCCGGTCAGTTCCTTGTTGGTCAGCTCGGTGCCACCGCCGATGTTGTACACCTCGCCGGACCGGCCCCCGGTCAGTGCCAGTGCGATGCCGTGGCAGTGGTCGTCGACGTGCAGCCAGTCGCGCACGTTGCCGCCGTCGCCGTACAGCGGGACGTTGCGGCCGTCGATCAGGTTGGTGACGAACAGGGGGATGACCTTCTCGGGGAACTGGTACGGCCCGTAGTTGTTGGAGCAGCGGGTGACGACCACGTCGAGGGAGTGGGTGCGGTGGTACGCCAGCGCGAGCAGGTCCGAGGAGGCCTTGGAGGCCGAGTACGGCGAGTTGGGCGCGAGCGGCCAGTCCTCCGGCCAGGAGCCGGACTCGATGGAGCCGTACACCTCGTCGGTCGACACGTGCAGGAACCGGCCGGTGCCGTGCCGCAGCGCCGCGTCCAGCAGGGTCTGGGTGCCGAGGACGTTCGTGACGACGAACGGCGTCGCGCCACCGATGGAGCGGTCGACGTGCGACTCCGCGGCGAAGTGGACGATCGCGTCGTGGCCGGGCACCACGTCGTTGACGAGATCTGCGTCACAGATGTCGCCCTGGACGAAGGTGAGTCCGGGGTGGTCGGCGACCGGGTCCAGATTGGCCCGGTTGCCGGAGTAGGTGAGTTTGTCGAGAACGGTCACCGAGGCGTCGACAATTCCGACCCGCTCTCCGGCGAGAACGGTCCGCACGAAGTGGGATCCGATGAAGCCGGCGCCGCCGGTGACGAGGATTCTCATGAGTACCGGACTATAGCGCCCGACCTCTCCTATTCGGGCGTGCCTCCGACCGGGACCGACCATGCGGTGTGGCGCGGTGTCGGGCTCCGTCTAAGCTGTCGCGGTGCGTGGAATCGTTCTCGCTGGTGGCACGGGATCCCGGCTGTGGCCCATCACCAAGGCCGTGTCCAAGCAACTTATGCCTGTCTTCGACAAACCCATGATCTATTACCCGCTGTCCACGCTGATGATGGCGGGCGTTTCCGAAATATTGATCATCACGACCCCTGAGGACCAGCCGCAGTTCCAGCGCCTGCTCGGCGACGGTTCGCACGTCGGGCTGACCCTCGAGTACGCCGTCCAGGAGCGCCCCGAAGGCATCGCCCAGGCGTTCCTCATCGGGGCGGACTTCATCGGCGACGAGTCGGTGGCGCTCATTCTCGGGGACAACATCTTCTACGGCGTCGGTCTCGGCCGGCAGCTCGCGGCGAACAGGACCGTCACCGGGGGCCGGGTCTTCGCGTACGCCGTCTCCAACCCCGAGGAGTACGGGGTGGTCGAGTTCGACCAGGAGGGCCAGGTCCTCTCCCTGGAGGAGAAGCCCGAGAAGCCCCGGTCGTCGTACGCGGTGCCCGGCCTGTACTTCTACGACAACCGGGTGGTCGAGATCGCCCGCGGATTGAAGCCGAGCGCGCGTGGCGAGCTGGAGATCACCGCCGTCAACGAGGCGTACCTGCGCCGCGAGCAGTTGCGGGTGACGGTGCTCGACCGGGGTACCGCATGGCTGGACACCGGTACGTTCACCTCGCTCGTGCAGGCCGCCGAGTTCGTGCGGGTCATCGAGGAGCGGCAGAACCTCAAGGTCGGCTGCATCGAGGAAGTGGCCTGGCGGATGGGGCTCATCGACGACGCCCGGCTGCGGGAGCTCGCGGAGCCACTGGTCAAGAGTGGCTACGGCACCTACCTGCTCGGACTGCTCGACCGTGCGTACTAGGGAAGGCTGAGCATGAAGATCCTGCCCCTGTCGATCGACGGCGCCTACCAGGTCGTGCCGGTGCTGCACGGTGACGCGCGCGGCCTGTTCACCGAGTTCTACCGGTACGACAAGCTGGCCGACGTGGTCGGTCATCCGCTGCGGTTGGCGCAGGGCAACATGTCGGTGTCGAGCCGCGGCGTGGTCCGCGGCATCCACTTCGCCGACGTGCCCCCCAGCCAGGCCAAGTACGTCCAGTGCGTGCGCGGCGCGGTGCTTGACGTCATCGTGGACCTGCGCGTCGGCTCGCCGACGTTCGGCCGTTGGGAGGGCGTGCGCCTCGACGACGTCGACCGGCACGCCGTCTACATCGCCGAGGGCCTAGGGCACGGCTTCTGTGCGCTCACCGACGACGCCACGCTCGCCTACCTGTGCTCGGAGACCTATGCGCCGGGCCGCGAGCACGCGGTACACCCGCTCGACCCCGACCTGGCGATCGAGTGGCCGGCCGACGCGCCGCAACTGTCGGCGCGTGACGCCGCGGCGCCGAGGCTGGCGGAGGCCGTCGACAGCGGGCTGCTGCCCCGGTACAGCGACTGCGTCGACTTCTACGCCGCCCAACGGGCCACCGGTCGCTGACACCCCGCGTCAGGCGGAGACGGATCACTCGTTCCTAACCGGCAGAACGCGCTCGCAACGGACAGAAACAGACAGCCGCCCCAGGGAATCCCGTTCCCTGGGGCGGCTGTCTGTCGACTGTGGCTACGAGGCGTTGTTCGGTAGCGGCGTCCGGTCCTCGTCGTCCGGGGTGAGGTCGGTGTCGGCCATCATCGGCGTCCGTTCTGCCGGTGCGTCCTGCGGGGCGGCCTCCGCCTCCGGGTCGCCCAGCGCCGCAGCCAGACGGGGCCCCCGCCAGAACGCGGGCAACAGCAGCGCCAGGCCGAGGATCATCGCCACGACCGGAAGCAGGGAGCCGGTCGGCGGGTGCCAGTCACCGGCCAGTGGGTTCAGTCGCCCCAGCCCCGGCATGTGGTACGCGCCCCGCTGCCACCGCACCATCGCGTAGACCAGCAGCGCCAGGTGGGCGGGCACCATGAGCAGGCAGAACAGTTTGGTCAGGGTGTGCGACTGCTTGGCGTTCAGCAGTCGCCGCTCGACGATGAACGCACCCAGCAGCGGCATGCCGACGAGCAGCGGCAGCATGTACCGGCCGCCGATGATGAAGCCGGTGACGTTGGCCTCCTTGACCTGCAGGATGCCGGGAGCGACCACGCCACCGAGGAACAGGATGAAGAACCGCCACCGGTCCGCCCAGGTGCCGATGGTCAGCGCGAAGAGGACCAGCGCGGCCACCGGGCAGACCCACATCCAGTAGAAGGGCAGGGGCATGAAGATGTCGAACCAGCCGGCGACGCCGACCATACCCTGCAGGAAGGTTTCCCAGCTGTTGAAGTAGTGCAGTGCGGCCTGCCCGGTGCCGAAGTGGTACCGGTTGTCGGGGGGCGGCACGAGTTGGCCGGCACCCGAGGCGAGTACCCAGATGACCGCGAAGGCGAGCGACGCGAGGACCCCGTACGTCCACCGGCGCACCAGTCGGTGGCTCCACAGGGCGTGCAGGCGCGCCCGGCTCTGCGGGATGAGCAGCGCGCCCAGGGCGAACGCCAGCCACAGCGGGCCGAGGCTGCGCAGGGGCGCCAGCAGTACCGCGCCGGTGCCGGTGAGCCAGATCAGCGACGACTTCGAACTGCCGCCCGGTTTACCCAGCAGCAGCGGAATCCCGCCGCAGAAGAGCGCGATTCCGGCCGTGATCTCGAGGCCGTTCGGGTTCACCGCACCCGCCAGGTGGGCGAGCATCGGGGTCGCGGACGCCAGCAGGCCGGCGAGCATCAGGCCGTAGCGGGACCACCGCAGCAGCGTGACGAATGCCCAGGCCAGGATCGCCGCCGACAGTGCGGAGCTGATCAGTCGGGACAGCACGAGACCGCCCCAGCCCGGCCACAGCTTCAACGGCAGTCCGACCATCGCGTAGTAGATGGGGCTGTACCGGCCCGCACTGGACGGGGCGTCGATCAGCGGACCACCGGAGATCGGCTTCTGGCACGCGGCCGACTTCTCCGGCCAGAAGCCCCAGCATCGCGCCGGGTGGTAGAGCCCCTCGGGGACCTTCTGGTAGGCGCCGGCGCCGGAGTTGTTCTCGCCCCAGATGACCACTGTGGGCTTCGGCAGGATCTGGCCCGACAGCACACCGTAGGCCCGGATGCCGTGCTGTACCTCGTCCGGAGGAGCGTCGTACGGCGCCGCCAGCGACCACCCGGTGAAGACCAGGAAGAAACCGAGGAAGACGAGGATCCACTGCTTGCGACCTCCGGACCAGTTCAGCCTGGAAGTCAGCAACTCCTTACTCACAGTGATACCAGCCCCTGTCGATATGTGCTGACGCTCCTGCCAGCGCTGGGTGACCCCGGCAGATACTACGCTGAGGACACCAACGGCTATATTCATCCCCGTTCGGCGCCCGATCGGTCGGCAATGGCCGGAGTTGCCGTGACAACACCTGGAAACCGTCCCGTTATCGCCCCGAACGTCGCTGGCAGGGCTTCGAAATCCTGCTCGGTGGCACCGGGAGTTCCCGTTCGGTTACCTGTGGTAAGGCTGAGATGTCGATCCGCCGAACGTGCGTCATCGTCGCGGACGCGACGGCTCGCACGGCCGATATCCCGGTCAGACGTGGAGGCCGGCGGACGTCAGGCGCCGCGGTCTCCCCGGTGCGGACACCGGACTCGGGGGCGCTTGTGCCACGGCCGGCCCTCCGGTGGCCCGTGGGCCTCTCTCACTTGTGCTGGATCAGCGCAACCGTCATGCCGGACGGGTAGGTGACGTAGACCTGCTCGTAGTTTGTCGCGAGCAACGCCCGCTCGGGGTCGGCGAAGTCGCCGAAGGCGAGCTGCCGCTTGTACGGGAGAACAACCCAGATGCGGCGCTCGTTACCGAAGCACCGCGCCGGCACCGCGCACTCGGTGCCGTAGAGCTCGTTGTTCTCGGCCGCCGACTTGTCCAGGAAGACGGTGTGCAGCTTGACGTTCTTCGGCAGGTAGTAGTTGATGCCCTTGTCGTGCATGAACCACCAGACTCCAGGCAACTGCGGGTAGCCGATCGCGTCACCCGGCTGGTAGTTCCTGGCGATGATGGTGGCGGCCTCCCGGTAGGCCAGCGGCACCGAATCACGCGGGTCCGGGTAGGTCAGGTACGAGTGCGACAGCGCCCCGCGCATGGCGATCTGGCCGGGAACAGCCAGCACCGCCAGAACTCCGACGCCGGCCGCGGGGACCGCCACCCGCAGCAGTCCCGTCCGCCACCGCCACGCGGTCAGACCGGCGCCGGCCAACACCGCCCAGAGCGGCACGACGAAGAGAAGGTACTTGGAGAAGAAGTAGTTCAGGTTGCCGAGCGAGGCCAACCACACCACCAGTACCGGGACCAGCGCCGCTGCCACCGGGAAGACCGTCCGCCGGCGGTGCCCGATCACCGCCAGGACCACGAGCGCCGTCACCGCCCATGCCACCCAGGCGGAGGCGAAGGTCCGCGGCCACACCACCAGCACCGAGTGGGACTGCCCGTTGATCCAGTGGATCTGCTGGACGGCCTGATGATTACCCAGGTAGAGAACCGGAAGAGTGGGGACCGCGCCGCACGCCACCGCCAGCCCGAACGTCAGCAGTGTCCGCCCGGTCCTGCCGCGCCGGTCGTGGAGCAGGACCGCGACCAGGTGGCCCGCCACCACGGAGAGCGCGACCGCGTTGAGGCAGCCGATCGCGGTGACGCAGGCCGCGTAGCCGGCCCACGCCCAGACGGACGACCGCTCGAGGGCGACAAGGAGAACGAGCGTCGCCAGTGCGACGAACAGGACGACGCAGGCGTAGGACCTAGCCTCCTGGGCGAACCTGGTGACGGCCGGAATCATGGCGAACACCAGACCGCCGGCGATCCCGGCGGATCGGCCGAACAGTCGCTGACCGAGCAGGGCGACACAGGCCGCCGCACCGGCCATGGCCATCACGGACGGGGCCCGCATGGCCAGCGGCGAGTCGCCGAAAACGCGGACCCAGCCGTGCATGAGGAGGTAGTACGTGCCGTGCACGGCGTCGACGTGCCGCAGCAGTGCCAGGATCTGCCTGGTGGACCGGGCTGTCACGTCGATCGTGACCAGCTCGTCCTGCCACATCTCCGGCAGCCTGATGCGCCACAGGCCCATCCCGCCCATGACGATCATGGGCCAGAACCAACTGCTCCGTAGCACCCGCAGGACGATGCGCTCGGGCGCCGGATGCGAGTCACGGTCCACCGCGGACCCGACCGGGTCCGACACCACTGCGACAGCGTCGTCTGGCAATGCAGTCCGATCTACTCGATTCGCCGGCACGGAAGCGTGGGCTCGGCCGAGCCTAGGATAGTTCTGCCGGGGACACCACAGGCCGAAAGAGTGGGATGTCCGAAATCGAGCTATCGGGCGGTTTCTGCTGGCCGGTCGGGCGCAGGGCTTCCGCGATACGGTTCGCCGCCGACGGGGCGTCACTACGATCTGACACCGGATCCGGACGCGATGGGTCGGCGTTGCAGCGCCTCCGAGCGCCTTGCTAGGGTCGCCGGGATATCGTCTGCCTCTGCACGCTCATCAAACGGATAGGTTTCTGGCCGGTCATCATGACGTTCGACATCATGCTGCCGTACTACGGCGACGTCGCGCTGATGCAGGCGGCCGTCCGGAGCGTCATGGCGCAGTCCGACCCCGACTGGCGTCTCACCGTCGTCGACGACGGACGGGAGCCCGGGGTCCCCGGGTGGTTCGCGCAACTGGGTGACGATCGGGTGCGTTACCAGCGCAACGCCGAGAACCTCGGCGTGACCGGGAACTACCGGAAGTGCGTCGGCCTGGCCGAGCACGAGTACATGGTCATGATGGGCACCGACGACATCATGTTGCCCAACTACCTGGCCGCCCTGCGCTCGGTCCTGAAGGAGTACCCGGGCGTCGGCATGATCCAGCCCGGCGTGGAGGTCATCAACGGGGCCGGCGAGGTCACGAACACGCTGGCCGACGAGGTGAAGCGGCGGCTGTACGCGCCGAAGGTCCGGACCCGGCGCCTGATGGGCGGCGAGGAGTTGGCCACCAGCCTGCTGCGCGGCTGCTGGTTCTACTTCCCCTCCATCTGCTGGCGCACCGACGCCATCCGCAAGGTCAACTTCCGTGACGGCCTCACGGTCATCCAGGACCTCGCGCTGGTCATCGATCTCATCCAGGAGGGTGAGCAGATGGCCGTCGACTCCACCGTGTGCTTCCGGTACCGCCGTCACACGGTGAGCGTGTCCGCCGCCGGAGCGCTGGCGGGCACCCGGTTCACCGAGGCGCGCGACTACTTCCTCGAGGCGGCCGAGGCGATGGAGCGCCAGGGCTGGCCGCGGGCCGCCCGGGCCGCCCGCTGGCACGTGTCGTCGCGGCTGCACGCCGCGACCCTGCTGCCGGCCGCCGTGCGGGCGGGGAACAAGGAGGGGATCCGGAGGCTTTCTCAGCACGCCTTCGGCCCCAGCAGCCGGTCGAACTGAGGCGGGACAAGCATATGGACTCGGTGGACGCCGTCCCGGCCGGTCGACGGCCGCGGGTAGCCGTACTCGGTGGCACCGGCTTCGTCGGGCGTCCGCTGTGCCGGGCACTCGACCGCCTCGGGTACGAGGTCGTCGTGGTGGCGCGACGGGCGCCGGCGCACCACGACGGTCACCGGGTACGCGTGCTCGATCTGGCGTACGCCGACGTCGCCGACGTCGCCGACGTCTTCCGTGCCGAGGACGTCCGCGTCGTGGTCAACGCCGCCGGCGGGATGTGGGGCCTCACCGACGAGCAGATGGTCGCCGCCAACCTCACCCTGGTGGAGAAGGTGATCGAGGCGGCGGGGACCCTGTCCCGCCGGCCGCGCCTGGTGCAGCTGGGCAGCGTCCACGAGTACGGTCTGGTCCCCATCGGCACCTCGATGGACGAGGACACGCCGCCGAAGCCCGTCAACGCGTACGCCGAGTTGAAGCTCCGCTGCACGGAGGCGGTGGTCGACGCGACCGGCCATGGCGTCGTCGACGGCGTCAGCCTACGGATCGGGAACGTCGTCGGCGCCGGCCAGCCGCGGGTGAGCCTGCTCGGCGTCGTGGTGGAGCAGCTCTGGCAGGCGCACCGGGAGGGCCGGCCGGCCGTCCTCGAGACGGGACCGCTGGGATCGCTGCGTGACTTCGTCAACCTCTCCGACGTTGTACAGGCCATCACGACCGTGGTGTCCGTCCCGGAGCTGCCCGCCCGGATCTTCAACATCGGGACAGGTCAGGCGACCAGCGCGCGCGACATGGTGCGGCTGTTGATCGAGATCAGCGGGGTGCCGACCGAGCTGATCGAGGCGGAGTCCGCGGCCGCCGAGCCGACCTGGCAGCAGATGCGCATCGACAGGGCACGTGAACTGCTCGGATGGTCGCCGGCCGGCGACCTCAGGGATGGGGTCAAGGAACTGTGGGAGCACCAAGCCGAGAACGCCCGCGGCTGATGGGCGGCCTTTCGTTCACCAGATCACGGGGCAGCCTGGCCGAGCTGTACTCGGGGCGTGACAACGGCATCGGCTTCATCCGCCTGATGCTCGCCGTCGGCGTCGTGCTGTCCCATTCCAAGCCGCTCGGTTTCGGCGCTCACGACCTCGGCTACTACCTGTTCAACCGGCAGACCAACATCGGCACGATGGCCGTGTACGGCTTCTTCGTGCTGTCCGGCCTGCTGATCACCCGTAGCGCACGTCGTGCGTCCATCGGTCGGTACGCCTGGCACCGCGCGCTGCGGATCCTGCCCGCCCTGTGGGTCTGCCTCGCGGTCACCGCGCTGGTGGTCGCGCCGTTGGTCGCCCTACGCGAGCACGGCAACCTCAACGGCTTCTGGCACGGCCCGAACGGGCCGTTCAACTACATCACCGCCAACATGTGGACCGGCCTGCGACAGGTCGGCATCCACGACCTCCTTGCCGCGACGACGCCCTGGGGTCGGCACACCGGCGGCAGCGTCTTCGACGGCGCACTGTGGTCGCTGGCGTACGAGATGCTCTGCTACATCATCATCGGCCTGCTGGCGGTGACCGGTGTGCTGCAGAACGCGCGACGGTTCGTGCTCCTGCTCACCGTCGCCACCTACGGCGTGATCGTCATGGACTACTGGCAGTCGGCGAGCTGGACCGGGCCGGTGGCCGGCGTCTACACCACCAAGGTCGCGCCGCTGCTGGGCGGGCTGTCCTTCCAGTGGATCGTGTACCTGGGGTTCCTGTTCCTCCTCGGTGGCATCTTCGACCTGTACCGGGAGCGGATCCCGATCCACGACGGGCTGGGGGTCGCGTCCGCGATCGTCTTCGTCGGCACGCTGTTGACCGGCGGCTTCTTCGTTCTCGGCCTGCCGGCTTTCGCGTACCTGCTGATCTGGCTGTCGGTGCGGATGCCGCGACGGCTGCACTGGGTGGGCCGGAAGAACGACTACTCGTACGGCATCTACATCTACGGTTTCGTGGGTCAGCAGGTGTTCGCGAGCCTCGGGTACAGCCGGTGGGGCTATGTGCCCTTCGCCGCCATCTCCCTCGTCGCGGCCTTCGTGGCCGCTTACCTTTCCTGGCACCTGGTGGAGCGGCACGCGCTGGCGCTGAAGGGCTGGGCGCCGCGGATCGGTGGCAACAGGCCAACTCCACCCGAAACCGGCGAGGGGGGCTCGCCGGAGCGGGCCGGCGATCCGGCGCTGCTGCCGACCGGAACGAAGGTATGACGGTTCGCATCATCCTCCTAGACTCACGCAGGTGAATGTGGAAGTACTGGACGAGCAGTCCGAGGTGGACCGGGAAACGGCCGAGGCGGAGTCGACCGAGGACCAGGCGCCCTCGGGTCGGCCTTGGCGGCGGGCACTGCTGGCCGGCCTACTGATCTGGATCTCCAGCCGGGTCGGACTGGCCGGCGTGACAGCCATAAGCTGGATCAGTCAGGGGACTCCTCACCTCACGGTGCGGGCTGTGGCGTACAAGTGGGCCATGCAGTGGGACTCCACCTGGTTCCTTGCGATCGCGCAGCAGGGTTATGTAAGGGACCCCGACGAGTCCCAGGCGGCGTTCTTCCCGCTGTACCCGGCCCTCGTCCGACTGTTCGCGCCGGTGTTCTTCGGCAAGATCTGGGTTTCCGGGCTGTTCGTGGCGAACGTGGCACTGCTCGCCGCGCTCGTGCTGCTGTACCGCCTGACCGAGCACGAGTTCGGCCGTGCGCCGGCCGGACGTTCCATCTTCTACCTGGTCGCCTTTCCGACCGGCTTCTTCCTGACCGCCGCCTACAACGAGGGCCTGTTCATCGCGTTGATGGTCGCCGCGGTGTACGCGATGCGGCGCGGCCACTGGTGGTGGGCCGGTGTCGCCGGCGCGTTCGCGGCGAGCGCGCGGTCGGCCGGGATCCTGCTGGTGTTGGCGTTCGGGTTCGAGTACCTGCGCCAGCACGGTCGGCGGTTGCGCCTCGACGTGCTGGCGATCGGTCTCATGCCGCTCGGGCTCGTCGCCGTGATGATCGTCGACAAGCTCTCGTTCGGTAACCCGTTCGCCTTCTCCGACAGCCAGTCCGCGCACTGGGGACGGCATCTGAGCTGGCCGTGGACCGCCATCGTCGACAGTGCCTCGATGCTGGGCGCCGACGACATGTGGCGTGCGCCGTTCAGCGACATCTGGGCGCACAACGTCCTCGAACTGGGCACGACGCTGCTGGCGCTCGTCCTGGTCGGGTTGGCCTTCGTCGGTCCATGGCGGGTGAGGCGCGACCAGTTGGTGCTTCCGCTCCTCGGTCTGGGACTGATCCTCTTCATGGTGAGCTTCCCGTCGTCGTTCAAGGCCGACATCCCGTCCCCGCTGGTGTCCACCTCCAGGATCGGAATCGAGGTGTTCCCCGCGTTCATGATGATGGGTCGTCTCGGTCGGAACCCGTGGATCGACCGGACGCTCCTGGCGCTCTTCCTGCCGATGCAGGGCATCCTGGCCGCGCACTTCCTGCACTCCGGTTGGGTCGCTTGAGCCGTGCGGGACGGCCGCGTCCTGTTGCGATGATCCACTGGTGGCGCCCCGTTCTGTTGCGGTGACCCACCGTCGGCGTCCCGCCCGCCGGGGAGCGGCGGTCAGCCCTTCCTCGATGGGACCGCATGGCGGTCGAGAGGCGATCGGGGCGCCGGTCGGCGCCCCGATCTCGCGTCAGGCGTGGTGCGGGGCGGTGGTGTCCCGCTCACAGCCCCGTTCGCGCTCCGCCGTGGCCGCCGGTCGGCTGCCCGAGCGAGAGGGACGTGGCGCCGTTGGGCATGTCGCCGGAGCCGACGGAAGCTCCGTTCGAGCCGGAGGGCCCGTCACTCCGGGCGACGGTGATCCGCGGTGTGGCGGTGCCGACCTGTTCGATGCCGCGTACGAGCATGCGCTTCATCCGGGGCGCCAGGGGCCGTTCGATGAGGCGGTGTGCCAGCCACGCCAGTAGCAGCATCGCCGTCACGGTGCCGACCAGCAGCGGCCACTTCGGCACCGAGCCGTGCAGGCCACGGATGATGGTCAGTCCGATGTTCTGGTGCATCAGATACACCGGGTACGTGAGGACGCCGGCGACCGTGAGCCAGCGCCAGCGGGCCCAGGACAGCCAGCCGAGCGCGACCGCGGCGATCGCCACGAAGAACGCGGTGATCAGAAGAGCCGAGTAACGCCACTCCATTGACGTCTTCAACATGCCGTTCATGTACGTCGTGGCGCCGTACGCGTCGCGCTGGGCCTGCAGCCAGCACAGCCCCACGATTCCCCACAGCAGCGGCGTCTGGCCGAACCGGTGGATGAGGTAGAGGGCGATCCCGGCGATGAAGTACCACGAGTACACCGGCATGACGACGTTGTTGAGCACGCTGATGTTGGATGACGAGGCGACCAGCGATGCGACGCCCCACAGCGCGCAGAACAGCACGACCCGTCGGTAGGTCAGGCCCCGCCAGACGACGATCGCGAACAGGAGGTAGAAGCGCAGCTCGACCCAGAGCGTCCAGTAGACGGAGTCGACGTGGGGAATGCCGGCGGCCTCCTGGAGCATCGTCAGGTTGGAGAGCACGTCCGACAGGGAGTGCGGCGGCTTGATCGCCGAGATCTGGGAGGCGATCGGGTGCATCACCGTGACGACGAGGGCGGTGAACAGGACCGCGAACCAGTACACCGGGTAGAGCCGCACGGTCCGGGAGACGAAGAAGTCCCCGAGCTTGCGGTCCCAGCTGCTCATGCAGATGACGAAGCCGCTGATGATGAAGAAGAACTGGACGCCGAGGTAGCCGTAGGTGCTGACCGGGTAGAGCCACGGAAAGATCTCGTGGTTCTTCGCC
This sequence comes from Planosporangium spinosum, assembly GCF_049999945.1. NCBI lineage: Bacteria > Bacillati > Actinomycetota > Actinomycetes > Micromonosporales > Micromonosporaceae > Planosporangium > Planosporangium spinosum. Next base: position 103,928 of record NZ_JBLYUB010000006.1, on the reverse strand, counting down.
CCCCAGATGTTGGTGAACTCCGTGCCGACGTAGTGGAACATGACGACGAGCAACGCGGCGACCAACCGCAGGCCGTCGAGCGCTGCCAGGCGGCTGCGGGTTTGTGCGGAACCGCGGCCGCCGGAACTTCCATTGGCTGGCGTAAAACTGTTCGTCCTTTGGGGCGATTGGTCAGAGAGCACGCCGCACGGTACCTCGACGTACGTCGTGATGTCGATTACCGGGTACGGGTCGTCGTTCGTGCCGGTTGAGGACGGTATCCGGATGGTGGTAGCGCCACCGCGGTGTAGGTGCGGAACTCGACCGTCCAGCCCGGGGGCACGAACGAGGCGCAGTCCAGCGGCTGCTCCGGGATCAGGCAGACGACGGCGTCGACGGTGGTGGGCGACGGCGCCGGGTGACCTGGGACGGTCGACTTCAGGCTGACCACGTCACGGTCCTTGAACAGCAGCCACAGCGGGTACTCGTACCCGTCAAGGTCTGCCATGCCGATCCGGTGCGCACCGGCCGCCTTCACCGTAGAGGCCGCCCAGAGATAGTCGGACTCGGCGCGCGGGGAGCGGGCGAAACGGGTCTCCAGCGGGTCCGTCGTAAGGACGGACTGCGGTCCGTACAGCGGACGCGGGGTACCGAACAGGAGCGTGTGGGCACCGCCGATCCCGGCGACGACCACGGCGAGGATCAGCCCGGCGGTCGCCACGACACGGGGGAGCGCCGCACGGGCGTGCCGGGCCAGCGCGTCGACGGCGACCCCGACCAGCGGCGCGGCGGTGGCCAGGCCGGGCAGGACCAGCCGATTGATGTACAACTGCCACTTGAGCGTCGCGACGAACCCGATTGCCACGGCGACGCAGGTCAGTGCGTATCCGAGGATGCGTGGGTCGCGCCAGCGCCGTACCAGGCAGTAGACCAGCCCAGCGGTCAGGGCGACCACCTGTACGGGGAACGGTGCGCTGTCTTCGTCCTCTCCGGCGTAGTACGCGGGGAACGACGGGCCAAGCGTGATGGTCTGGTCTCCCACGTCGACGTGGAGCGCTCGGGCGAAGCGCGTGACAGCCCGCGCCGTCAGGTCGTCAACCTTGAGGTTCGGCACCATTGTCGCCGTCTGTGCCATGCGGGCCGCGTTGACCACCAGCGCCACCGGGTCGTGGCGCTGCATGGCGTGGTGTCGCACGACCTCCGGCCCGAGCGGGTGTCCGTAGGTCACCGTCATCCGGGTCAGGAACGGTGCATTGATCGCGAATGCGATGGCCGCGACCGCGACCGCCACGCCGGCGAGCTTCGCCGCGGACCGCGTCGACCGTACCCGCCATGCGCGGGCCACGAACCACAGCGCCACAGCGAGACCGCCGGCCACCATGCCGGTCGACTTCGTCAGTATCGCCAGGCCGAGAGCGCCTCCGAGTAGCGGCACGTCCCAGGCGCTCATGCGGTTCCAGGCCGCGTCGACAGCAAGGGTGGCGGCACAGGCGGCCCATGCCGCAGCGACGAGGTCCGTCTGGGTGCTGGTGGCCTGAAGCAAGGTCATCGGCGTGGACACGATGAGGAACGCCGACGCCAGTTGCCCCATGCGGCCGGCTCCGAGTTGGGCGGCGACCCGGGACACCGCCAACGCGCAGAGCAGGGCCCCGCCCCACTGGATCAGGTTGTACAGGCCGTCCCCGCCCGTCAACAGCCGAAGGTGCAGCAGCAGGTATTCGGCGCCCGGCGCCAGCGCGGCCTGCTGGAAGACGTTCGTCGGGTACATGCCGACCGACCCGTTGCGCACCCACTGCTCTACCTTGGGCAGGTGGTACGCCTGGGAGTCCACGTTGTTCGGCTCGGCCACCAGCGCGATCAGGAGGGTCCCGGCGGCGAACAGGGTGAGCCCGGCGATGACGAGCCATTCGACCAGCCCGAGGCCTGACCACGTCAGCCGGTCCCGGGCCGGAGCTCCCCGCCGGTACCGGATCATCGCGCCGGCCGCCGCGGCGACGAGACCCACCAGCCACACGATGCTGGCGCCGGTCCGGTTGAGCATTCCGATCGCGGACAGCAACTCGTTGCTCAGGATGGCGTACGCACCGACAACCACCGCGGCGCGGATCACGGCGAGCCGCTCTCGCCCCACCACCTGGTCGGTAGGGCGCAACGCGTACGTCGTCGCCGCAACCGTGGCAACGGGCAGCGTAGCGAGCGCGAGAGCGAGCGGACGCATGCGACCACAACTCCTAGGGACGAACCGTTACCTGGGGACAGAACGGGCAATTTGGATGCAGGAGTCCTAGACCACCCCGCCGATGGTGATCTCGGAAGCAAGAACGATATTCCATCGGGCACCGCCGCGGAGACCGCCACGGTCGGGGACGACACGTCGCCGTGGCGCAGGGGCGCCGGTGACGCACCGCTCACAGCGCTCCTACCGCATCTGCGGACCGCTCGTATCATGCACGGAGTACGCCCCGACCATCATTTGAGGTTCGCTTGTCGACCACGACCCGCCACAGTCCGATCATGACGGAGCCTCCCGCCGGGTCTTCGATGGCGACCCGCTTGCCGCGCTGGGCCGTCGCGTTCACCGTCTCGTGGCTGCTCCCCGTCTGCGCGCACCTGCTGCGGGCGGACTGGTTGCTGCCGCCGCTGCTGCTGGTCGGGGTGATGTCGATCCAGCGCGCCGGCCGTACCCTCACGGACCGCCTCGTGCTCGCGGTGGTGCAGCTGTTCGGCGCGCTCTGCGTGGCGGGTCTGGTCATGTCGGTCTGGCCCTGGCACCTGCACCCGGTACCCGTCGCCGGGTGCGCGTTCACCGCGCTCGTCGGGCTGGCGGCGGTCACTGGCCGCCGGCCCCGGCTGCCGACCCGGTCCCCGGCCGGCGACGTGGTCACCTGGCTGGCCACGCTCGCCGTCGCGGTGGCGGCGCTCGTGCCGTTCGCGCTGCGCGACCTCGGCGGGCGGATCGGACTGGTGGCGCCCGGGGAGGACTTCGCCCGCCACTTCATGCTGTACGACCTGATCGGCCGGCTCGGCGGGTACGCGTTCCTGCACCGCGGCGCGGCCGTCGCCGCCACGCCGGACGGGTACGGTATCGGGTACCCGCAGGGCACGCACCTGCTGTACGCGGTGCTGGACCGGTTCGTGCGGTCGTCCGCGGTCAACGCGGACCCGCTCACCGCGATGGACGTCCTGCTGTGGTGCCACCTGGGCACGTACGTCTTCCTCGCCCTGGCCCTCCTGTGGAGCGTCCGCCGGGTCGCCGGCCCGGGACCGGCCGCCGTGGCGCTGCTGCCGGTGCTGGCCGTCGTCTCCGGGGTGCTCTACTTCGGTGACCTGCTCGCGGCGTTCCTGCGCGGCTTTCCGAACGAACTGCTCGGCCTGGCCTTGGTCGCGGTGCTGACGGCGGTCGCGGCGCGCCCGCTGCCACGCCTGGGCGAGCAGGTCGCCACCGTCGCGGCGCTACTGGTCGGCATCTCGTTCGCCTACCACCTCTACCTGCCGTACGCGCTGGCCGTCACCGCGCTGTGGGCGTTCAGCCGACGCCGGACGCTGCCGCGCCGGCTCGGGTTCGTCGCGGTGCCGCTGCTGCCGCTGGTGGCGATCACGCCGTTGGAGAACCGGCCGTCCGGCGCGGGCAACCTGCTGCTCACGCCCGGCACCGCGCTGCCGGTGGACCGGCCGGTCCTGGTCGCGGTCGTGGTCGTGGCGGTGGTCGGGCTGGTGGCGCGCGGCGGGTGGCGCGCGCCGGCGCGCCGGCTGGTCGCCGTCGCACTCGCGGTCGCGCTCGGCATGGTCGCGGTGCTGTTCACGTACCAGTACGCGATGGTCGGGCACTCGGTGTACTACTTCGAGAAGCTGTTGCACATGCTGCTGGTGGTGGCGCTGGTCGGGCTCGGCTCGACCGCGCGGCTGGTGTCCACCCCGGATGCCGCCGGCCCGGCCCGGGCGCGGTACGCGGCCGTCCTGGCCGGGCTGGTCGCCGTCGTGGCGGGGCTCGCCGCGGCCGGCGGCCAGTGGCACAGCACGCCGCTGGCCAGCTCCGGTCTGCGGTACGGCCTGGGGGTGGAGAAGGGCTCTCCGGCCGGCGGCCGACAGGCCGTCGACCTGGTACGTCGTTACCCCGACGCCGACGGCCGCGTCGACGTGGTTCTCACCGGGACGCCGTACGCGAACTTCTACGGCACCCTGTTCACCGCGGCGATGCAGCGCAACTACCGGCAGGGTGAGTCCTGGTACGTCTTCCTGTCGCCGATGCGCCGGCACACGCTCGCCGACCTGGAGGCGAAGGTGCGCACCAGCCCGGTGCCGGTGCGGTTCGTCGTCGGGGATCCACGGGCCAGCTTCCTCTCGGCCGATCCGGACCACTCGTGGCAGCCGGAGCCGTCGCCGGGTGGGGAACCGACCTCGGCCGGCGATCCGCGCGTGCCGACGAACCTCCAGGCCGCCCGGTACCTCGCGGCCCGCTACCCGGACAAGGTCGAGGTGCTCGTCCTGCGGCCGTGACCGTCACCGGCGGGGTGCCGGCGCCGGTCGCCGGCGCTCACCAGGTCCGGCGGTCGCCCCTGCGGTCGTCGCCGTCCTCGCCGTCCGCGGGCGCCGGGAAGCGCCGGGCGAACCCGTCCACCACGGCCCGGCCGGTCTCGGAGTCGGCGCCGACGGTCTCCTCGGCGATCTCCGCCACGCGGGCGGCCAGCGATCCCTGTGCCCGCCGCATCACCGCCATGACCTGAGTGGCGATCTCGTCGGCGGACCACCGCAGCACCCGGTCGTCGAGCGTGAGATCGGTCATCACGCCGGAGCCGGCGACCGTGACCCGGACCGCCCCGTCGCGGCCGGACGCCGACACCGACAGCCTCGACACCCGTTCGGACAGCTCCTGCGCGGCCTGGGCGCGAGCCGACACGCTCGCCGCCCACGAATCGACCCAGGCATCCGCGTCTTCCCCGGCAGCGCTGAATGGCATCGCCATCGCCACCATCACCCCCCCCAGTTCAGGCTTCTTCGGCCCGTCACGGTAACCGAAAGCACCGACGATCAGGGGGGAGGAGCGATCAGGGCTGCGGTGGTGCGACGGTCTGCTCGGAGGTGCGGTGCTCTACGAACGAGTCCGGTGCGGCGTCGAGGTCGGACTCGCGGATGTCGGAGTCGCGCAGGATCTCGGCCGCCTGGGCGTGGGGGTCGTCACTGCCCGCCACCCGCTCCTCGGGAAGGAGGTCGGCCGCCCGGCTGTCGACCCGGTCGAACGGCTCGTCACTCAGTCCGGGGTCGCTGATCGGTTCCACCATGGTGTGGTCGTACCCGCGGCGCGCCCGCGGCACACCCGCCGCGCCGGTTTTGACCGGCGCTGCCGGTTGCTGCCAGGATGGGCTGGTGATGGGATCGCTGAAGACCGAACCCGCCCGGGAACGCCCGGACCTGCTCGCTCCGTCCGTCCTGGCCGCGCTCGGCGACTGGCCCGAGCCGGACGTGCTGGTCGCGTCGATCGACCCGGCACTCGCGGACACGGCGGCCTTCTGTGAGGCGTACGGGGTGGCGCTGGACGCCTCGGCCAACTGCGTGGTGGTGGCCGGCAAGCGGGAGGGGGAGACCCGGTACGCCGCCTGCGTGGTCCTCGCGACCACCCGCGCGGACGTCAACGGGGTTGCCCGCCGGCGCCTGGACGTGCGCAAGGCGAGCTTCGCGCCGATGGACGTGGCCGTCGCCGAGACCGGGATGGAGTACGGCGGGATCACCCCGATCGGGCTGCCACCGGCCTGGCCGGTCCTGGTCGACGCGCGGGTCACCGCGGTGCCGTACGTGATCGTCGGCAGCGGGGCGCGGCACAGCAAGATCCTGCTTCCCGGCGCGGCCCTCGGGCGCCTGCCCGGCGCCGAGGTGATCGAGAACCTCGGCAAGTAGATCGACTAACGGCTATACCGTTGCACGTGAAACCATGCGTTACAGCTGCTCACGCACCTGGCGCTGGAGGCGTCCGAGGATCGCGGTGCCGCCACGTACCCGCAGCGGGCTGATCGCCGCGGCCAGTCCCATCCGCTGGTAAAGGTCGCCCGGCACCGCGAGCACCTCGTCGGCGCTGGCGTCGGCCAGCCCCTCGGCCAGGATGCCGGCGAAGGCCCGGGTCGTCGGTGCCTCCGGTGGGCAGTCGAACCACATCTGGACGCGACGGTCCGGCTGCACCTCGGCGCGCAGGAAGAACTGGGTCTGGCACTCCGGTACCTGCTCCATGCCGTCGTGACCGGCCATGCCCGGCGGCAGCGGGGGCAGGGCGTCGACGTACTCGAGCAGCATCTCCAGCACCACGTCGCGGGGTGCCGTGGAGAACTCGTCAACGATCTCGGAGAGGCGGGTAGGCATGTTCATCGGTTCCAGCTTATCCGCGCTACCGTCGGGCGCCGAGGCGCCGGCGGCGCCGACCAGGACCGGAAGTGAGGTCACGCGCGGTGCGCCGGACGCCGGCGCGCCGCCGCCGTACGGGCCGGGCGCCGGCGCGCCGGCCACCGCCCGACCCGGGATCGGCGTAGAGAAGACCACCGGATCAGTGTGGAGAAGACCGCCGATCAGTGTGGAGAAGATCGCCGGATGGGCGCGGAGAAGATCGGTTGTCGGCTCGCCGGTGAGATCAGTTGTTGGGCTCGGCCCGGCTGATACCACCGAGCACGGACTCGGGGTCGATCTCCTCCGCCAGGTCACCGATGGAGACAATGCCCACGAGGGCGCGGTCGCCCTCGCAGACCAGTACCCGCCGGACCGCGTTGTCGCGCATCAGCAGCGCGGCCGACTGCACGGTGTCATCGGGCCGTACGGTCACCAGGTCCGGCGTGAGGATCTCGCCGAGTGTCGTGCTCGCGGGATCGCGCCCCTCCGCGACCGCGCGGATGACGATGTCGCGGTCGGTCACCAGGCCGGCCGGTCCATTGCCGTCGGCCACCACGATGTCGCCGATGTCCTGCTCGCGCATGAGGCGGGCGGCATGGGCCAGGGTCGTCTCCGGGGGCAGGGTGACGACGTCGGCCGTCATCACGTCCCGGACAGTCTGCATCGGCATGTTGCCTCCGAACCGTCGTTGGCGTTGTGCCGGGATTTACCCACCGTGGTATCCGCTAATCAGACCGGTGACCTCAGCGACGGGTACGTCCGAGCGGGTGCCGTCGATGCGGGAACGGACCTCGACGTACCCGTCGGCCAGGCGACGGCCGACCACGACGACGACCGGCATGCCCAGCAGTTCCGCGTCGGCGAACCGTACCCCGGCCGACAGTCCGGGCCGGTCGTCGAGCAGCACGTCGATGCCGCGCGCCACCAGCTCCGCCGCCAGCCGCTCCGCCGTCTCCGCCTGCTCGCCCCTGCCCGTCGCCACCACGTGGACCTGGGCCGGCGCCACCGAGCGCGGCCAGATCAGGCCGCGCTCGTCGTGGTGCTGCTCGGCGACGGCGGCGACCGCGCGGGAGATGCCGATGCCGTACGAGCCCATCGTCACCCGTACCGGCTGGCCTCCGGGGCCGAGCGCGTCGAGACCGAACGCGTCGGCGAACCGGCGCCCCAGCTGGAAGATGTGGCCGATCTCGATGCCCCGGCGCAGCGCGAGCGAGCCGGTGCCGCACCTCGGGCACGGGTCGCCGGCCCGTACGTCGGCCGCCTCGATCGTTCCGTCGGGTACGAAGTCGCGCCCGCACACCACGTTCATCGCGTGCCGATCGGGTTCGTTGGCTCCGGTCAGCCAGGTGGTGCCGGCCGCCACCCGTGGGTCGACGAGGTACCGGATGCCGAGCGTGCCCAGCACCTGCGGGCCGATGTACCCGCGGACCAGTTCCGGATGGGCGGCGAAGTCGTCGAACAGCTCGACCGCCGCCGGGTGCAGGGCGGCGGCGACCCGTTTGAGGTCGACCTCCCGGTCGCCGGGGACGCCGACGACCAGGATCGAACCGTCGACGCGCAGCACCACGTTCTTCAGCGTGTCCGCCGCGGTCCAGTCCGACCGGCCGCCCGCCGTCACCGCGTTGGCGTGGCGGACCAGCGACTCGATGGTGGGCGTGTTTGGCGTGTCGAGCACCGTCGCCGGGGGATGGTCGACGTCCCCGGCGACGACCGGGGCGCGGGTCGTCACCGCCTCGGTGTTGGCGGCGTAGCCGCACGATCCGCACGCCACGAACGTGTCCTCGCCGACCGCCGCCGGTGCCAGGAACTCCTCCGACACCGACCCGCCCATCGCGCCGGACATCGCGGCCACGACGACGTGGTCCAGCCCGAGCCGTTCGAAGATCCGGATGTACGCGGCCCGCTGCGCCGCGTACGACCGGCGCAGGCCGTCGTCGTCGAGGTCGAACGAGTACGCGTCCTTCATGAGGAACTCCCGGCCGCGCAGCAGACCGCCGCGCGGCCGCGCCTCGTCGCGGAACTTCGTGCCGACCTGGTAGAGCGTCACCGGATAGTCGCGGTAGGACGGGTACAGGTCCTTCACCAGCAGCGTGAACAGCTCCTCGTGGGTCGGGCCGAGTACGTACCCGGCGCCGCGCCGGTCGCGGACCCGGAACACGTCGTCGCCGAACGCGCCGAGCCGACCGCTGGTCTCGTAGAGCTCCTGCGGTAGCAGCGACGGCAGCGACACCTCCTGCGCGCCGATCGCCGTCATCTCCTCGCGGACCACCGCCGTGATCCGGTCGAGCACCAGTTTGCCCAGCGGCAGCCACGCGTACCCGCCCGGCGCGACCCGGCGCGCGTAGCCGGCGCGTACCAGCAGTCGGTGGCTGGGTACCTCGGCCTCGGCCGGGTCCGCGCGGAGGGTACGGACGAACAGCGTCGACAGGCGCAGCAGCATGGCCGCAGCGTACGTCCGCCGGATCGGCGGTCGCGCGCGGATTTGTCGGCCGAGTGACAGATCCACCGGCAACCATGTGCGGTCAGGATGGCGTCTCGGATGGCGTAACCAGACCGGCCCTCGGCGCACCGCTGCCGTGTCGTACGTCGCACCCGGGCCGAAGTCACTCCCGCCGATGCTTAGCCTTTGCCAAGATTCCTCCCCGGAAAGGGGTGCGGCATGGCGTGGCACAGGTACGTCGCTATGGGCGACAGCTTCACCGAGGGCATGGACGACCGGGACCCGGGCGGCGACGGGTACCGCGGCTGGGCCGACCTGGTCGCCGCCCACCTGGCGACCGAGGCGGTGGCGCGCGGCGAGGAGTTCCACTACGCCAACCTGGCCATCCGCGGCCGGCTGTTCGACGGCGTGGTCAGCGAGCAACTGCCGCCGACCCTGGCCATGCGCCCCGACCTGGTCAGCTTCGCCGCCGGCGGCAACGACGCGCTGCGCCCCAACTTCGACGGCCCGGCGCTGGTCGCCCGGTTCGAGGAGGTCATCGCGCAGCTACGCGGTACCGGCGCCGATGTGATCGTGTTCCGCTTCGCCGACATGTCGCGCCGGCTGCCGGGCAAGCGGATCATCCTGCCCCGGACGTCGTTGCTCAACGACGCGGTCGTCGAGGTCGCCGCCCGGCAGGGCGCCTACCTGGTCGACCTGTGGTCGGACGAGGAACTGTCGGTGAACACCGCGATGTGGAGCGTGGACCGGCTGCACCTGTCGACGGCGGGACATCGCCGGGTGGCCGGTCACGTGCTCACCGCGCTCGGGCTGGTACCCGACCCGACCTGGATGGACCCGCAGCCCGCGCCGAGCCCGCAGGCCTGGCCGGTGGCCCGGGCCGCCGACGCCCGGTGGGCGGCCCGGTACCTCGCGCCGTGGATCAAGCGCCGGCTGCAGGGCCGCTCGTCCGGCGACTCCATCGTGGCGAAGCGCCCGGAGCTGGCGCCGGTGCTGCCGGCCGACCGGGAGCGCTAGTGGCGGCACCGGCCCCGGCCGGCGTCGGTAGGCTCACACCATGGCCGTAGCGAATGATCCCGCCCCGGAGTTGCAGGCGTACGCGCACCCGGAGCGACTGGTTTCCACATCCTGGCTGGCGCACCACCTCGACGACGAGGGTCTGGTCGTCGTGGAGAGCGACGAGGACGTGCTGCTCTACGACACCGGCCACATCCCCGGCGCGGTCAAGGTCGACTGGCACACCGAACTCAACGACCCGGTGACCCGCGACTACCTCGACGCCGAGGGGTTCGCGCGGTTGTGCCGGGCCAAGGGCATCAAGCGCGACGACACGATCGTGTTCTACGGCGACAACTTCAACTGGTGGGCGACCTACGCGCTGTGGGTGTTCTCCCTGTTCGGCCACGCCGACGTGCGCATCCTCGACGGGGGCCGGCAGAAGTGGGTGGCCGAGGGCCGGCAGTTGGTCAAGGACGTCCCGCAGCGGACGCCGACCGACTACCCGGTGGTGACGCGCGACGACGCGCCGATCCGGGCGTACCGCGAGGAGGTGCTCGCGCACGTGACGGCCGGCCGGCCGCTGGTGGACGTGCGCTCGCCCGGCGAGTACACCGGTGAACTGCTGCACATGCCCGACTACCCGCAGGAGGGCGCGCTGCGCGGCGGCCACATCCCGGGGGCGGTCAGCAAGCCGTGGAAGCAGGCCGCGAACGACGACGGTTCGTTCAAGCCGGCCGACGCGCTGCGCCGGATCTACGCCGACGAACTCGGCCTGGGCCGCGACGACGACATCGTCGCGTACTGCCGGATCGGCGAGCGCTCCTCGCACACCTGGTTCGTGCTCACCTACCTGCTCGGGTACCCGCGGGTGCGCAACTACGACGGCTCCTGGACGGAGTGGGGCAACCTGGTCCGGGCGCCCATCGCCAAGGGCGCCGAACCGGGCAAGCTCGGCGCCTGACCGGTACGTGACCGGCGCTTGATCGACACACGTTTGATCGACACAACTTCCGGGAAATTGTGGTTTCAGCACGAGGCGGAGGCCACGACTTCCCGGAAGTTGTGACGATCGGGGCGGCGGCCGGCCGGCTAGGTCAGGTCGATCCAGTAGTCGAGTTCGACGCCGTCCGCCGGGATGACGATGTCGGCGGCCACCTCGACGACCTTCTCGCCCGCGTACGTCCGGCGGGTGATCGCGATGACCGGCACGCCTGCCGCGAGCCGGAGCGCGGCTGACTCCTCCGGAGTCGGCATCCGGGCGCGGACCCGCTCGCGGATCCCGGTGACGGTGACACCGAGCGAGTGCAACTGGGCGGTGTTGCCGCCGGGCCACGGCTCGTTCTCCGGGTCGGCGACGGGCGTACCCGCGACGAGGTCGAGCGGGTAGCACGAGGTGGATAGTTGCTGCGGTACGCCGTGCGCGCGGAACAGGAAGCGGCGCTCCAGGATCATCGTCCCGGCCGGCAGGTCGAACAGCGCCGCGACGGAGGCCGACGCCGGCACCTCACGGAACTCCTTGTCGAGCTGGTATTTCTCCCAGTCGATCCCCTGGTCGTGGGTGAATGAGGTCTGTGGCGGGTGCTCGCCGGTCAGCTGCTGAACCTCACGGCGGTAGCGGTCCGAGGCGAGGCGCCGTACCGGTCGCGCCGGGCGGGCGTACGTGCCGCGTCCGTGCTCGGTGACCACCAGGCCCTCGGCGCGCAGGAGCGCGAGCGCCTCACGCAGCGTGCCCCGCGAGACACCGAACTCGTTGATGAGTACCGGCTCGCTGGGCAGCAGTTGGCCGGCTGGAATTGCGCCGGCGAGGATACGGCGGCGCAGTTCTTCGGCGACCTGCCGATAGCGCGGTCGTTCGCGGTGCGGGGTTGGCACATCGGCCACGGTACCGCCGTTCGATCTCCCGTCGTCCAGGTGATCACTCAATACCGTTCGGGCCTGCCACTCATCTAGACGACTCATCTAGATGACAATATTCTCGGCCTCGCGACCGGCACGGAGTGCGGCCAAGGGGTTGGCACGGCGCCTGTGCCGGTCGCCAGACTCCGTCCGCCAACGCCAAGGAGGCGTCGTGCGCTGGTTCGGGTTCATGAGGTCGAGACGGGTACGACGGTCACGTGAGCGGCTGGCGCGGCTGGACAGCGCCATTACCACCGGCTCCGGCGAGTACCAACTCTGTGACGGTGACACCGTTCCGTTTCCCGGCTATCCCCGCTGGGCGGAGCTGTTGACACGAGAGCTACCCGAGCTGGCCCCGCCCTCCGAGAGCGGTTCACTGGTCCGGCCGTACGTCGCTCGTCTGCGCCCGCACCAGCGCACCGGGCCGCACCGCCTTCGAGACCAGCATGGTTACTGATCAGCAGCCGCGGCAGGACGATCGATGGAGGTGCCGAATGGCCGAACGGGTCGATGTGGCTACGGCCCGCGGCAGGCGCGAGACGTACGATCCGGGCCGGCTGCTGGGCGACGTGATGCGACTGCTTGCCGACCGGGGACTGTCCCCGGTCATCTCGACCCGCGACCTCCGCGCCGCCGTACGTTCGTGCGGAAGCCTGCTGCTGTGTCTCGGAGTCGTACCGACCAGCCGCCCCGACCTGATCATGTTGCCCGATTCCGCCGACCCCGGCGGTACTGCGGACTGATGGCTTGATCCCGAGCAGCCCCACCGGCTTGGATTGGTGGGGCTGCTCCGTCTCCCCGGGCAGTCCGTCAGCCACCGCCCAGCCCGGACCCGACTGCGCGGCAGGACCGTCCAGCGTCAACGGCAGTTACCGGACCGCGACGATGGTCCGGGACGGGTACGGTGGGCGCCTCGGCATAGTGATCAGGAGCGCAGCAGACGTGGACCGGACGTTCCAGGTCGACCTTCGCGGCGTGGTCGACCTGCTCAGCCATCACCTGTACGCCAGTCCCCGGGTGTACCTGCGGGAGCTGCTGCAGAACGCGGCCGACGCCATCACGGCCCGGCGCGCGGTGGAGCCCGGCGCGCCGGGCCGGGTCCTCGTCGAGCCGCCCGAGGTCACCGGCGACGGCACCCTGCGGGTGAGCGACACCGGTGTCGGGCTGACCGAGGAGCAGGTCCACGACCTGCTCGCCACGATCGGCCGCAGCTCCAAGCGCGACGATCTCGGCTTCGCCCGCCACGAGTTCCTCGGCCAGTTCGGCATCGGGCTGTTGTCCTGCTTCCTGGTCGCCGACGAGATCCGGGTGGAGACCCGCGCGGCCGGCCGGCCCGCCGTGCGCTGGACCGGCTACTCCGACGGGCGGTACGCCGTGGAGCCCGGTTCCGACCGCACGCCGACCGGCACCACGGTCACCCTGCTGCCGCGCCGGGGCGCCGAGCACTGGCTCGCGGCCGCCACCGCGGTGGAGCTGGCCCGGCTCTACGGTTCGCTGCTGCCGTTCGAGGTCACGGTCGCCACGCCGGACGGGCCGGTGCGGACCACCGAGCAGCGGCTGCCCTGGTCCGCGCCGACCGGTACCGATCCGGAGAGCCGCGCCGACGCCGCCCAGGAGCGCCGGGCGGAGCTCTTCGCGTACGCGTACCGCGTCTTCGGCTTCACCCCGTTCGACGTGATCGACCTCGAGGTGCCGGAGGCCGGCCTCACCGGGGTCGCGTTCGTGCTGCCCCGGCCGGCCAACCCGGCCGCTCGGGCCGGCCACCGGGTCTACCTGAAGCGGATGCTGCTGGCCGAGGGTGTGGAGGGCCTGTTGCCGGACTGGGCGTTCTTCGCCCGCTGCGTGGTCGACGCCAGCGAGCTGCGGCCGACCGCGAGCCGCGAGGCGCTCTACTCCGACAGCCTGCTGGAGGCCACCCGGGAGGCGCTGGGCGAGCGGCTGCGGGGATGGCTGGTCGGTCTGGCCGCCGGCCACCCGGGCCGGCTCGCCGAGTTCCTGGACATCCACCACGTCGGGGTCAAGGCCCTCGCGCTGCACGACGACGAGATGCTGCACCTGGTCGACTCGTGGTGGCCGATGGAGACCAACGTCGGCCGGATGACGCTCGCGGAGTTCCGCCAGCGCTACGGGCTGGTCCGGTACACGGTGAAGGTCGACGAGTTCCGCCAGCTCGCCTCGGTGGCCGCCGCTCAGGACCTGCCCCTGGTCAACGGCGGGTACGCGTACGAAACCGAGCTCATCGAACGGTTGCCCGCGGTGGACCGTACGACGCTGATCGAACGGCTCGAACCCGGCGACCTGACCACCCGCTTCGACGTCCTCGACCCGGCGGTGGAGCTGGCGCTGCGGCCGATGCTCACCGAGGCACAGCGCGCGGTCGAGCGGCTGGGCTGCGAGGTGGTGCTGAGGGCGTACGAGCCGGCCGCCCTCCCGGCGCTGTACCTGGTCAACCGGGCCGCCGCCTTCAACGAGCAGCTGCGCAGCACCCGGGAACAGGTCGACGAGGTGTGGGCCGGGGTGCTCGACGCGCTGGCGCAGACGACCACCGACGAGCGCCCGCAGCTCGTGCTCAACTACCGCAACCCGCTGGTGCGCCGGGTCACCGCCCTCCACGACGCGACGCTGGTCCGGCTCGCCACCGAGGCGCTGTACGGGCAGGCGCTGCTGCTCGGGTACCAGCCGCTCCGCCCGGCCGACGCCGCGCTGCTGAACACCTCGCTGCTGGGCCTGCTCAACCACGCCGTCCCGGACAGCGAGTAGGAGCGAAAGCCCGTGACCTACACCGAGGCCGACCTGTGGCGCCTGCTCGCCGAGGGGCGCGGCATGCCGTACGGCGCGGCGCAGATCGCCCTGGCCGAACAGGTGATCCGGCACGCCGACGCGGCCGGCCTGGACCGGCTGCGCTTCGCCGGCCGCATGTTCGCCACCCACGCCTACACCTACGGTGGGGAGCCGGCGAAGGCGTTCGTGACGTTCTCCTGGTGCCTGGGCGAGTACGACCGCGACCCGGCCGGGCGCAGCCGGGAGGACGAGAGCCTGCTGCTGTGGCACTTCAAGTACGTGGTCAACGCGCTCACCATGTTTCCCGAGGTACCGCTCGCGCGGGCGTACGCGGTCGTCGACGACATGCAGCGCCGGTACGCCGCCGGCGGGTACAGCCTGCACGCGGTGTACCGGCAGCGCTGGGGTGTCGCGTACCACATCGGCGACGGGGCGGCCGCCGAGGAGTGGTACACGCGCTGGAGCGCCGCCCCGCGCGACGACAACTCCGACTGTGCCGGCTGCGACCCGGGCGCCAAGGTCGTCCACCTGGCCGACCGCGGCCGTGACTCCGACGCCGTCGCGCTGGCCGCCCCGGTCCTCGCCGGCCACCTGACCTGCTCGGAGCAGCCGCAGAACATCCTGACCGCCCTGCTGCTGCCCTACCTGCGTACCGGCCGGCTGGCCGAGGCCGCCGACGCGCACCGCCGGGGGTACCGGCTGATGCGGGGCAACCTGTCCGACCTCGGGGACCTCGCCGAGCACCTGATGTTCTGCGCGTGGACCGGCAACGAGGCGCGGGGGCTGGAGATCGTGCAGCGGCACCTGGGCTGGCTGGACCGGTCCCCCTCGCCCTGGGCGACGATGCGGTTCGCCGCCGCGGCCGCCCGCGTCCTCGACGGCCTCGTCCGGGCCGGCCACGACGGGCTGACCGTGCACCGGCCGGCCGCCGGCGGGCGGGAGGCCGCCGACGTGCCCGCGCCGGACCTGGCCGCGCGGCTCGCGGCGCAGGCGCGGGACCTGGCGGCCCGGTTCGACGAGCGCAACGGTACGACCGCCCAGGGTGACCGGGTGGCGCGGATGCTGGCTGCCGAGCCGCTGGTGGGGTACCTGCCGCTGTCCGCCGTGGACGGTCGCCGCCGGGGGATGGCCGGTGCGCGGGCCGCCGGGTCTACCGGGTCGGCCGCCGGACCCGCCGGGGCGGGCGCACCGGCCGGTTACCCGGACGACCCGGACCAGCTGCTCGACCTCGCCGAGCGCCGGTTCCGGGAGCACGACACCCGCTGGGCCGAGGCGGCGTGGCGGCACTTCGACGACCGATACCCGGCCGACACACTGTCGCCGTTGCTGGCGGCGCGCCGGGTCGACGGGCGGGGGATGCTGGCCTCCGGTGACGACCGGCCCGCCGAGGCCGAGCGCGCCTGGCGGGAGGCCGCCGACGGGTACGCCGCGGCCGGCGACGAGGTCCGCCGGCAGGTGGCCCTGGGCCGGCTGGGCACCCTGCTGTGCGGCGGCGACCGGTACGACGAGGGCCTGGCGATGGTGCGGGAGGCCAGCCGGGTGCTGATCGAGCGGGGGGACGCCGAGCGGCGGGTCGGTGCCGAGTTGCGCCTGGCGTACGTGCTCGGCCTGGGCCACCAGCCGGCGCAGGCGCTGGAGGCGGTGGAGCGGGCGGCCGGGTACGCGGCGGAGGCCACCGGAGATCCGCTGCTCGCCGCGGAGGTGGCGACCCGTCGTGCCCAGTTCCTGCTCGCCCTCGGCCGCCCGGGGGAGGCGGCCGAGTCGGCGACCGCCGCCCGGGAACACTTCGCCGCCGCCGGTGACCCGCCCGTCGCGGCGTTCGCCTGGCTGCTGTACGCGCACGCGCTGGCCGACCTCGCCGACTACCCCGGCGCGGCGGACGCGTTCGGGGCGGCGCTGGAGCGGTCGACCGACGCCGACGTGACGCTGTCCGGCCAGCACGGCCGGGGCCGGGCGCTGCTGGCCGCGGCGCAGCCGGCGGCCGCGGTCGAGTCGCTGGTCGAGGCGGTGGCCGGGTTCGCCGCGATCGGTGACGACACCGCGGCGACGTTCGCCCGGCTCGACCTGGCCACCGCGTACCACGGCTGCGGCCAGGAACTGGACGCCGCGGAGGCCGCCGAGGCGGCGCTGCCGGCGCTGGAACGGCTCGGCGCGCAGGACGCCGCGGACCGGTGCCGGTACCTGCTGTCCCTGGTGTACCGGGAACTCGACCAGCCGGACGAGGCGCTGGTCCTGCTCGACCAGTTGGTGGCCAACCTGGACGGGTTCGACAACCTGGCCGGTCGGGCGCGGCTGCACGAGGAGGCCGGGCACCTGCTGTACCGCCAGGACCGCGACGCCGCCGCAGCCCTCCGGTTCGGGGCGGCGGCCGAGGCGTACCGTGCGGCGGGCCTGGCGTTGGACGAGGTCCGCGCCCACCGGTGGGCGGCGCTCGCGCTGCGCTGGGCCGGTGAGATCGACGACGCGATCGTGGCGCTGGACACCGCCGAGGAGCGGGCCGCCGGTCTCCCGGCCGACGATCCCGCCGCGACCTGGGAGCGGGCCATGCTCGCCTTCGACGGTGCGCGGGTGTTCATCGGTGCCGAGCGGTTCGGCGGGGCGCTGGCGCGGGCCACGGCCTCCGGTGACGGATTCCGGTCGATCGGGGCGTTCGGTGAGGCTCTCCAGGCCGATCTTCTCTGTGCTGAGCTGCTTCTTCGTCTCGACCGGCCGGCCGAGGCCGAGCCGGTGCTGCGGGCCGTGCTCGGCGCCGCGCCCCGCGACACGCCACACCGGGAGAACGCGGCCTGGCTGCTGGCCGGGGTGCTGGAGGCGCTGGGCCGCGACGACGAGGCGGCGCGGTTGCGCCGGGAGTACGGCCTGGACGATGCCTAACGATCGTTCAGGTATGGCTTGACAAGAGGTTAGGCTTCACGGATGACCGCCGATCAGCAGGTAGTCCCCGCAGCGCCGGCACGGCGCCGCTCCCGCCGGGAGGAGATCCTGGAGATCGCCGTCGGGCTGTTCGCCACCCGCGGCTACCACGGCGTCTCGATGGACGACATCGGTGCCGCCGCCGGGGTCACCGGGCCCGCGCTGTACCACCACTTCGCCGGCAAGGAAGCGATGCTCGTCGCCGCCCTGATCCCGGTGAGTGAGCAGTTGCTGGCCGGCGGCCGCCAGCGCATCGCCGAGTACGACGGCCGGCCCAGCGCCGCCCTCGCCGCCCTGGTCGACTTCCACGTCGACTTCGCGCTGGCCAACCCCGCCGTCATCGCGCTGCACCTGCACGAGCTCGACCGGCTGCCCGAGGAGCCGCGCCGGCAGATCCGGCGCCTGCAACGACTCTACGTCGAGGAGTGGGTGACCACCCTGACCGCGCTGCGCCCCGAGCTGTCCGCCGCCGAGGCGCGGGTACTCGCGCACGCCGCCTTCGGCCTGATGAACTCGACGCCGTTCCTCGGCGGCGAGGTCGACCGGCACCGCCGGGCGGACCTGCTGCGCGCGTCGGCGCTGGCCGCACTGCAGGGCTGACACCCGCGCGTCGGGGCCCGCCGCCCGGGTCGACTCCGGCACCGGACGGCGGTCGACCCCGGCGGCGGTCCGCGCGTTCGGCTGCTGACACCGGCGCCCGCGCCGCGTTCGGCGGGTGGAATCGCGCCGGACCTGGTACGACTCATATCAGTGAGCTGAGAAGGCACTTTTCCACAGGTCCGTCCGACTGGATCCACAGGTTTGTCCACAAGGACTACGGGTGGTCAGCGGGACGGCCGGACATCACATTCAGGAGGCCGTAGTGATCGGGTCGCTTCTCGTCGCGAACCGCGGAGAGATCGCGCGTCGTGTCATCCGTACCGCCAAGCGGCTCGGCATCCGGACGATCGCCGTGTACTCCGAGGCGGACGCGGCGTTGCCGTTCGTCCTCGAAGCCGACGAGGCGGTGCTGCTCGGCCCGGCCAACCCGGCGCAGTCCTACCGCAACGTCGAGGCCATCCTCGCCGCGGCCAAGGCGACCGGTGCCGAGGCGGTCCACCCCGGCTACGGCTTCCTGTCGGAGAACGCGGACTTCGCCCGTACCGTCGAGGCCAACGGGCTGATCTGGGTCGGACCCGGCGCCGACGCGATCGCCGCGATGGGCGACAAGATCAATGCCCGGAACCTGATGGCGGCGGCCGGCGTGCCGGTCGCGCCGGGCACCACCGACCCGGCCGCGACCGTGGAGGAGGCGGTCGCGGCGGCGGCCGGTATCGGGTACCCGATCATGGTCAAGGCCGCCGCCGGCGGCGGTGGCATGGGGATGGGCGTCGCAGCCGACGAGGCAGCCCTACGCGCCGAGTACGAGAAGGTGCGCGCCTTCGCCGAGCGGATGTTCGGCGACGGTTCGGTGCTGCTGGAGCGGTACTTTCCCCGGGTACGCCACGTCGAGGTGCAGATCCTCGGCCTGGCCGACGGCCGGGTGGTCGCGCTCGGCGAGCGGGAGTGCTCGGTGCAGCGGCGCAACCAGAAGGTCGCCGAGGAGTCGCCGTCGCCGGCCGTCTCGCCCGAGCTGCGCGAACGCCTGCTCGCCGCGGCCGTACGCGCCGGTGAGGCGGTCGGGTACCGCAACGCCGGCACCGTCGAGTGCCTCTTGGTCCCGCGCGAGCGGGGTGCCGATGGGTCCGGCCCCGGCGACGCTGAATTTTTCTTCCTGGAGATGAACACCCGCCTGCAGGTGGAGCACCCGATCACCGAGCTCGTCTACGGCGTCGACCTGGTCGCCGAGCAGTTGCGCGTCGCGTCCGGCCTGCCGCCGGCCTTCGGGGAGTTGGCGCCCCACGGGCACGCGATCGAGCTGCGGGTCAACGCCGAGGACCCGAAGCGGTTCCTGCCCGGGCCGGGCGCGATCACCACGTGGACCGAGCCGACCGGCGAGGGGGTGCGGGTCGACAGCGGGTACGCCGCCGGTACGACGGTCACGCCGTTCTACGACTCGCTGATGGCGAAGCTGGTCGTCTGGGGGCCGGACCGGGCGACCGCGATCGAGCGGGCGAAGAGTGCGGTCGCCGGATTCGAGATCGCCGGCCCCAAGAGCAACCTGCCGTTCTTCACCGAGCTGCTGGACAACCCGGAGTTCGTCGGCGGCGACTACGACACCGGCATCGTCGGCCGGATGCGGTCCTGACCGCCCGATGACCGCCGCAACTTCCCGGAAGGTGTGGCCTGGGGTACCTGGTACGACCACAACGTCCCGGACGTTGTGTGGATCTAGGAGGGGCGACGATGCCTGAGATGCCGAGTAGCGTGTCGATCCGCGAGGTCGGCCCGCGGGACGGGCTGCAGAACGAGGACCCGGTACCGACCGGGGCGAAGGTACGGCTGATCGAGGCGCTCTCGTCCACCGGGGTCGGGCGCATCGAAGCGGTCAGCTTCGTGCACCCGAAGGCGATCCCGCAGATGGCCGACGCTGACGAGGTCTGGACGGCCGTGTCGAAGAGCCCGGACGTGCGCTACTCGGCGCTCATCCCCAACAGCCGGGGCGCGCGGCGGGCCCTCGATGCCGGCTTCACCGAGATCGAGGTCGTGGTGTCCGCGTCCGACACCCACAACCGGCGCAACCTCAACCGGTCCACGGACGAGTCCCTCGACGACATCGCCGCGCTCATCGGCACCCTGCACGACGCCGGCGCGCGGGTCGAGGTCATCGTCGCCACCAGCTTCGGCTGTCCCTACGAGGGTGACGTGGACCCGGACCGGGTAGCCGGGATCGTCGACCGGGTGGTCGCCGACGGCGCCGACCGGGTGGCCTTCGGCGACACCACCGGCATGGCCACGCCACCCCGGGTGGTCGCGGTCGTCTCCCGGGTCCGGGAACGCCACCCCGACCTGCCCGTGCTGTTGCACTTCCACAACACCCGGGGGACCGCCCTGGCCAACGTCTACGCGGCGCTGCAGCTCGGGGTGACCGAGTTCGACGCCAGCGTCGGCGGGCTCGGCGGCTGCCCGTACGCCCCGGGGGCCAGTGGCAACGTCGCCACCGAGGAGGTCGTGCACATGCTGCACGACATGGGGATCGAGACCGGTGTGGACCTCGATGCGCTGCTCGACGCGGCCCGGCTGGCGCAGGAGATCGTGGGTCGGGAGCTGCCGTCGGGCGTCCTGCGGGCCGGCCCGCGGCTGCCGTCCGGGCACTGAGCAGCGGTCCGTGCCGCCCGCTCGCGGTTAGGGCGCCCCGCCACCCCGTCGCGGGGTGGCGGGGCGCCCTCGTCGGTAGCGGTCACCGTGTCGCGCGCCAGCCCGTCGATGCGCTAACCTAACGATCGTTCAGGCAACGGGTCGGGAGGTTTCCGGTGACGCTCGACGGTGAGGCACTGGAGCAGCTGCGCAAGCGGGTACGTGCCGGTGGCGCCGAGCGCTACCACGCGGCCAACGCGGCCAAGGGCAAGCTCTTCGCCCGCGAGCGGGTGGCGCTGCTGGTCGACGAGGGCTCCTTCGTCGAGGACGGGATGTACGCCAACGTCCTAGCCGACGGGCTGCCCGCCGATGGCGTGGTGACCGGGACGGCCACCGTCGACGGGCGGCCGATCTGCCTGATGGCCAACGACTCCACGGTGAAGGCGGGCTCGTGGGGCGCGCGGACCGTCGAGAAGATCATCCGGATCATCGAGCGGGCGTACACGACCGGCGTGCCCATGGTCTACCTGGTCGACTCGGCCGGTGCCCGGATCACCGACCAGGTCGAACTGTTCCCCGGCCGCCGCGGCGCCGGCAAGATCTTCTACAACCAGGTCCGCGCCTCCGGCAGCATCCCGCAGGCGTGCGCGCTGTTCGGGCCGAGCGCGGCCGGCGGGGCGTACATCCCGGCGTTCTGCGACGTCGTCGCGATGGTCGACGGCAACGCCAGCATGTACCTGGGCTCCGACCGCATGGTCGAGATGGTCACCGGCGAGAAGACCACCCTCGAGGCGATGGGCGGGGCCAAGGTGCACTGCACCGAGTCGGGGGTCGGGCACTTCCTGTGCAAGACCGAGGCCGAGGCGATCGACACGGTCAGGCGGTACCTGTCCTACCTGCCGTCCAACTGGACGCAGTCACCGCCGCCGGCCGAGTCGGTCGACGCGCCGGCGAAGATCGACCTCGCCGCGTTGGTCCCGGCCAGTGAGCGGCAGGCGTTCGACATGCGCAGGTACGTCAAGGGCCTGCTCGACTCCGACAGCTTCTTCGAGATCCAGGCGCTGTGGGCCAAGGAGATCACGGTCGGTTTCGGCCGGCTGAACGGCCAGGTGGTCGGCGTCGTCGCGAACAACTCGATGTTCAAGGGCGGGGTGCTCTTCGTCGACTCGGCCGACAAGGCGACCCGTTTCGTGCAGCTGTGCGACGCGTTCAACGTGCCGCTGCTGTTCCTGTCCGACGTTCCCGGCTTCATGGTCGGCTCGGCGGTGGAGAAGCAGGGGATCATCCGGCACGGCGCGAAGATGATCACGGCGATCTCGGAGGCGACCGTACCGAAGATCTGCGTCGTCGTGCGCAAGGCCTACGGCGCCGGGCTGTACGCGATGGCCGGCCCCGGTTTCGAACCGGACGCCACGATCGCGCTGCCCACCGCGAAGATTGCGGTGATGGGCGCGGAGGCCGCGGTCAACGCGGTGTACGCGAACAAGATCGCCGCGATCTCCGACGAGGCGGAGCGCGCGGCGTTCGTCGCCGCGAAGCGCGCCGACTACGAGCGCGACATCGACATCGTCCGGCTGGCCAGCGAGCTGGTCGTCGACACGATCGTGGAGCCGCACGAACTGCGGGACGAACTGGTCCGCCGGTTCGCCGCGGCGGCGGGCAAGGACCGCCACTTCTCCCGGCGCCGCCACGGCGTCACCCCCGTCTAGCGGTTCCAAGGAGTTTCCGATGCCCGACTTCAGGCTCAGCGAGGAGCACGAGGCGCTGCGGCAGACCATACGGGAGTTCGCGCGGGACGTGATCGCGCCGGTGATCGGCGACTTCTACGAGCGGCACGCGTTCCCGTACGAGATCGTCCGCCAGATGGGCAAGATGGGCCTGTTCGGCCTGCCCTTCCCGGCCGAGTACGGCGGGATGGACGGCGACTACTTCGCGCTCTGCCTCGCCCTGGAGGAGCTGGCGCGGGTGGACTCCAGTGTCGCGATCACGCTCGAAGCGGCGATCTCGCTGGGTGCCATGCCGATCTACCGGTTCGGCACCGACGAGCAGAAGCGGGAGTGGCTGCCCCGGCTGCTCAGCGGGCAGAACCTCGCGGCGTTCGGGCTGACCGAGCCCGGCTGCGGCTCCGACGCCGGCGGTACCGCGACCCGGGCGCGGCTGGACGAGGCGACCAACGAGTGGGTCATCAACGGTTCGAAGGCGTTCATCACCAACTCCGGTACCGACATCACCGCGCTGGTCACGGTCACGGCGGTGACGGGACAGACCCCGGACGGGCGCAAGGAGATCTCGGCCATCATGGTGCCGTCCGGTACGCCGGGCTTTCACGTGCAACCGGGGTACTCGAAGGTCGGCTGGTGCGCCTCGGACACCCACGAGCTGATCTTCGATGACGTACGGGTGCCGGCCGGCAACCTGCTCGGCCAGCGCGGCCGCGGTTTCGCGCAGTTCCTGCAGACCCTCGACGAGGGGCGGATCGCGATCGCCGCGCTGTCGGTCGGCCTGGCGCAGGGCTGCGTGGACGAGTCGGTGACGTACGCGAAGGAGCGCCGGGCCTTCGGTCAGCCGATCGGCGACTTCCAGGCGATCCAGTTCAAGATCGCCGACATGGAGCTGCGGGCGCACACCGCCCGGCTGGCGTACTACGACGCCGCCTCCCGGCTGGTGGCGGGCGAGAACGTCAAGCGGGTGGCCGCGGTCACCAAGCTGCACGCCAGCGAGGCGGCGATGGCCAACGCCCGGGAGGCGACCCAGGTCCACGGCGGGTACGGGTTCATGAACGAGTTCCCGGTCGGTCGCTTCTACCGCGACGCGAAGATCCTGGAGATCGGCGAGGGTACGTCCGAGGTCCAGCGGATGATCATCGCCCGTGAACTCGGCCTCTGACCATTCGTCGCCTGCCTCGGGCAGCATCACGAGCGTCCCCGGCACAAGCATGGCCCGGCAATTGCCCAAGACGGCAAAGTGTCGTCTTTTTGCCGCCCGGCCGTCATAACGGGGACGAAGTGGTTCGCATCGATGAGGTGGCTGCGTAGCCTTCCTCAGCGTGAGCGCTGAAGGTCCGACGCCCGGGGTCGGATTCGGCGCTGTCCTGCGGGCCCACCGCCGCGCGGCCGGGCTGACCCAGCAGGAGTTGGCCGCCCGCGCGAGGGTCGGCGTCCGGACCGTACGCGAACTCGAGCGGGGCCGGTCGACGCGGCCGCAGCGCGGCACGGTCGACCTGCTCGCCGACGCGCTCGGGCTGACCGGCGCGGCCCGTACCCGGTTCGTTGCCACCGCCCGGGGACGGACCGGTGAGGCCGGGGCGCGGGAACCGGACAGCGGCCAGGCGGGTCCGCCGCACCGCACGATCGCCCTGCCGCCGCCGCTGCCGCTGGTCGGCCGCGACGACGACCTCCGCGACGTGGCCGGCCTGCTCGCCGCGTACGACGTGGTCCTGCTGATCGGCCTCGCCGGGGTGGGTAAGAGCTGCCTCGCCCTCGCCGTCGTGCACCACGTCGCCGACCGGTTCCCCGGTGGGGTCGCGGGACTGTCCATCTCCGACGTTTCGTCGGTCGACGACATCCTCGCCGGTACCGCCTCCGTGTTCGGGGTCGCCCGCGCCGCGGACCTCTCCGAGCGCTGTGCCGGGGAGCCCACGCTGCTGATGGTCGACGGGGCGGACCGGGCACCCGCGGCGTGCGCCGCCGCGCTGGCCTGGCTGCGCGCGCACGCGCCACGGATGCGGATACTGATGACCAGCCGCCGGCCGGTCGACCTGCCGGGCGTCGTCGCCTGGCCGGTCGCGCCGCTTGAGGTGCCGCCGCGCGGCGCGACCGCCAGCCTGGCGGAGCTCACCACGTACCCGGCGGTCGCGCTGTTTCTGGAACGGCTGCGGCAGGTGCGCCGCCACCCGGTCGAGCCGGCCGAGGTACCGGTGCTCAGGGACCTGGTGCGCCGGTTGGGTGGGCTCCCGCTCGCCATCGAACTGGCCGCCGCGCGCGGCCGGGTGCTCGAACTGTCCGAGATCCTCGACCGGTACGGCCACCGCGTGCTCGACCTCGGCGACCGCCGGCCCGAGGGGCAGACCCTGCGCGACGCGGTCGCGGCGAGCTACCGGCTGCTCGACCACACCGAGCAGTTGGCACTGGAGCGGCTCGCGGCCTTCGCCGGGCGCTGGTCGCTGGAGCTGGCCGAGGAGCTGCTGGGCGGTATCGTCGGTGACGTCGAAGCGGTACTGGACCGGCTCGTCGGGCTCGGCCTGGTCAGTGTCCGGGCCTCCGGCCCACTGCGGTTCCGGCTGCTCGACGTCGTGCACGACTTCGCTCTGGAGCGCTGCGCCGAGAACGGGCACCTGGACGAGGTCCGTACCCGGCATGCCCGGATGTTCGCCGAACGTGCCGCCAGAACAGCCACCGATCTGGTCGGACCCACCATGCCGGCGGCGGTCTCGCTGCTCGACCACCTGCTGAGTGACCTGAACGCGGCGCTGCACCACGCGGCGGACGCCGAGCCGGTGACCGCCCTGCGGCTGGCCGGGTCGCTGACCCTGTGGTGGCGGTTCCGGGGGCGGGACCGGGAAGGCCGGGAGTGCCTGAACCGGCTGCTCGCCGACCCGCGGAGCGTGACCGCCGACCCGGCCGTGGTGGCGTCGGCGCGGCTCGGCGCCGCGGCGCTGGCCATGGAGCACGGTGAGGGCGTGGTTGAACTGGCCGGGGCCCGCCAGGCACTGGAGACGTTCCAGCGGCTGGGCCACGTCGGCGGCGAACTCGCCGGGCATGCGCTGCTGGGCCGGCTGTGGCTGGCGGCCGGTGGGCACGCCGAGGCCCGTCGGCACGCCGACGCGCTCCTGGAGCTGGCCACCCGAACCGGTCGGACCCGCGAGGTGGCCGTCGCCCACAACCTCCTGGTCCGGCACGACATCCGGGTCGGTGACCTGGCCGGGGCGCAGCGCCGGTTGGCGCGGGTGATCAGGCTCGCGGGCGAGGCCGACGACGTCCGGCTGAAGGCGGTCGCGCTGGCGAACCTGGCGGAGGTGGCGCGGCTGGACCGGCGGTACGCCAGCGCGGTCGAGACCGGACAGCGGGCACTCGCGCTGCTGGCCGAGGTCGGCGACCCGGGCCACCGGGTACGGGTACAGGGGACCGTGGCCCTGGCACTGGCCGAGTCGGGTGCGGTGGCCGAGGCGGAGGCGGTCCGGTCGACGCTCGCCGACGCCGGCCCGGGCGCCGACGGTACCCGCACACTGGTCGGCGGTTACCTGGCGCTGGCCCGTGGCGAGCGGACGCACGCGGTCAAGTTGTTCGAGTCAGCCGCCGCCCTGCTCGGACACCATGACGCTCGCGACGTGGTGGAGGCGCTGGTCGGGGCGGTGGCGGGTACGGACGACGCGGATGACCGGAGCGCGGTGCGCGCGCGGCTGACGGAGTTGTGCGAGCGGGGCGCCGTGGTTCTCCTGCCCCGGGACCGGGCGCTGCTCGGCGTCGAGTGAGCGAGGTGGGCGCAGACACCGGACCGTGGGTACCGGATGGCGGGCTGTGAATGGCGGGCCCGGAATGGCGACTCGAACGGCGGAGGGGATCGTGAGCGCCGGACCGCGCCGGGTTGTGGTCTCCGGTAGGGCGAGACCACAACCCGGATGGGGACCGTGACGGGCATGGGTGGCACGGACGAAGGCCCCCAAATGGCCCCACCTCTTCGTCCGTGCCGGATCCCGTTGGTGCCTCCCCGGGAGCGAAGAGTACCCAGCCAGGGCGGGGAAAATGGGTAGATATCGGAGTGTTGAACCGTTTCTCGGATCAAGTTCTGCCGGTACTTCTGCCGGTCGGGCGACGGTCCGGCGGAGTCGGTTTCCGGTATCGCGCGGCCGGACCGGCTCTGTTTACCCGTCGGGCGGCGGGGCCGGCTCCCGTGCCTACCGTGCGACCGAGCTGGACCCTTGCTGCCGGGCGGCCGAGCCGTTGCCGTTCGCGCGGGTCGCACCGGAGGTCGCCTCGGGGCGAACGGCGTCGCGCACGACGCGCAGCGAGTCGAGCACCTGCGCCAACTGGTCCGGCGTGAGCCGGCTGGTGAACCAGTGCTCGATCAGTGCGACGTGCCCGGGAAGCACCCCCTGCAGCCGGGCCTGACCGGCGTCGGTGATCACCGCGAACGAACTGCGCCGGTCGGTGGGGCAGGCTGCCCGGCACACCAGCCCGCTGCGCTCCAGCCGGTCGACCACCCGGGTGACGCCGCTCGTGGTGAGCTGCGTCTGGGCCGCGAGGTCGGTCATCCGCAGTTGGCTCTCGGGGGAGCGGGCCAGCCGGATGAGCACCTCGAACTCGACGATCGACACTCCGTGGGTGGACAACTGCTCGGAGATGCGGGTGGTCAGCCCCGTGAACGCCTCCGTCAGGAGGCCCATCGCCGTGATCCTCGGGTCGTCGAACAGGTGCTCGGTCACCTAACCACCTTAGCAGTTATTAATTGATGAGTTGAATGTTGTAAAGGTTGTATTTGAGGCAGCAATAAAATCGGAAGGACCGGGGAGTGGGATCGTGAGCCGGGTGTATCCGCGTGTGGGAGTGGCTGTTCGCGCGCGTCGGCCCAGGTCGTTCCCGCCGACGCCACTCATTCCGGTTCCGCGCTCCGGCACCCCATGGTGAGAGCTCCGGCACCCCATGGTGAGAAAGGTACGCGTGTCGTTCCAGTGGGCGACGTCGAGATCACGGGAGGTCGACGATGGGGTGACAGGGCGAGCGGGTACGCCCCGGGCGGAGCGGAGCATCGCCGACTGTCCGCACTTTGCCGCTCACCGTGCGCTGAACCGGGTCCGGTTTGCCCCTAGCGGTACGGGCGGACGCGCTCCTACGGTTGAGGTCCGAGGACACGGGCAGGGGTGGATTCGTCGATGGGCAAGGACGTTTCGCAGGCTTCCTTCAGCCGCGAAGATCGAGTGCGCTATCGGCGTAAGGTCCGCAGGTGCCTGGACGTCTTCGCGCTGATGCTCCACGATTTCCGGTTCGACGCCGACCGCCCGACGACCGGGCTGGAGATCGAGCTCAACCTCATCGACGACGACGCGCAGCCGGCGATGCGCAACGCCGAGGTCATCGCCGAGCTCGCCGACCCCTCCTTTCAGACCGAACTCGGGCAGTTCAACCTGGAGATAAACGTCCGGCCCCGGCTGATCTCCGGACACGGGTTCGACGAGTACGAGCGCGACGTGTCGGCCAGTCTCGCGCACGCCGACGAGCGGGCCCACAAGCACAACGCCAAGCTCGTCCTCATCGGCATCCTGCCGACCCTCACCCAGGCGCACACCGTGCTCGACAACATCTCGGCCAACCCGCGGTACCGGGTGCTCAACGAGCAGATCATCACCGCCCGGGGCGAGGACATGGAGCTCGACATCCGGGGTACCGAACGGCTACAGGCCTCCACCGACTCGATCGTGCCCGAGGCCGCGTGCACCAGCGTGCAGTTCCACCTCCAGGTCGCTCCGGATGACTTCGCCTGTCACTGGAACGCCTCGCAGGCCATCGCCGGTATCCAGGTCGCGATCGGGGCCAACTCCCCGTACCTGTTCGGCCACCAGTTATGGTCCGAGACCCGGATCGCCCTGTTCGAGCAGGCCACCGACACCCGGCCCGACGAGCTGAAAGCCCAGGGGGTACGCCCACGGGTGTGGTTCGGGGAGCGGTGGATCACGTCGATCTTCGACCTGTTCGAGGAGAACGTCCGCTACTTTCCACCACTGCTGCCGATCACCGAGGACGAGGACCCGGTCGAGGTGCTGCACAACGGCGGCGTGCCGCGCCTGGGTGAGCTGCGGCTGCACAACGGCACCGTCTACCGGTGGAACCGCCCGGTGTACGACGTGATGAACGGCCGGCCGCACCTGCGGGTGGAGAACAGGGTGCTGCCCTCGGGGCCGACCGTGGTCGACATGCTCGCCAACGCCGCGTTCTATTTCGGACTGGTCCGTGAGCTGGCCGAAGCCGACCGGCCGATCTGGACGCAGCTCACGTTCTCGGCCGCCGAGCAGAACTTCCACACCGCCGCCCGCGACGGCATCGCGTCGACCGTCTGGTGGCCGCGCCTCGGCCAGGTACGCGTGACCGACCTCGTCCTCGAAAAGCTGCTGCCCAAGGCGTACGACGGTCTCGACCGGTTCGGCGTCGACCCGGTCACCCGCGACCGCCTGCTCGGCATCATCGAGGCGCGTTGCGTGAGCCGGCGAAACGGGGCGGTCTGGCAGACCGAGACGGTGCGTGCGCTGGAGCACGACCGCAACCTCGACCGACTGTCGGCGCTGCGCGAGATGCTGCGCCGCTACAGCGGTTACCTGGCCGACAACGAGCCGGTGCACACCTGGCCGATCGGCTGACCGGGCGTCACCGGGAGGCGCGACCGCCGGCGCCGCGCGGCTTGCGGGACTTCGACGCCGGCTCGGCCGGCTGCGCCGTGGCCGACTGCGCCGCCGGCTCTGCCGATGCCGGTGCCGGTGCCGTCTGGGTGACCGTCGCGCGGCCGGCCGCGTGCGGCGCCGCAGCGCCGGCGCCGGTGGCCACCGGCTGCGGGGCGGCGGCCGGTGCGAGCGGCCGCGGGCCGGCGGGCTGCCCAGCGACCGGCACCGCAGGGCCGGCCTGCGGGCCGGCGGGCGCCGGCGCCGGCTCCGGGTCGACCGAGAGCGTGCGCGTCCACTCGGTCAGTTCCGGCTCGTCGACCCGATCCGCCGAGGAACCCGCGAGCGCCGGGCCGGCCGTCGGGGTGCGGGGCCGCTCACGGCGGGGGCGGAGCGGACCCAGCACCGCGACGAGGGCGGAGCCGGCCAGCCCCGCGATCACCGCGTAGGGCGCGAGCAGGTACGACGACAGCTGCTCCGCGCGTACCGTCAGGTTCGGCGCGGTCAGGAAGTAGGCCGCCGCCACCAGTAGCGGCCCGAACGTACCGGAGACGGCGATGCCGACGCGGTTGTCGAGGCGCCGGTCGGCGGGCAGGGCGGCGAACACGCCGATGAGCAGGGCACCGCCGAGCATCAGGAGGGCACCGGGCAGGTACAGCGTGTCCCGGAACCAGCCCCGGTCGGTGAACTGCCACGTCACGAGCTGGGCGGTGCCGACCGTCCGGCCGACGCGCACCGTGTCGACCACGGACACGGCGGCGATGAGCCCCGCCCACGCCGTCGAGGCGATGACGTTGGCGGCGATCACCCGCACGTTGACCGCCAGGATCGCGACGATCAGGCCGACGATGACGCCGACCACCGCGTACGCGCCGGCGGTGACCTGCGGCTGGAACGTGTCGGCCCGGTGTGCGGCCCGGGCCGGGAGCATCACCAGCGGCACGGTCACCAGGGCACCGATCGCCGCGGCGAGCGCGATCGCGATCCGCCAGACCAGATCGACCGCACGGGTACGCGGGCGCGCGCCGCCGCGCTCCGCCGCGGCCGGTTCGGTGCCGCCGGGTGCCGTCGCGTCGATGACCGGTGCCTTCCCGGTGGCGTCCGCCTTCCCGGCGGCGTCCGCTCTCCCGGCGGCGTCGGCCCGGGCGGCCCGGATGCCGACCCCACTCGCGTAGACCGCTCCGAGCACGGTCGAGGTGGCGGCGATCCACAGGGCCCAGGTGAGACTGGCCAGCCAGAGGCTCTCGCCGGCCGCGTCGCGTACCGGTTGCCAGACGACGACGCCCAGCCCGTACGCCAGCCCCAGTTGCGCCGCACCGGCGCCGGCCGCGACACCGATCGCGGTCACCGTCGAGTTAGCCCATCCACGCGCCGCCATGCCGCGCAGAGTACGCCCAGTGGCCGTCGGGGGCGAGCCCTGACACCGCACGCCACGAACGGCCGCTTCGGCATCGGCGGCCGGGTTTCTGATGAGATGGACCTATGGCCGATGAGCGCGACCCAGTGGATGAGGATGCTCGCGACGACGGGCGGGTGCCGTCGTCGCGGGACGCTCAGGGCGGTGAGGCGACCCGGCCGATGCCGGGCGGCGAGCCGACGTCGACGTTCGACCCGTTCGCCGACGACCACGCGGAGAACGAGGCGACCCGTCGCCTGCCGGACGACCCCGGGACCACGCGACCGATGCCGACCGGCGACGAGGCGACCCGGCGGCTGCCGGCGGACGAGGCGACCCGGCGGGTGACGCCGCAGATCTGGGCCGCTCGCGTTCCGGCGCCGGTGGAGGACGTGCCGGTACGCGATCAGGTGCCACAGGAGTGGGAGCAGGAGTCCGGGCCGCCGGAGCGCGACCGCGCCTGGGTCCGCCCGGTGGTGATCACGGTGGTCGTGGCGATCCTGCTGGCCATGCTCGGCACCGGGCTGTGGCTGATCTTCACCGCTTTCGGGCGGCCGTCGACCCCGGTGCCCGGTTTCAGCGTGACGCCGTCCGGTACGCCGGTGCCGTCCGTGACCGCCCCGGCGACCGAGGCCCCGACGTCCGCGCCGCCAACGGCGGCGACGGCGACGGCGACGGCGCCGGCTCAGGTGGGCGTACCCGACCTCGCCGGTCAGAGCGAGGCGTCGGCCAAGGAGCGGTTGACCGGGATGGGGCTGACGTACACCGTGATCAGGCGCTTCACGGCGGGGGTGGCGCCGGGAACGGTGACCGCTACCCAGCCGGGCGCCGGCACGATGGTCGGACCGGGTACCCGGGTGACCCTGATCGTGGCCGCGCCTCCGGCGGCCACGCCCACACCGACCCGGACGGCGACACCGGCGCCGACTGCGTCCTCGCCGCCGACGGCGGGGCCGTCGCATACGGCGGGCCCGGCCTGACCGCCGCCCGTCGCATACGGCGGGTCAGTGGGGTCCGGAGCCCGTCATCGGGCCCGGCCGGGAGATGCCACCCTCAGGCCACGTTCGCCCGCGACCGCAGGCCGCCGCCCATGGGGGCCAGGGTGCCGGGCTGGAGTCCCTTGAGCTGTACGAAGATCGACCTGCGCTCCACGGCGTCGCCCGCGGCGTTCAGCTGGTATCCGTCCAGCCAGGCCCAGCCGTCGTAGGTCGGCCAGTCGTGCACGCGGATCACCCGGAAGAGCATCGGCTCGAGGAACTGCACGCTCGCCGCCCTAGTCACGCGCAGTACGTCACCAGCTCTGGGTAGCACACCGACTCCTCTTCTCTGCGTCGTTCGTCCGGCCGGTGACGGTGGAGCCCCGTCACCGCGTCTGGCGCTCCGTCGTGGCGGGCAGACGCGTCCGGCGAACACGTCCGTGCAGTCCGGAAGCCACCGAACACCCGGGGATGTCGGCTGCGGGTGGCCGCCGATTTGTTGTACCCCGGCATGGGCGCCATCACACCCGACCAAAACTTGACGGTCCGTATGCGACACGCCCTTTTGTCCGAGTCCATGATGAACAGTGAGTAACCCGAGCCGTACCCACAGGTTGCACCACAACCTGGATCAACGCAAGTTCCAGATCTTGTCGCCCATCTTGAGCGGCCATCATCGTCCGTTAGGTGCCTCCGGCGGTCCGATTGAGTAATAGAGTCGGGTCGAGCGGTGTGGGTGGTCGGGCTTCACGTCGCGCGCGAGTCGGACCGCGGACCGATCCGGGGTCGGCATCGCGGGCACTCTGCCTGCGGAGGTGGCCGTGAGTAGTCCTCGGAGCGGTCCGACGGTGCGTCGCCGGCAGGTGGGCATGCATCTGCGACACCTGCGGGAGGCCGTCGGGGTCACCGTCGAGCAGGCGGCCGGGCGGCTCGGCTGGTCGGCCGCCCGGCTCGCGCGGATCGAGGCCGGTCAGACCGGGGTCTCTCCCCGCGACGTGCGGGACCTGACCGCGGTGTACGACGTGCCGGCTGAGGAGGTCGACCTCCTGCTGCGCTGCACGCGCGAGGCGCGGCAGAAGGGCTGGTGGCAGCTTCACGGCACGGTCCTGACCGGGGCGTACGTCGGGCTCGAGGCCGCGGCCCACGCGATCCGCGGGTACGAGGCGCTGACCGTACCGGGTCTGCTTCAGACCGAGGGGTACGCGCGGGCGTTGGTCCGTCACGGCTGGCCCGACCTGGATGCCGACGAGGCCGACAAGAGGGTTCATCTCCGCATGAACCGTCAGGCACTGCTCACTCAGGACAATCCGCCAGCGGTCTGGATCGTCGTCGACGAAGCGGTGCTGCACCGGCCGGTCGGCGGGCGTCGGGTGATGCGCGAGCAGCTCGACCATCTGCTGCGGACGGCGGACCTGCCGACCGTCACGGTGCAGGTCCTGCCGTTCGCGGCGGGCGCACACTCCGGCATGGACGGAGCGTTCACGATGCTGCTGTACGAGGGGTCGACCAGCCAGAATGTGGTTTTCGTCTCGAACGCCGCCGGTGGTCTCTTCCTGGAGAAGGAGGAGGAGCTTCAGCGGTACGCGTTCGTCTTCGACCACCTACGGGCGAACGCACTTCCCCCGGACCACGCGATCGCGATGATCGCCGGATTGGTGAAGGAGCTGTAGTGGAGATAGTGGCCAAGGGCCTGCGGGTCGACCTCGACGGTGCCCGGTGGCGCAGGAGCAACCGGAGCGGGGCGTCCTCCGACAACTGCGTCGAGGTGGCTTTCGTCGACGGTGCCATCGCCGTACGGGACTCCAGGCATCCCGACGGTCCGGTACTGCTGTTCACCCAGAGCGAGTGGGACGCCTTCGTGGGAGGCGCCAAAGACGGCGAATTCGACCTGTGAAGGATCGCGCCGTCGACCTGTGACGGATCGCGCGCCCGCCACCGGGAATGCGGAGCGCCCGCCACCGGGAAAGCGGAACGGTGACGGGCGTCGCTCCCCGCGCTGATCTTCGTTGTACCGGGCGGTGTGGCACGGCCGTGCCAGGTGCCGTGCGGTCGACCCGCCCGGGCGACCGAGGCAGATCCGAGGACAGATTAGGCGGGACACGATGACGACAGGCTCCGACAACTACGGCAGCAACGGGGCGGCGAGCGCCGACGACCGGTTCGGCGCACAGCTCGGCGGGCACAACGGTGCCACCCCGACGGTCCACCGGATCAACGGCTCGCTCGACATGTCCAACCCGATCGCGTCGTCGCTGCGGACGCCCCACCTCGTGGAGACCGAGCTCGACGACCCCGGTTACTCCGCTGACCGGTGGTTCGACGCCGCCGCCGAGCCGCTGGCCGATCATCCGCTGCTGCGCGGGCTGCTGCTGGAGCTGCCGCCCAAGGGCAGCATGCCGACCCAGGAGTGGCTGGACCGCTGGTTCGAGGCGGCCCGCTCCATCCTGGAGTTGCTGTACGCCCAGAGCACCGCCCGCCGCTGACCCGGCCCGACCGGGCCCCATACCCTCGACGGCACCCTTGCCGATGGTCGGGTACGGCCGATCGTCCCTTTCGACGATGCCCGCGTCGGTCACCCACCGTGGCGTTGTTCGTACGTAACGCCGGAACCGCCCCGTCACGGTGGTCACGGCGCGTGTGCGCGTACCGGATTTCCTGGTCGGTACGGTGATCGCACTATTCAATATCTATATCTAGGCGGGTAACCGCTCGTCCCAATACCCTCTCTCCAACCGGACCATCCGCGCTGCCTGAACGGCGCCACTGCACGGCGGACCGGCCAACCAGAGGGAGGAGTGGGAGATGATGCTCCCAGAGAACGGGAGGTCCGGACCGCGCGCACCCGGTGTGGGGCACCGGCTCGCGCTGTTCGGACTCGCCACGGTCGCCGCGACGGCCACGGCGCTCTCGGCGAGTGGTGCGGCCTCGGCTGCCACACCGGCCGAGGCCGCCGTCCGCGACGCGGGAACCACCAACGTCGCGCCCGACAGCTACATCGTCGTCCTCAAGGACACGGCCACGCAGGCCCAGGGGGTCGACGCGTGGGCGCGCGACCTGTCCAGGTCGTCCGGCGGATCGCTGCGCCACACGTACCGCAACGCCCTGCGCGGCTTCGCGGTGAAGGGCATCAGCGAGACGCAGGCGCGCCGGCTGGCGGCCAACCCGGCCGTCTCGTACGTCCAGAAGGACGGGATCGTCACGGTCGCGGACACCCAGGCCGGCGCGACCTGGGGGCTGGACCGGATCGACCAGCGCAACCTGCCGCTCGACGGCAGCTACACGTACCCGACGACCGCGTCGAACGTGCGCGCGTACATCATCGACACCGGCATCCGGGTCAGCCACAGCGAGTTCGGTGGCCGGGCCACTCCCGGCTTCGACGCCGTCACCAGCGGTGGTAACGCCAACGACTGCAACGGCCACGGCACGCACGTCGCTGGCACGGTGGGCGGCTCCACGTACGGCGTCGCGAAGGGCGTCCAACTGGTCGCCGTCCGCGTCCTCGACTGCCAGGGCAGCGGCACCACCTCGGGCGTCGTGGCCGGTATCGACTGGGTGACCACCCACGCCGTCAAGCCTGCCGTGGCCAACATGAGCCTCGGCGGTGGCGTGGACGCGACCCTGGACGCCGCGGTCCAGCGTTCGATCGCCGCGGGCGTGACCTACGGCATCGCCGCCGGCAACGGCAACGCCCTGGGCATCGCGCAGAACGCGTGCAACACCTCGCCCGCGCGGGTGCCCGAGGCGATCACCGTCGGCGCGACCGACAACACCGACAAGAAGGCGTCGTTCTCCAACTACGGCACCTGCCTGGACATCTTCGCGCCCGGCGTGAACATCACCTCGTCGTGGAACACGAATGACACCGCGACGAACACGATCAGCGGTACGTCGATGGCGACCCCCCATGTCGTCGGCGCGTCCGCGCTGGTGCTGGCGGCCAACCCCGGTTACACGCCGCAGCAGGTTCGCGACACCCTCGTGAACAACGCCACCTCGAACGTCGTCGGCAGCCCGGGGACCGGTTCGCCGAACAAGCTGCTGTACGTGGGCAACGGCGGGACCCCTCCGCCGCCTCCCCCGCCACCCACCGGCTGCACCGGCACCAACGGGACCGCCGTGGCGATCCCCGACGGCGGGGCGGCGGTGACCAGCCCGATCACCATCTCGGGCTGTGGCCGTAGCGCCTCGGCGTCGTCGAAGGTGGAGGTGCACATCAGTCACCCCTACCGCGGCGACCTGCGCATCGACCTGGTGGCGCCGGACGGCAGCTCGTACCGGCTGAAGACGGAGGGCTACGACAGTGCCGCCAACGTCGACACCACCTACACCGTCAACCTGTCCAGCAAGGCCGCGGACGGCACCTGGCAGCTGAAGGTGCAGGACAGGTACCTCATCGACAGTGGAACCCTCAACACCTGGACCCTCACGGTCTGACCGGGGTCGCGGGAGCACCGGCCGATCAGGGAGAGTTTGGGTCGTGACGACGAGAACTCTCCCTGATCCGGTACGGTCCCCGAAGATCGAGCTGCACGTCCATCTCGAAGGCGCGATCCGGCCGGCGACCCTGCTCGACATCGCGCGCCGCAACGACCTGCCGTTGCCCGTCGGTACCGTCGAGGAGCTGACCGCCCTCTACGAGTTCACCGACTTCGCGCACTTCGTCGACGTGTGGGTGCTCACCACCAACTGCCTGCGCACCGCCGACGACTTCCGGCAGATCGTGGTCGACTACGCCGCCGAGGCCGCGTCGTTCGGCGCGGTGTACCTGGAGGCGATCTTCTCGCCGTCCGAGCGGGTCCAGCGCGGCCTGGCCTGGGACGAGATCTTCACCGGGTACACCGAGGGCGCCGTCGAGGCGCGCGAGCGGTACGGGGTGACGGTGCTGTTCACCCCGGACCTCTACCGGGGGCTCGATCCGGCCGTCGCCGAGGAGTGCGCGCGGACCGCCGTGCGCTACCGCGACCGGGGCGTCGTCGGCCTCGGGCTGGGTGGGATGGAGACCGCCGCGCCGGCCGTGACGTACCGCGGCGCCTTCGACATCGCCCGCGACGGCGGTCTCGCGCTGGTGCCGCACGCCGGCGAGGGTGCCGGGCCGGAGTCGGTGCGGGAGGTCGTGGAGCTGGGTGCGGCGCGCATCCGGCACGGCATCCGTGCGGCAGAGGACCCGGTACTGCTCAAGGAGATCGCCGACCGGGGGCTGGTACTGGACGTGTGCCCGACGTCGAACCTGCGGACCCGGGTCGTGCCGAGCCTGGCGGAGCACCCGTTGCCGCTGCTGCGCGAGGCGGGGGTCCGCTGCACCGTCAACACCGACGACCCGGCGATGTTCGGCACCGATCTCGGCCGTGAGTACGAGGTGGCCGCCCAGCTGGGCGTATCCGCCGCCGAGGCGTACGCGGCGGGGGTCGCCGGGGCGCTCTGCGACGAGGAGACCCGTACCCGTCTACGTGGATTGGGCGGTCTGTCCATCGGCTGAGTGGTTGACCGTACTTCGACATAAGTTGGTGGCCGATCACCGATTTGTGCAGCTAGTCTCGGCTCCGTTTGGTCGGACGACGAAGGCGGCTTCATGGATATGACGACGGCTTATGCGGTGTTGGGCGGTGTGGGGATGCTGGCGTTCAGCATCGGCGCGTTCGGGGTTCTCGACGCGTTCCACAAGCGACACCCGCACCTCGCCCGCGTCGACTGGCTGATCCGCCTGTACGCCGCCGGCGTACTGCTCACCGTGGTCGGCTTCGTCCTCCTCGGACGCTGGTGGATGGCGGCGCCGTTCGCGCTCATGCTGTTGCCGGCCGACCGGGCCATGCGCATGCGGGCCGAGTTCCGCCAGCGCCGTGTCCACCTGAAGGCGCTCAAGGGCCCCGAGGGCCAGTAGTCCCTCCACGGTCGTCACAACGTCCCGGACGTCATTGTCATACCCGGGTGTCGTTGTCATACCCAGGTACTGAGACCACAACATCCGGGACGTTGTGACGATCTTCGTCAGGTAGCGGTGACGATTTCGTTCAGACCGCGAAGGTGGCCGGCCGCTCGGTCGCCGGTGCCGGTGGCTCGGCCCGCCACAGCTTCAGCTTCTGCGCCGCCAGCCGTGCCAGGTACGCGGGGTTGAGCAACAGGTACCGCTTCCACAGCCGGCCCGGCTCCAGGCCGAGCCGCCACAGCCACTCCAGGCCGTACCGCTGCATCCACGGCGGGGGCTTGCGCAACTGCCCGGCGTGGTAGTCGAACGCCGCTCCGACGGCGAGCAGCGGCGCGTCGATCAGCGGGCGCATCGCGTACGCGAAGACCTCCTGGCGGGGGCAGCCCAGCCCGACGAGGACGACCCGGGCACCGGACGCCTTGATCCGCTCGGCGATGTCGCGGTCCTCGCCCGGAAGAAGGTCACGGAACTTCGACGGCTCCACGCCCGCGATCTTCAGTGCCGGGAACATCTCGGCCAGCTTCGGCACCAGTCGGCCGAGGGTGTCCTCCGTCGAGCCGTAGAGGTACACCGGCAGGCCCTCGGCGGCGCAGCCGCGCAGCACCTCGAGGGTGAGTTTCGGCCCGTACACCCGGTCGGCCAGTCCGGCGCCGTGCAGCAGGTTCAGCGCCCAGCGGACCGGCTGCCCGTCCGGGGTGACGACGTCGAACGAGTTGAGCCGGGCGTTGTGCGCCCGGTCCTGCACGCCGGTCATCACGCCGTGCACCGCGAGCGCGGTCAGCGCGAAGGGGCGGTGCTCCCGCGCGGCGGCCAGTACCTTCGCGGCCGCCGCCTCGTAGTCGACGGCGTCGACGAGCACGCCGAGAACGCTGCGCTTGCCCTTGTCGATCATGCTGCGCCTCCCGCGTCCGCGCAGCTCACTTGGCCGGCAGCCACTTGTCGACGTTGGCCTCGTAGATCTCCTGGAGGATCATCGGCACGTCGTACACCTGCTTCCACTCCGGGTAGTCGGCCTGGAAGGCGGCGTTGGAGCCGATCCACCACTTGTGGTCGCCGATCCGGTTCGCCTCGTGGTACTCGGTGATCATTTCGTTGCCGGTGATCTTCTCGGCGAGGGCGAACGCCTCCAGGTGCGAGGTGTTCGAGTGCCGGCCGCCGCCCAGGTTGTAGACGGCCGCGCTGCGCGGGTTGCGGAAGAACGCCTCGAACGCGGAGACCACGTCGTGGCTGTGGATGGCGTCGCGCACCATCTTCCCCTGGTACCCGAAGATCTTGTACGTGCGGCGTTCCATGTTGCAGCGCATCACGTACGCGAGGAAGCCGTGCAGTTCGGTGGCCGAGTGCGCCGGGCCGGTCAGGGTGCCGCCCCGGAAGCAGGCGGTCTTCATGTCGAAGTACCGCCCGTACTCCTGCACCATCACGTCCGCGGCGACCTTGGACGCACCGAACACCGAGTGCAGGCACGCGTCGATCGACATGTCCTCGGTGATGCCGCCGTAGTAGGGGTGCGCCGGGTCGAGCTCCCAGCGCGTCTCCAGTTCCGTGTACGGCAGCGAGTTGGGGCGGTCGCCGTAGACCTTGTTGGTGGAGCAGTGGATGACCGGCGCCTCGATGCAGTGCTCGCGCACGTTCTGCAGCACGTTGAGGGTGCCGCCGGCGTTGACGTCGAAGTCGGTGTACGGGTCGCGCACCGCCCAGTCGTGGCTGGGCTGTGCGGCCGTGTGGATCACGACGGCGATGTCGCGCCCGTACCGGGCGAAGAGTTTCGCCAGCGCGTCCCGGTCGCGGATGTCGATGTCGTGGTGGGTGTAGCGCTCACCCAGCTCGCTGGTCAGGCGCAGCACGTTCCAGGCGGTGGACGCCTCGGCACCGAAGAACTGCTTGCGCATGTCGTTGTCGATACCGACCACGTCGAGTCCGAGCGAGGCGAAGTGCCGCACCGCCTCGGAGCCGATCAGGCCGGCCGATCCGGTCACGAGGGCGACGCTCACGAGCAGCTCCAGGGATGTGGGGGTGTCGTACCGGCAGAAGTCTAACGACGCCCGGGGAGGGGCTCGCCGCGGCGGCGTCGGCCGGACTCCTCGGTCTGCCGGGCTCGTCGGTCTGCCGGCGACTGGACCGCCAACCCGGGCCGGAGCCGGTGCACATCGCGTTCGGGGCCGGAGCGGGATGGCCGGCGAACAGTGACGGTGCACACCGGGGCGGGATGGCCGGCGAACAGTGACGGTGCACACCGTGGGGAGCCGGCGCCGGAAACAGAACAGGCGGCCGGTGGCCGCCTGTTCGTTGGTGGGGAAGGAGGGAGTTGAACCCTCACGCCCTTTCGGGCACACGGACCTGAACCGTGCGCGTCTGCCATTCCGCCACTTCCCCAAGTGACGAGCCCCGAGCAATACCGCTTCGCTCAAGGCACCGGGAACGATATCACGTGCCCCGGACTGCCACGCCGGAGGAGTAGATCTGCGAAAATCTGGCTCCTCAGTCCGATAGCCTAGTCCAACCGCGCGCTTCGCACGCGTAAGGGCTAGGCTGCCGTAGGCGCCCCGGAAGAGTAGCACGAGCTGGGCCGGTTGGTGCGGGTGCAACAGAGCGCGCGCCAGATACCATCATGACCTCGGAACCCGAGGAGGAGCCGGTGAGTGTGCTGCAGCGCTTCGAGAAGCGCTTGGAGGGCCTTGTCGAAGGGGCATTTGCCAAGGTCTTCAAGGGTGTGGTCCACCCTGTGGAGATCCTCAACGCCATGCAACGGGAGGCGGAGGCCCACAAGGCGATCTTGGCTGGCGGTCGGACTCTCGTTCCGAACCGCTACGTGATCGATCTCTCACCCTACGACCACAGTCGGCTCGCGCCGTACGCCGCGGCGCTGGCGCAGGAGCTCGCCCAGTCGCAGGCCGAGTTCATCGGTGAGCAGGGCTGGACGGTCTACGG
This sequence comes from Planosporangium spinosum, assembly GCF_049999945.1. NCBI lineage: Bacteria > Bacillati > Actinomycetota > Actinomycetes > Micromonosporales > Micromonosporaceae > Planosporangium > Planosporangium spinosum. The sequence goes on along the minus strand of NZ_JBLYUB010000006.1, from coordinate 63,743 downwards.
CGACGTCATCGTCGAGATCGAGCGGGGCGACGGGCTCGACACCGGGATGTTCCGGGTCACCGCCGAGGTCTACACCGGCGGCGACGTGGCGCCCGTGCCCTCGTACGACGCGCCGCCCGGCTACCCGCCGTACGAGCCGAACCCGTACGACCAGAACCCGTACGACCAGAACCCCTACGCGCCGCACAGCGCGCCACCCGCGCACGTGGGCGGCCCGGCCCGCAGCGCGCGCCTGGTCTCCGCCGACGGCCGGGGCTACCCGCTGTCCATCGGCTCGACCGTGATCGGGCGGGGTGACCAGGCCAACCTGCGCCTGCCCGACGTCGGCATCTCGCGCCGGCACGCCCGGATCGATTTCGACGGCGCCCAGGTGGTCCTCACCGACCTCGGCTCCACCAACGGCACAATGGTCAATGGTCAGCGCGTCTCGGCGGTCGCGCTCAACCCGGGTGACATGATCCAACTCGGTACGACCACACTGACCTTCCGTGCCGACGGTTAGGAGCCGTGCGCGACGTGACCCACCCCCCAGGTCCGGATAGCGAGCTGCATGCCTGAGATCGTCCTTACCGTCGCCCGGTACGGATTCCTCGTGCTGCTGTGGATCTTCGTGTTCACGGTGGTCGGTGTGATCCGGCGGGACCTCTTCGCCGGCGCGCGCTCCAGCCGTCTGGTCGCCGCCCCCAGGGGGATCGGCACCGCGACCGGTGGCGCCCGCCCGGCCAAGGTCAAGAGGGGGCGCGCCGCGCGTCAGCTGGTGGTGACCGCGGGCGCCCTCGCCGGTACCCGGATCACCCTCGGCGAGGCGCCGATCACCGTGGGCCGCGCCGAGGACTGCACCCTGGTGATCACCGACGACTACGCCTCCTCGCGGCACGCCCGGCTCATGCCGCGCGACGGCCAGTGGTACCTGGAGGACATGGGCTCGACTAACGGGACCTACCTCGACCGCGCTAAGGTCAGCGCACCCACCCCCGTCCCCATCGGTGTGCCGATCCGCATCGGCCGCACGTCATTCGAGTTACGGCCATGACCCTCACCCTGCGCTACGCGGCCCGAAGCGACCGCGGTCTGATCCGAGGCGGAAACCAGGACTCCGTCTACGCTGGACCGCGCCTGCTCGCGGTCGCCGATGGCATGGGCGGCATGGCCGCCGGTGACGTCGCCAGCAACATCGTCATCGCCGCCATGGCGCCACTGGACGAGGACGTGCCGGGCAACGCGATGATCGACGCGTTGCGCGGTGCCGTCGACCACGCCAACCAGCAGATCCGGGACACCGTCGAGGCGAACCCGGCGATGGAGGGCATGGGCACCACCCTCACCGCGATGCTGTTCGGCGGCAACAAGTTCGGCATGGTCCACATCGGCGACTCCCGCGCATACCTGCTGCGCGGTGACGAGTTCGGCCAGGTCACCAAGGACGACACCTACGTGCAGATGCTGGTCGACGAGGGCCGCATCAGCCTGGAGGAGGCCGACACCCACCCGCAGCGGCACCTGCTGTTCCGTGCCCTCGACGGGCGGGACGCCGAGCCGGAGTACTCGATCCGCCAGGCCATCGCCGGCGACCGGTACCTGCTGTGCAGCGACGGGTTGTCCAGCGTGGTGAGCGCGGAGACGATCGAGGCGACGCTGCGCGAGTACCGCAACCCCGACCAGTGCGCCGAACGGCTGGTCCAGCTCGCGCTGCGCGGTGGCGGCCCGGACAACATCACGGTGATCGTGGCCGACGTCACCGACCAGGACATCGTCGAGGAGGCCCCGATCGTCGGCGGCGCGGCGGCCCGGGACCGCGGCAACGCCACGTCGGCCGACAGTTCCACCCCGGCCGCCCGGGCGTCCGCCCTGACCAACCCGCGCCCCGCCGCGCCCGAGGCGTCGTCGGACGACGACGAGGACGAGCGCCCGCGCCGCCATCCGGTACGCACGACGTTGCTGCTGCTGGTCCTGCTCGGGCTGCTCGGCGGCGGCGTCTGGGGCGGCTGGCGGTACACCCAGTCGCAGTACTATGTCGGAGCCACCGACGACGGCGTTGTCGCGGTTTTCCGTGGAGTGCCGGGTCAGGTGGCCGGGCTTCGGCTGTCGTCCGAGCGGCAGCGCAGCACCACCCGGCTCGACGAGCTGACCAAGGGCGCTCAGGACGCGGTCAAGCAGGGCATCCACGCCGACAACGCGGTCGACGCCCAGCGCAAGCTGGAGCAACTCACCAGCGACGACCCGAACAACAGCAACAGGCTGCCGCTCTGCCAGTCGAGCCCGTCGGCGGATCCGTCGAGCGGTTCGCAGGGGCCGGGCACGGCGCCCAGCCTCAGCCCGACGGCCTCTGCCACTAGCGCCGCCACGGACAACACCCAGACCCCGCTGCCGACGATCAGCTGCCGTACCCGCTGATCCCGACCCCCCGAGGACTAACCACCGTCGTGACCGCCCCTGCCCTTCCGGCTCCGCCGCCCACCAACCAGGGCGACGGGGCGAACGCTGCCCGGCCGTCACGGTCGGGCAGCCGCCGCAACACGGAACTCGGCCTGCTGGTGTTCGCGATCGCCGTGGTCGGCCTGTACTCGGCCGCGGCCGAGGCCGGACTGGTCGGCCGGGTGACCCTCAACTTCCTCGGCCCGGTGATCGCCCTGGGCGCGATCTTCGTCGTCGCCCACCTGGCGATCCGCTGGTTGGCCCCGTACGCCGACCCGGTGCTGCTACCGGCCGTCGCCCTGATCAACGGCTTCGGCGTGATGTTCCTGCGCCGGCTCGACATCGCCGACCTCAAGAACAGCGGCAGCACCGCCATCCCGGTGTTCGGCGGGCAGGGCGGCCGCCAGTTGATGTGGAGCCTGCTGGCGGTCGGCGGCGCGATCGTGGTGCTGGCCATCGTGCGGGACCACCGTTCGCTGTCGCGCTACGCGTACACCCTCGGGCTCACCGGTATCGTGCTGGTCATGATCCCGGCGTTCCTGCCGGCCAGTCTGTCGAGCGTCAACGGCGCACCGGCGAAGCTGTGGATCAATTTCGGGTTCTTCGCCATCCAGCCCGGCGAGTTCGCCAAGGTGCTGCTGCTGGTGTTCTTCGCGTACTACCTGGTCCGCAAGCGCGAGGTGCTGTCGCTGGCAAGTAAGCGGTTCCTCGGCATCGACTTCCCCCGCGGGCGCGACCTCGGACCGGTTCTCACGGTCTGGCTGCTCAGCCTGATGGTCCTCGTGCTGGAGAAGGACCTCGGCACCTCGCTCATGTACTTCGGCATGTTCGTGGTGACGCTCTACATCGCCACCGAGCGGGTCAGCTGGTTGATCATCGGTCTGCTGCTGTTCAGCGGCGGTGCGTTCAGCGCGTACATCCTGGGCGGCATCATCGGCGGCCCGTTCGCCAACTTCCACCAGCGGGTGGGCATCTGGCTCGACCCGTTCGCCGACGCGCAAGGTGACGGGTACCAGTTGGTGCAGTCGCTGCTCGGCCTGGGCACCGGCGGCCTGTTCGGCGCCGGCCCCGGTGTGGGCCACCCGGAGATCGTGCCGCTGGTGGAGAGCGACTTCATCTTCGCCGGCATGGGTGAGGAGATCGGGCTGTTCGGCCTGGCCGCGCTGCTGGTGGTGTACCTGTTCATCGCGGTGCGCGGGCTGCGCGCCGCGATCGGCGTGCGGGACTCGTTCGGCAAGCTGTTCGCCGGGGGCCTGGCCTTCACGCTGGCCTTGCAGGTGTTCGTCATCGTGGGCGGGGTGAGCAAGCTGATCCCGCTGACCGGGCAGACCACGCCGTTCCTGTCCGCCGGCGGCTCGTCACTGGTCGCCAACTGGGCGCTGATCGCGCTGCTGCTGCGCGTCTCGGACGCGGCGCGGCGGCCGGCCGACGGGTCCGGTGCCGGCCGGGGCAACACCCCAGGCGCCGGCGGCCCGGTGAAGTTGCAGGAACTGCCCACGGAGATGATCAAATGACGGTCAGCCGCGCGGGGGGCGTCGCATGAACGCCCCGCTACGCCGGGTCGGTGTGGTCGTCCTGGTCCTGTTCGGCCTGCTGTTCGCCAACCTCAACTGGGTGCAGGCGTACCGGGCCGACGACTACCGCAACAGTGACTACAACACCACGCGGGTGCGGATCTCGGAGTACCAGCGCCAGCGCGGCTCGATCGAGGCCGCGGGCGGGATCGTGCTCGCCCAGAGCAAGTCGACTGACGACGACCTGACGTACCAGCGGGTCTACCCGCTGGGCCCGCAGTACGCCCACATCATCGGGGTCAAGCCGGTCAACAACGCCAGCACCGACCTGGAGAAGTTGGAGAACGACTACCTCCAGGGCAACGCCGACTCGCAGGTGGCCGAGCGGTGGCTCGCGATGCTCACCGGCAAGCGCACCTCCGGCGGCAGCGTGCTGCTCACGCTGTCCCCGTCGGCGCAGCAGACCGCCTACGACGACCTCCAGAACAAGGGCAAGGTGCGCAAGGGCGCCGTCGTGGCGCTCGACCCGAACACCGGTGCGCTGCTGGCGGCCGTCTCTTCGCCGTCGTTCGACCCCAACCCACTGGTCAGCCACGACACCAAGGCGGCGGCGGCCGCGGCCACCGCGCTGGACAAGGACAGCAATCTGCCGCTGCACAACCGGGCGTTCTCGGAGCTGTACCCGCCGGGGTCGACCTTCAAGGTCATCGACGCGGCGGCGGCGCTGAACAACGGGGTGCAGCCGGAGACCGTGCTGCCGGGGGGCACCGGCTACACCGCCCCCGGCACCACGCACGTGATCAGGAACGCGCCCGGTGTCGACTGCCCGGACCAGATCACGCTCAAGCAGGCGCTGACGGTGTCCTGCAACACCGCCTTCTCCCGGCTGGCCGCCGAGCAGCTCGGCGCCGACCCGATCAAGAAGATGGCGCAGGCCTTCGGGTTTGAGAGCACGACCCGCTTCGACCAGGACCCGAAGAACGTTATGGGGGTCGCGACCAGCCGAACCGGGACGATGCTCGACCCCAGCGGCCAGGTCGACCGGCCGACGGTGGCGCAGTCGGCGATCGGCCAGAGCGAAGTGAAGATGACGCCGCTGCAGGGCGCGTTGATCGCGGCGACCGTCGCCAACCGTGGCTCGCAGATGCGTCCGTACCTCATCGACAAGGAACTCGCGGCCGACCGTACGCCGACGTACGTGGCGAAGCCGCAGGAGGCGCGCCAGCCGATCAACGCCCAGACCGCCGACACGCTGCGTGACATGATGGTCAACGTCGTGGAGAACGGCACCGGTACCAGCGCGAAGATCGCCGGCGTCCAGGTCGGTGGCAAGACCGGTACCGCGCAGAACGGCGACAACCCCGACCACGGTTGGTTCATCGGTTTCGCCATCAAGAACGGCAAGCCGGTCGCCGCGGTGGCGGTCTTCCTCGAGCAGGCCGGTTCGGGCGGTAGTCACGACGCGGCACAGATCGCCGGCCACGTGATGCGCGCGATCATCCAGGAACGGGGCTAGGAGTGAGGTGCCTACCATGGTGAGCCCCGGCACGATGCTGGGCGGCCGGTACCGGCTCGACGAGCGGATCGCCGGTGGCGGCATGGGCGAGGTCTGGCGTGCCACCGACGAGGTGCTCGGGCGGACCGTCGCCGTCAAGGTGCTGCTGCCGGCCCTGGTGGAGGAGCCGGGCTTCGCCGAGCGCTTCCGCGGCGAGGCCCGCACCATGGCCACCCTCAACCACCCCGGTGTGGTCGACGTCTACGACTACGGCAGCGAGGACGGCACCGCGTTCCTGGTCATGGAGTACGTGGAGGGTGACGCGCTCTCCGCCACGCTGGCCCGGGTCCACCGGCTGACCCCCGCGCGCACGATGGCCCTCATCGCCCAGGCCGCCGACGCCCTGCACGCCGCGCACGCCAACGGGATCGTGCACCGCGACGTCAAGCCGGGCAACCTGCTCGTGCGCCCCAACGGCACGCTGGTACTCACCGACTTCGGCATCGCCCGCGCGGCCGGCGGTGCGCAGCTCACCCAGGCCGGATCGGTACTCGGTACCGCGTCCTACCTCGCGCCGGAGCAGGCCGCCGGCAGGACCGCGACGCCGCTGTCCGACGTGTACGCCCTGGGCGTGGTCGCGTACCAGTGCCTGGCCGGCCGGCGCCCGTTCGAGGGCGACAACCCGATCGAGATCGCGATGCGGCACGTGCGCGACGTGCCGCCGCCGCTGCCCGGCGACATCCCGCCGGTGGTCCGGCAGGTCGTCGAGCGTGCGATGGCGAAGGATCCCGGGGCCAGGTTCCCGTCCGCCGCGGCCATGGCGCAGGTGGCACGCCACGCGGCGCAGTTGGCCGCCACCGGGGGTGCCGCCGGTGTGATGCCGACCTCGGGCGGCCCGGCCGGCCCGACCCGACCGGTCTCCGCCGCGCCGGTGTCCCCGCCGCTGGCCGGCGCCACCGCACGGGTGATGAGCGGGCCACCGGCTCCCGGCGGCACCCGCGTCATGCCGGGCGCGGCCTACCCGGCGCCCGGAGCCCAGCCGGCGACCGGCGGGATGAACGCGCCGGCCCAGCGTCCCGGTCAGTACGTCCGGGGCGCCGCCGCGGTGCCGCCGCCGGCGCCGGCACCGGCGACCGACTACACGCGCGCGGCGTCGGCCCCCTCGGCCGCGCCCGGTGGTGCGGGTGTGCCCGCCAGCGGGGGCGGCGTGGCACGCTGGATCGTGCTCGCCCTCGTCATCGTGCTGCTGTTCTGCGCCGGCGGGTGGCTACTGTTGCGCAAGGACAACGCCGGCAGCGACGTGGCCGGCGGTCCGTCGTCGACGCCGGCGACCACCACCACGACCCAGGCGGCCACACCGACGCCGAAGGCGACCAGGCCGAAGCCGACGACGGAGGCTCCGCAGGCCCAGATTCCGCAGACGCCGAAGTCGCACATCATCGACTGCGCGAAGTTCAAGAACAAGGACGCCGACGACGTCCGCAAGTCGCTCGACGACGACAACTTTACGGTAAAGGTCGCCGAAGACACGCCCAACGGGCGCAAGGGCAGGGTGGCTGAGGTGGCACCCTGTGGTGAGCAGCCCGAGGAGACCGAGGTGACCGTGCACGTGTTCACCGGCGAAGTCGCGAAGACGCCCGGCTCGGGCGGCGGGTGCAACCCGACCGACCCGGGCACCTTCGCCAGTTGCCCGCCACAGCAGCGGTGAGGTCGCTGACGATGAACCGACCAGACGAAGGACGACAGACGAGATGACCGCGCAGGCCCGCACCCTCGGGGGGAGGTACCAGGTCGGCGAGCTCCTCGGCTACGGAGGCATGGCCGAGGTGCACCGCGGCCGGGACCTCCGGCTCGGCCGTGACGTCGCGATCAAGACGCTGCGCTCCGACCTGGCCCGGGACGCCATCTTCCAGTTGCGCTTCCGTCGCGAGGCGCAGAACGCCGCAGCCCTCAACCATCCCGCGATCGTCGCCGTGTACGACACCGGCGAGGAACACGGGCCGAGCGGCGAAGAGCTGCCGTACATCGTCATGGAGTTCGTCAACGGCCGCACGCTGAAGGAGGTGCTGGCGGCCGAGGGGCGCCTGATGCCCCGCCGGGCACTGGAGATCGTCGCTGACATCTGCTCGGCTCTCGAGTTCAGCCACCGGCACGGGATCATCCACCGGGACATCAAGCCGGGCAACGTCATGCTCACCCAGACCGGCCAGGTCAAGGTGATGGACTTCGGGATCGCCCGGGCGCTGGCCAGCGGTGCCAGTACGATGACCCAGACGTCGGCGGTGATCGGCACCGCTCAGTACCTGTCGCCGGAGCAGGCCCGCGGTGAGTCCGTGGACGCGCGCAGCGACGTCTACGCGACCGGTTGCGTGATCTACGAGCTGCTCTGTGGGCACCCGCCGTTCGTCGGCGACAACCCGGTGAGCGTGGCCTACCAGCACGTACGGGAGGATCCGCGCCCGCCGAGCGAGAGCAACCGGGACGTCACGCCGGCCATCGACGCGATCGTGCTGAAGGCGCTGGCGAAGAACCCGGCCAACCGGTACCAGAGCGCCGGTGAGATGCGCGCCGACCTGCTCCGCGCCGCCGCCGGCCGTCCGGTGCTGGCCACCCCGGTGATGCGCGACGACGAGCGCACCGCGATGATCTCCGCGCCGCCCGCGACCCACCAGGGTCCAGCGACCCGTCCGGTAGCCCGGGTCGCCCCGCCGGCGCGCCGCAACAACACCTGGGTCGCGGTCGCGCTCACCCTTCTCGGTGTCCTGGCCGTCGGCGCGCTCGCGGTCGGCCTCTACGTCGCCAACAAGACGGACCTGGTAGCGGTACCGGACCTCAAGGGTCGCAGCTCGGAGGAGGCCAGCAGGCTGCTCGCGGCCAACAAGCTGAGCCCGAGCCCGAGCCCGTTCCGCGACCTCAACTGCGCCCAGAACACGGTCGACAGCCAGTCCCCGGCCGCCAACTCCCAGGTCGAGCCCGGCACCGTCGTGCTGTACCGGGTGTGCGCCGGCCCGGGTCAGGTGCCGGTGCCGCCGCTGGTCGGCCTGACCAAGGCCCAGGCGCAGCAGGCGCTCGAGAACGCGCACCTGCGGCCGAGGTTCGTGGCCGTCAGCAGCGACAAGCCGGCCGACCAGGTCATCGAGTCGACGCCGAAGGAGACCACGCTCGTCGACGGCAACTCCGAGGTCGAGGTGAAGGTCTCCAAGGGCGACCTGAAGCCGGTTCCGGACGTGGAGGGCCGGACCGAGTCCGAGGCCAGGACCACGCTCACCGGGGCCGGGTTCAAGAACGTGACCGTGACCTACCGGGACACCGAGGACGCGACCCAGGTGGGCCGGGTCATCTCGCAGAACCCGGACGGCGGCGGCGCCGTCGACCCCGCCAGGACCCAGGTGACGATCTTCGTCGGCAAGGCGGCCGCACCGCCACCGTCCAGCACGCCGAGCGCGACCGCGACGCCGAGTCGGACGCCCGGTGGGGGAATCGGCGGCATCGGCGGTGGCGGAATCGGCGGCGCCGGCACCGGCGGCACCGGCGGCACCGGCGGTGCCGGCGGTGGCCTCGGTATCGGCCTCGGCCTGTAGCGCTGCAGCAACTGCGCCGGCGCGCCGGTCAGGCGAAGGCGGCGACCCGGCGCGCCTCGACCTCGGCGGCCAGCCGCGGCGCCCGCTCCAGCGCGTCGGGGTAGCCGCAAGCGGCTAGCCAGTTGGCGAGCATCAGGTGGCCGCCCTGGGTGAGCACCGACTCGGGGTGGAACTGCACCCCCTCGATCGGCAGATCCCGGTGGCGCATCGCCATCACGATGCCCGAGTCGGTACGTCCGGTCACCTCGATCTCCGGCGGCAGCGTCGACTCCACGACGGCGAGGGAGTGGTACCGCGTCGCGGTGAACGGCTCGGGCAGGCCGGCCAGCACCCCGGCGCTGGCGTGGTGCACGACCGACGTCTTGCCGTGCAGCAGTTCCGGGGCCCGGTCGACCGTGGCGCCGAACGCCGCACCGATCGCCTGGTGTCCCAGGCAGACCCCGAAGATCGGCAGCTTCCCCGCGTACTCGTCGATGACCCGCATGCAGATACCGGCGCGTTCGGGGGTACCCGGGCCGGGCGACAGCAGGACGCCGTCGGCTCCCACGCGACCGACCTCGCTGAGCGAGATCTCGTTGTTGCGGTGGACCACGCAGTCGACGCCCAACTGGCCCAGGTACTGCACGATGTTGAACACGAAGGAGTCGTAGTTGTCGATGACGAGTACGCGCACGGGGCTCACCTGGTCGTTGACGGTGCCGGTTCGTTGGAGACGGTCGAGTACGGGATGACGTCGGGCGGCAGGCTGGCGCTCCCGGAGGGCGTGACCAGGTCCGCACCGCCCGGCCCTCCGCCGTGCTCGGTCCCGGCTATCTGCCCGTCCGTGAACGGCATGTACTGCTCGACGTTGGGGAACACCTGGAACCACAGCAGCGCGGCGGCCGCGCCGACGAGCAGGATCGAGCCGATGATCCGGCCGGCGAGGCCGAACGGCAGGTGGCGCCAGATCCAGGAGTACATCGGTCAGCCTCCCAGCGCGGCCGGACGGCCCTGGTCGTGCGGGCGGGTCTGGCGGGGGTCGAGGACGGCGTGCACGATCAGGCGCTGGTAGTTGTTGAACTTCGGGTTGCAGGTGGTGATCGTCAGCATCGCCTGGGTCGGCGTCGTGCCCGGCTGGCCGGGCACCGGCGCCACCACCTCGACGGCGGTCGGGGCCACGATGCGGGTCTGGCTCGCGCGGTACACGTACCAGGTGTCCCTCGTCTCGACGATGATCTCGTCGTTCTCCTTGATCTGGTCGAGGTCCCAGAAGATCGCTGGGGTCCGGTGACCGGCCACGGAGAAGTTGCCGACCTGACCCGGCATGGCGCTGGTCGGATAGTGGCCGGGGGCGTACCGGATGTCGGCCGGGGTCACGCCCTGCACGACGATCCACTCCTTGCCCAGGCGCGGGATGTACAGCCGGGCGATGGCCTTGCCGTCCGGGGGTGCCAGCACGTTCGGCGCCGCGCTGGCGCCGGTGCTCGGGGTGGCGGACGCCGAGGCACCCCAGTCCTGGGCGAGCTGACCGTTGAGGTCCTGCTGGTACGCGTTGACCGCCGCGGTCTTGCCCCACACCTCGTACGCCGCGAAGAGCAGCAGGATCAGGCCGAGCGTGATGCACAGTTCACCCACGCCGCGCACGATCCCCCGGATCACCGTGCCGGGAGTGCGCCGGGTGAGGTCGGAGTACACGCTGCGGTACCCCTCCTCGGTGCGGACCGGCCGGAGCGGCACAACCTTGGCCCCACGTGGAGGGTCGTCGGCCGGGGAGGAGTCCGGGGTGTCCGCGTCGTCGGTGGCCGTCACCGGGATCTTGTGAATGACCGCGGTGGCGTCGGCCTCCGGCCCGGGAGGGGACGGGATCCGCGCGATGACCGCCGTCGTGTCGGGGTCCACCGCGCCGCCGCCCTGGTGGGCCGGGCCGTGGGGGGAGGCGTCGCGGAGTGGCGGCGGCGTGCCGCCGGCGGCGGTCCCCGGCAGTGGGGCGGCCGGGGGGTGCATCACCTCGGTGTCGGGCTCCATCGCGCCCGGAACCGTGCCCGCGGCGCCGGCCTGAGCCACGGCGGCGCCTGCCGCTGCGGCGCCCGCGGTGCCGCCGGTTCCTGCCTGAGCGGCGGCGGTGCCCGCTGCGGCGGTTCCTGCCTGGGGGGCTGCGCTCCGGAAAATGCCGGAGCGCCGGGGCAGCAGCGGTGGGTCCGCGGGAGCCGGAGTGGCCTCGCGGACCGGTTGCGGCCCGCCGGGAGCCGGCCCGGCACCCTGCTGCGGCCCGCCGGGCGGCACCTCGGCAGCCGGCTGCCGGCCGGCAGGTCCAGGGTCGTCGGCGGATCCCGTAGCGGGTCCGGCCGGCCCCGCCCCGTCGTCCGGTGCCGGAGGTTGCGCGTGCCGCAGCGGTACCGGCGGGACGGGTGCCTGGACCCCGATGGGTTCCTCGTCGACCTGGTCGATCGTCCAGATGATGGCCGGTTCGGCCGGATCGGCGGGCGTGTTCTCCGCACCCGCTGCCCGGCTGGCCCCCGGTGACGTGACGGGGTGAGCGGGGCGTCCGTGCTCTGAGGTCGGCGGCGTGACGGGGTGAGCGGGGCGTCCACGGTCCGGTGCGGGTGCGACGGGGTGCCCCGGGCCCGCCGCCGGCGGCGGCGCGGCGGGATGTGCGGCGCCCGGCGTCGGTACCGGGAATTCGGGGGCCGGTGACGGTGGCGGAGGAACCGGGGAGCGGACCCCCAGCGGTAGGTCGAGCGACGGACCGGGTGTCGTGGACCGGTGGTCGGGCGGCCCGGGCTGAAGCCACGGGACGGGCGGCGTCGATGGTTCCCGTCGCGGCAGCGGACCGGGCCGCTCCGCGGTTTCACGCGGTGGCTCGGGCTCGCGCGGGCTGGCCGCCGGGCCGAACCAGGACTCGGCCTCCGCCGCCCGCGTGGACAGTGGAGGCGTTCCCGGTCGCTGTTCGGCGGGCGGCACCGGGTCGGCCTCGACACGGGCCGCTCGCTCGCCGCCCACCGGCGGGAGCCCGATCGCCGGCATCGGGGCTACGGGTGTGGCGCCCTGCGGCGGGGGTGCGGCCTGCGGCGGGGGTGCGGCCTGCGTCGGGGGGTCGGCCGGGACGACCGGCAGGACGGCCGTCGGGATGGTGTCTTCGTCAGGCGCGCGGTGGCGGGGCCGGTGGCCCCGGTCGGGGGGAGGACTGGTCATCTGCGTGACCTCACGACGACCGTTGAGCGGTTCGCAGGGCGATGGAGCCCTCGTACGCCGGCACGGTGACGTCTCCCTCCACCTTCACCTCGTAGCCGAGGCCGAAGGAGATCGCCGCGCTGCGGAAGGCCCGGACCCCGCTCGATGCGTCGAGTGCGCGCTGGAGTTGCGCCGGGTCTCCGATGGCCGTGACCACGAAGGGCGGTGAGTACACCCGGCCGTCCAGCAGCAGAGTGTTGCCGACACAGCGTACTGCGCTGGTAGAAATCACCCGAACCCCCATGATCGACATGGCCTCGCCGCCGCCGGACCATAAGGCATTCACCACCGCTTGTACATCCTGTTGGTGTACCACCAGGTCGTCGGGTGAGCCGGCCGGTCGGGTACCGTCCGGCCGGCGGGGCGCGTCGTTGAGCCGTACCGTGACGCCCGGGCCGTGTACGGCCACGAGGCCGGCCGGCCCCACCTGGGCCTGGCCGCGGGCGCGCTGCTCCGCCACGTGTGCGTCGGAGCCGGCCTGCGCCTCCGTCCCGGACTCGACCTGGCGCCGTAGGGCGGCCGCCCGTTCCTCGGCTGCCGCGACGTCGAGTTTGCGTTCGCCGATCAGGTTCGCCAACTCCGGACGCCGGTCGTTACGTAGCTCGGTACCGTTGGCGGTGGTCGCGGTGGTGGTCAGCAGCAGTCCGGCGGCCAGCAGGACCACGGGTACGAGTAGCGACCAGACGGACCGCCGGCCGGTGCGGCGACGGGGGAGCAGCTCATCGGTGGCCCGGCGGAGCACCCGACCCCACGAGGGCGTTCCCTGCGCGGTGCCGGTCTGATCGAGGGACTCCTGGTCACGGCCGACGCCGTCACGGCTGACGCCTGCCGGGGTGACCGATGGGTGGCGGTCGCGCCCGGTGTACTCGCTGTCCGTGCTCACGTGCCCCCTTCCCCCACTGGCGTGCTGACTTGACTACGCTAACCGGGGAACATTATTCAGGCTCGCGAGACTCGCCTCGCCATGGTCGTCTGACGTACTGTTTCCGAGACGATCGTTCTCAGGAGAGCGCCGTGCCGAAGTCCCAAGTACGTAAGAAGAAGGTCTACACGCCGCCGGTCGAGCTGCGGCCGCAGCCAACGGCTGCGACGAAGCGGCCGAGTCCGGTGTGGGTGCCGGCCACCGCGGTGGCGCTGCTCGTGCTGGGCATCGCGTGGATGGTCGTGTTCTACCTGACGCAGGGGTTCGTCGACACCCCGGCGCTGCTGTTCCTGGCCAACATCGGCTACTGGAACTTCGCCATCGGCTTCGGTGCGATGATCGGTGCGCTGATCCTGCTGTCGAAGTGGCGCTGACCGGCGGAGCGGCGCCGGCCGTCGGGGTCACGCCCCCCGTTGACATGATGCCGTCCGGCAGCCTCAGGCTGCCGGACGGTCTTACACCGGTGTAGTTCTCCACAGCCTCGTCCACACTATGTGGATTGAAGAAAAGGGCAGACCACCCAAATGCCACGTCAAGGCATACTGGGTGGTCTAGTTTGTATGACGTCTGTGGCGCCTGTCATGTTACTTGGTGGTAACTGACGGGCTAGGCTCCGACGTCAAGGCCACGTTCTCAGGAGGACCCCCGGATGGGACCCGTACAGATCGTCTCGACGATCATCGCGGCGGTGGTGACGATCGCTGCGGTCGTCCTCGCGGTCCGCACGGTCGGCCAGATGGTCCGCGTGATCAGGGTCGGTCAGCCCGACCCGGAGCGCTTCGACCGCAAAGGTCAGCGCACGGCGACGATGCTCAAGGAGATCGTCGGCCACACCCGCATGCTGAAGTGGACCGTGGTCGGTGTCTCGCACTGGTTCGTCATGGTCAGCTTCATCATCCTGTCGACGCTGGTCCTGGGCGCCTACTTCGAGGTCGTCGACCCCAAGCTCGACCTGCCGATCATCGGCGGCTGGTCGGTCTACGGCTTCGTCACCGAGTGGATCGGCGTGCTCGGCTTCATCGGCATCCTGGTGCTGATGGCGATCCGGCTGCGTAACCTGCCGACCCGCACAGGGGGCCGGTCCCGCTTCACCGGATCGACCATGTGGCAGGCCTACTACGTCGAGTACACGATCGTCGGCGTGCTGGTCTGCGGCTTCCTGATCCGTGGCTTCAAGGCGGCGGCCGGCGACCTGCCCTACCCGACCTGGGTCGCCCCGGTCTCGCACGCCATCGGCGCCGCGTTCAGCGGGATGTCCGAATCGGGCGCGCACACCGCCGCGACCATCGTCGCTCTGGTCAAGATCTGCATCAGCATGGCGTGGCTGATCACGATCTCGCTCAACATCACCATGGGCGTGGCCTGGCACCGGTTCTCCGCCTTCTTCAACATCTTCTTCAAGCGCACCGCCAGTGAGAAGCCCGCGCTCGGTGCCTTGCGGCCGATGATGAGCGAGGGCAAGCCACTCGACTTCGAAGAGGCCGACCCGGAGTCCGACCAGTTCGGCGTGGCCCAGGTAGAGCAGTTCACCTGGAAGGGCCTGCTCGACTTCACCACCTGCACCGAGTGCGGCCGCTGCCAGTCGCAGTGCCCCGCGTGGAACACCGGCAAGCCGCTGTCGCCGAAGCTGCTCGTCCTGAGCCTGCGCGACCACGCGTACGCCAAGGCGCCTTACCTGCTCGCTGGCGGCGGCAAGGACCTGACCGGCGAGGAGAAGGCCACCCAGGAGCAGTTGGCCAAGGTCAACGTGCTCGCGCTCGCCGAGGCCGAGCGCCCGTTGATCGGCACCGAGGCCGAGGGCGGCATCATCGACCCCGACGTGCTGTGGTCGTGCACCACCTGCGGCGCCTGCGTCGAGCAGTGCCCGGTCGACATCGAGCACGTCGACCACATCGTCGACATGCGCCGCTACCAGGTGATGATCGAGTCCAACTTCCCCAGCGAGGCCGGCGTGATGCTGCGCAACCTGGAGAACAAGGGCAACCCGTGGGGCGCCGCGCCCAACACCCGCAGTGACTGGACCAAGGGCCTCGGCTTCGAGGTTCCCAAGGTCGGCGAGGTCGAGGACTTCGAGTACCTGTTCTGGGTCGGCTGCGCCGGCGCATTCGAGGACCGGGCGAAGAAGACCACCCGAGCCGTCGCCACGCTGCTGCACGAGGCGGGCGTGAACTTCGCGATCCTCGGCGAGGGCGAGACGTGTACGGGTGACCCGGCGCGCCGCATCGGTAACGAGTTCGTCTTCCAGATGCTCGCCCAGCAGAACGTCGAGACGATGAACGAGGCCGGCGTCAAGAAGATCGTCGCCACCTGCCCGCACTGCTTCAACACCTTGGCCAACGAGTATGGCCAGCTCGGCGGGAAGTTCGAGGTCGTGCACCACACCCAGCTGCTGGCCCACCTGGTCGAGACCGGCAAGCTGACCCCGGTGCAGCCGGTGGACGGCGGCGTCACCTACCACGACCCGTGCTACCTCGGCCGTCACAACCGCGTGTTCGAGCCGCCGCGCGAGGTGCTGGAGGCGGCGATCGGTGCGGGCGGCAACGGTGCCGGTACCGCTCCGAAGGGCGTCACCGAGATGGAGCGGTTCGCTGAGCGCTCGTTCTGCTGCGGCGCCGGTGGCGCCCGCATGTGGATGGAGGAGCGCATCGGTAAGCGCATCAATATCGAGCGCGTCGAGGAAGCCGTCGCCACCGGTGCGCAGACCGTGGCGGTCGGCTGCCCGTTCTGCCTGACCATGCTCGGCGACGGGGTGACCGCCAAGAAGTCGGTCGGCGAGGCGAGCACCGACGTCGAGGTCGTCGATGTGGCGACCGTCCTGCTGCGCTCGATCAAGTCCGAGTAGAAGCCGGCACGCTGCCGGCGTGACCGGCGTGCTCCCCAGGAGGGCCCCCGCTCACCGCGCCCACGCGGTCAGCGGGGGCCCTCCTGGTGAGGGGTCTTCTCGTGAAACCCGGGGGCTTTCTCGCGAAGCCGCACCGTGAACGGCCGCACCGTGAACGGCCGCACCGTGAACGGCCGCACCGTGAACGGCCGCACCGTGAACGGCCGCACCGTGAACGGCCGCACCGTGAACGGCCGCACCGGACGGCTGACCCCTCGCGCATGTGCGCACACGCGGATCAGACGCATGGAACAATTGGGTCCGAGGTGAGGGGATCATCGACAGCACACTACTGACGACGCTGCTGCCACTTCTGGCGTTCGTACTGCTCACCGTGGCCAACGCGGCTTTCGTCGCGGCGGAGTTCTCCCTGGTGACCGTCGATCGGGCGCAGATCGACCGGGATGCCGAAGCCGGTGACCGCGTCGCGCGTACCGTCCGGCACGCTCTGCACGAGCTGTCGTTCCAGCTCTCGGGCACCCAGCTCGGCATCACCCTGGCCGCACTGCTCACCGGTTACCTGGCCGAGCCGGCCCTGGCGCACCTGCTCGCGCCCCTGGTGCACCCCATCGCGGGTACCGCGACGACCGGCGTCACGCACGTGCTCGCGCTCGTGATCGCCACCCTGTTCTCGATGCTGTTCGGTGAGCTCGTGCCCAAGAACGCCGCGCTGGCCCGGCCGATGCCGATCGCGCGGGCGACGGCCGGGCCGCTGCGCGTGTTCTCCCGGCTGCTCTCCTGGATGATCACCGCGCTCAACGAGTCGGCCAACTGGATCGTGCGCCGGCTGGGCGTGGAGCCGCAGGAGGAGCTGGCGAGCGCCCGCTCCCCGGAGGAGCTGGGCCTGCTCGCCGTCATCTCGGCGCGGGCCGGTGCCCTGCCGCCGGAGACGGCGGTGCTGCTGCGCCGCACGATCCGGTTCGGCGACAAGCGGGCCGCCGAGGCGATGACCCCCCGGGTGGACGTGGAGGCGCTGCGCGCCGACGCCACCGTCGCGGATCTCCTCGCCGCGGCGCGTGAGACCGGGCACAGCAGGTTCCCGGTGTACGAGCAGACCCTCGACACGGTCACCGGGGTCGCCACGGTCAAGGACGCGCTGGGCGTACCCCCGGTGCGGAGGGCGACCACGAAGGTGGCCGCGGTGGCCCGCGAGCCGGTCTACGTGCCGGAGAGCCTGGACCTGGACGGGGTGCTGCACGTCCTGCGCAACAGTGCCGCGGACATGGCGATCGTGGTCGACGAGTACGGCGGTACCGACGGCGTGGTGACCGTGGAGGATCTGGTCGAGGAGCTCGTCGGCGAGATCGCCGACGAGCACGACGTGGCGCCGCCGGAGGAGTCCACGACGTACGAGCTGATTCTCCCGGACGCCAACGGTGCGCCCGGTCACGAGTGGCTGGTCGATGGGCTGCTGCGTGAGGACGAACTGGCGGAGCGGACCGGGTTCCGGCTCCCCGAGGGGCCGTACGAGACGCTCGCGGGCTTCCTGATGTCGCGGCTGGGGCACATTCCGGTCGTGGGGGAGAGCGTGCACGAGGACGGGTGGGAGTTCACCGTCGTGGAGGTCGACCGGCGCCGGGTCGAGCAGGTACGCGTCGCGCGTGCGGAGGCCGTCGATGCCTAAGCTGCTCGTCACGGTCCTGCTGTTGCTGGGCAACGCGTTCTTCGTGGGTGCGGAGTTCGCGCTGATCGCGTCCCGGCGTACCGCGATCGAGCCGCTCGCGGCTACCTCGCGGGCGGCCCGGCTGGCGCTGCGGGCGATGAACGAGATCCCGCTGATGATCGCCGGCTCCCAGCTCGGCATCACGATCTGTTCGCTCGCGCTGGGTGCGATCGCCGAGCCGGCGCTGGCGCACCTCCTGAGCGCCCCGCTGACCGCCGTCGGCCTGCACGACCTCGCGCATCCGGCGGGGTTCGTGCTGGCCCTCGTGGTCGTGGTGTTCGCGCACACCGTGATCGGCGAGATGGTGCCCAAGAACCTCACCCTCGCCGGACCGGAGCGGGCCGTCCTCTGGCTGGGCCCGCCGATGTACGCGTTCTGCGTCGCCACCAAGCCGGTGCTGGTGGCGATGCGGTGGGCGTCGCGGCTGATCCTGCGGCTGTGGCACATCGAGGCCACCGACGCGGTCAAGACCGTGTTCACGGCCGAGGAGCTGGCGGGACTGGTCGGCCAGGCGCGTACGGAGGGGCTGCTCGAGCCGGAGGAGCACGCGCGCCTCACCGGTGCGCTCGCGTTGAGCGAACGCGTCGCGTCCGACGCGCTGCGGCCGTGGTCGCGGGTCACGACGGTCGCCGAGGACGTCTCGCCGGCGGCGCTGGAGGTGCTCGCGACGCGTACCCGCCGGTCCCGCTTCCCGGTGGTGGACCGGACCAGCCGGCGCGTGCTCGGCTTCGTGCACGTCAAGGACGTCCTGGGCATCGTGGGGCCGCAGCGGCGCGCGCCGATGCCGGCGGAGCTGATCCGGCCGCTCGCTGTCGTGTCCTCCGATCGGACCCTGGCCGAGCTGCTCCTGGCGATGCGGCGCGAGCGGCGTCACATCGCGCTGGTCAGTGACGGCCGCCGGCCGCTGGGCATCGTGACCCTCGACGACGTACTGAACGCGGTGGTCGGCGAACCCGTTCCGACATCGAGCCCGGCCACCTGACGAATTGACGTAGGTGACGGCGACGAATTGGCCGGCGACTACCCGGGAAATCGTTTCCGATTACATGGACCGGCCGGTCCCGTTACCCATCCGGGCGCCCGGGAACCCGTGTGCCGTAGGCGTTCTCCGCAACTGTCGGTATCGACGTGCGCGCGGTACGAAATGGGTTGAATCATGGCTTGCCCGCGGTACGTGACCTTCACTACGCTCGCGTAGCGTCCGGCCGTACCGAGGTCGTCTCCCCCCACGACCGCGGCGGACACCGCCGAATCGTGCAAACGAGCCGGGGAACCGTGTTTCCCTCGGGGTGAATCCGTGGTCTCCTCGCCACGGTAGGGCCTGCTCCCAGTCCGGACCCGACAGCTAACCCGGCAGGCGGCCAGGGAAGAAGGAGTCGGACTCCCGTGGCACCCAATCGTGTGCTCACCGCGCTTCACACCGTCGCCTTCACCGCCATCGCAGGCGTCACGGCCCTTCTCGTCGCGATCGCTCCGGCGCACGCCGATCCGGCGCCGGCCCCCGGCGACATCGAGGCGCAGATCGAGCAGAAGTGGAACACCCTCGAGCCCACCATCGAGCAGTACAACGCCGTTCACGGCCAACTCACCGCGAACAAGGCCAAGGCCGACCAGTTGCAGGCGCAGTTGCAGCCCCTCCAGTTGCAGGTCGACATGGCGATGTCGACGGTCAGCAACCTCGCTGCCAGCGTCTACAAGGGCGGGCGCGGGTCGACCGTCAACGCCATCCTGAGCACCAACTCGCCCACGGCGCTCGCCGAGCAGTTGACGCTGCTGGACATGGTCGCGCGTAGTCAGCGCGACCAGATCAGCACGGTGGCTGCCGCGCGCGACAAGTTCGCCGCCGACAAGACGTCCCTCGACAATCTGATCGCACAGCAGGCGAAGCAGGACGCCGACCTCGCGGCGAAGAAGAAGCAGATCGAGGAGCAGCTCAGCCAGTTGCAGCGGATGCGCCAGCAGGCGTACGGGAGCAGCGGCTCCACCGGCGTGCTGAAGCCGACCGCCTGCCCGGTGGAGTTCACCGGTGGCCCGGGCGGGACCGCCGCGCAGAAGGCGTGCGGCCTGATCGGCAAGCCGTACTACTGGGGAGCAGCGGGCCCCAACGGTTACGACTGTTCCGGCCTGACGATGGTCGCCTGGCAGGCGGCCGGCGTCCGGCTGGACCACCTGGCCAGCGCCCAGCGGAGGAAGTCGACGGCGATCACCCGGGACCAGTTGCGCACCGGTGACCTGATCTTCTTCGGCTCCGACAACCACCATGTCGGTATCTACGTGGGCGGCGGCTGGATGGTTCACGCACCACACACCGGTGACTACGTCCGGATGGCGCAACTGACCGGGTACTACGCCAACAACGTGTCGGGGTACGGCCGCCCGGCCTGAGTTCCCGATCACAGAGAGCGCCGGCGATCGATTGATTGCCGGCGCTCTTTCGGCGTGTCACCCTTACGGTGAGCAGTGAAACGGTCACCATTCACCGACAACAGGCGTCCAGTTTGGGTGACATTCCGCACGTCCGATGGATTTGCGGGCAGCAAGATTCACATCCTCTGCCAGTTGCGCAATGGTTAGCCGGTGTGGCGATTTACACACCACCGTCCGTAGATGGCTAAGATCCGCTCTGTATCGCCGATGAGGACGCCGGAGCCGCGAAACGGCAGGTCAGAAGGGCTGTTTTGGGAATCCATGGCCGTCCCTGCCCACGGCCCAATCCTGGACTTGCCACAACCCTTGACGCGCCATAGCGTGATTGCTCGTCGGGCGGGAGTCCGTACCCAAAGCGGGTGCGCCGCGCGACACCGCTCAATCGTCTCATCGACGAGCCGGGGACCCAATCGTGTCCCGGGGTGAATCCGCTGCGTCAGCGGTAGGGCGAACTTCCCGCCCGAACCCGTCAGCTAACCCGGTAAGCGGTCATGGAAGTAAGGAGCCGGACTCCGGTGGAATTGCATACGATGCGGCCTTCCGGGTCGCGTCTGAAACCCGTGCGTACTGTCTTCGGTGGCGTCGGGGCGGTCTGCGCCGGACTGGTCATCGCGCTGGGCCTGTCGACCAGCGCCCACGCCGCGCCCGCCGATCCTGCCGCCATCGAGGCGCAGATCAACGAGGCATGGAACAAACTCGAACCCGTGCTGGAGCAGCACAACGGCGTCAAGGTCCAGCTCGCGGACAACCAGGCCAAGGTCGCGCAGCTCGAGGAGCAGATCAGGCCCCTGCGGCTGCAGGTGGACGTCGCGATGAGCCGGGTCGGTTCGATCTCCGAGCGCGCTTACAAGAGCGGCCAGGCGTCGGCGCTGAGTGCACTGCTCACCAGTAGCCAGCCGACCAACCTCGCCGACCAGCTCGCTCTGCTGGACGCCATGGCCAAGAACGAGCGGGACCGGGTCGCCGACGTGGCTCGGATGAAGGAACAGTACGACACGCAGAAGAAGCCGCTCGACGATCTGGTCAAGAAGCTGACGGTCCAGGAGAAGCAGCTCGCCGACCAGGAGAAGCAGCTCAACGACCAGATCGCGCAGTTCAACAAGATGCGCCTGGAGGCCTACGGCACCAACGCCCCGCAGGGCAACCTGCGCCCGGCGCCGTGCCCGGTCTTCCTGGACGGCAGCCCCGGCTCCAAGGCCGCCCAGATCGCTTGTAGCAAGATCGGAACCGCGTACATCTTCGGCGCCGAGGGTCCGAAGAACTTCGACTGCTCCGGCCTTACGAAGTGGGCCTGGGCGCAGGCGACCGGCGGCCGGGTCAACCTGTACCACTACACGGTGACCCAGTTCCAGACGACCAAGCGGGTCAGTCGTGACCAGTTGCGCACCGGTGACCTGATCTTCTGGTTCTCTGACATGCACCACATGGGCATGTACGTCGGTGACGGCTGGGCGCTGCACGCACCGCAGTCCGGTGACGTGGTCCGGATGGTCCGCATGGACGCGATGCCGATCTCCGGCCTCGGCCGACCGGGCTGATCCTCACTGTCTTCGGAATCGGGGTGGCGGGTTTTCCGCCGCCCCGATTTTCGTTGCCGCGTCGGTCACCCGTTCGCGCAATCGGCAGCGATCTCGTACATGTGTTCGATAAACTGTACCCATGGCTTCCTGGTCCGAGTTTGCCGCCGTCGAGCCCCAGCTCGCGGCGTCGATCCATGCGCTGGTCCATCAGTACGGGCCCGGCCTGGGCTACCTCGCGACCATCCGGCCGGACGGGGGTCCGCGGTTGCACCCGGTCTCGCCGTTCATCACCCGGGACGGCCTGTACTGCTTCGTCATCGACTCGCCCAAGCGCCGCGACCTGGAACGTGACGGGCGGTACGCGCTGCACTCGTTCCCGCCCGAGACCACCGACGACGAGGCGTACGTGTCGGGCATGGCACACCTGATCACCGACCCGGCGCGGGTCGAGCGGTACGCGATCGAGATGCGCGCCGAGCCCCTGGCCGACTGGCGGCTGTTCGAGTTCACCGTCGACGTGGCCATGATCGTGCGGCACCGCCAGTCCCCGAGCCCGGTCGACCAGTTCGCCCGCGCATACCGCCAGGTCTGGCGTGATCCACGCCCAACCCTGCGGTGCGAGGTGCGCTGAGGCGGCCGGGTCGGCTAGAGTAGGTTCCGCTCCACTCGCGGGTGTAGTTCAATGGCAGAACATCAGCTTCCCAAGCTGACAGTGCGGGTTCGATTCCCGTCACCCGCTCCACAGACAATCGCCCTGGTCAGGACCATGATCCCGACCGGGGCGTTTGGCTATTCGCGTTGTCAGATGGGCCGTCGGGCCATTAACCCACCGTGGTGAGCGCTTCGGCGGCACCGTCGTCCGGGTGTCCGGTCGGCCCGGTGCACGGCACGATCCTGGCGGTGGTCGACCAGCCCGCCTCGATCGGCGCGCTGCCGCGGAGGTACGCCGGGAGATGGCCGCGATGCCCGCGCTCGAGCAGGTCTCCGCCGGCTCCGGAACCTGGTGAGGTGACCGTGCCTCGGCGATGCCCAGCACCGGCCCGGGGAGCATTACAGGTGCAGAAGGGGTAAAACTGGAGATATCGGAATATAGCCGGGCAAAAGTTCGTATTGTGCTGGCCATGACTGACTTCTTCCCCGGTGGTACTCCCGCCCCCGCCATGCCGACCTCGGACAAGTCAAAGGTCGTGGCCGGTATTCTCCAGATTCTGCTGGGCTCGTTCGGCGCCGGCCGCTTCTACACCGGTCACATCGGCCTGGCGATCGGGCAGATCGCGGTGACCTGGCTCACCTGCGGCTTCGGCTACCTGTGGCCGCTGATCGACGGGATTCTGATTCTCGTCAAGGGTGGCACCGACGCACAGGGACGGCCGCTGCGCGAGAACTGAGCGGGCTGCGGCGGGCGACCGTCCTCGCCGTCCGTGCGTACGGACACCCCGGTGGGTTGGCCCCGCCGGGGTGTCCCGCGTTTCATGCCCGGTCCATGCATCCGGCCGCGCGGTCGGATGCCGCCCACCGGACCGCGGTCCTGGCCACCACCGACCGACCGTGCGGTCGCTGCCACTCACCGAACGCGGCCCTGCGGTCGCTACCGACCACGGGCGGGTGACATGCCGATGGTGGGTCCGCGCCCAGACCTTCCTGGTAGGTGACCTCCGCCATATGATCAGGTCCAGGTCGCTGTAAGGGGGAGGTAGGGGTGGTGCAACTTGAGTCTTCCGTTGAGCGAACGGGTGACCGGGTGACGGTCGCCCTTGCGGGCGAGGCCGACCTGGCGACCATCGGCCAGCTCCGCGACGCGCTCTTCGGCGCGGTCGCGCAGCGCCCCGGCCGGGTCGTCGTGGACCTTCGCGGCCTGCTCTTCATCGACTCGATGAGCATCAGCGCACTGATCGCCGCCCGCCGGGCCGCGTTCGAGCACGGCACCGAGTTCGTCGTCGCCAATCCGCGCGGACAGGTACTCAAGGTTTTCGTGGTCTCGGGTGTGCTGGACGCGCTCACCGGCGGCGAGGCTTCCGGGGACGAGGCCGGCACCGCGCTGGGGGCCTAGCGCGCCGATGCCCTCCAGTCCTGGCTGATCGAGGACGACTATCACGGACCCCACACCGCGCTGCGAGGCCAACCCCCGATCAACCGGGTGTCACCAACTTCATGATCCAGTACAGCTGGACGCCGAGTTCACCGGCCACCCCGGTCATCGCTGAGCGGCCATGCCCTGGATGACGTCGGCGAGTTCGGCCAGTTCCGGGGCCTCCCTGGCGTGGCTGAGCGCCCGCTCGAGGCTCGCATCGTGCACCGGACGCGCCTCCTCCAGGAGTTCCCGTCCGGCTGCGGTCAGCTCGGTGTAGATCCCACGGCGGTCGTCAGCGCAGAGGACCCTGGTGAGGAGCCCGCGATCCTCCAACCGGTTCACCAACCGCGTGGTCGCGCTCGGGCTCAGCGCGGCGGCGCGGCTGAGCTGCTGCATCCGCATGTGCCAGCCGTGCTGCCGGCTCAGCGCATCCAACACGGTGTACTCGACCACGGAGAGGGACACGGCCGTGCCGAGGGCCCGCTCGAGTTCGGACTCCACGAGTCCGTGCAGCGCGGCCAGCCGCCGCCAGCCCTGAGCCCGGATCTCCACGGCGTCGTCGCTGATGCCCATTCCGATCCCTCCACTTGGAGTAGTTGCACACGCACTGTACTGTCGGCTGCAACGAAAAAGCCAGCGCGTGCAAATACCAGCTTACGCAAGTGCTCGCGCTGGTGGAACGTAGAGAGGAAAGCTATGCCACTCGGATTGCTCGCCCTCGCCGCGGGCGGGTTCGGCATCGGGCTCACGGAGTTCGTGATCATGGGGCTGCTGCCGAACGTGGCCGCCGACTTCGGCGTCACGGAGGCCGTCGCCGGTTGGCTGATCACCGGCTACGCGCTCAGCGTCATGGTCGGCGCCCTCGGGCTGACCGCGGCCACGACCCGGCTCCCGCGCAAGCAGGTGCTGCTCGGACTCCTCACGCTCTTCATCGTCGGCAACCTGCTGTCCGCCACTGCTGGCAGCTACGAGGTCATGTTGCTCGGCCGGGTGGTCGCCGCTCTCTGTCACGGCGCGTTCTTCGGGATCGGCGCCGTCGTCGCCTCGGGGCTGGTCGCCCCGTCGCGGAAGGCCGCGGCAGTCGCCCTGATGTTCACGGGTCTCACGGCCGCGAACGTTCTGGGCGTTCCGTTCGGGACTCTGCTCGGCCAGCAGTTGGGCTGGCGTTCCACCTTCTGGGCGATCACCGGGATCGGCGTAGTGGCCTTCGCCGGGGTCACGTTCCTGGTCAACCCGCGCGAGGACGGCGCCCCCCGGTCGACCCTCCGCAGGGAGCTCGCCGCATTCAGGTCCGGCCAGGTCTGGCTGTCCATCGCCGTGACGGTGCTCGGGTACGGCGGCATGTTCGGGGCGTTCACCTACATCGCGTATACGCTCACGAGCGTCGCGGGTTTCTCTTCCGCGACCGTCCCCTGGCTGCTCGTCGTGTTCGGAATCGGGCTCTTCGTGGGCAACGTGCTGGGCGGCCGCTTCGCCGACCGGTCTGTCGACGGGACTCTCCTCGGCGTTCTCGCCGGCCTGACCGTTGTGCTGGTGTTCTTCGCACTCACGGCGCACAGCCAGTTGGCGACCTACGCGTCCCTGGTCCTGATGGGAGCCTTCGGGTTCGCGACGGTGCCCGGACTGCAGACCCGGGTCATGCACTTCGCACCCGGAGCCCCCACGCTCGCCTCCGGTGCGAACATCGCTGCGTTCAACCTCGGGAACGCCCTCGGCGCCTGGGTCGGCGGCCTCACCATCAGCGCGGGACTCGGCTACACGTCGCCCATCTGGGCGGGGGCGATGATCACCCTGACCGCGTTGTTCGTCATGGGGGTGGCCGCGCACTTGGCGCGACCCGGCCACCGTGCGGCGACCGTGAGTTTCGTGACCGGCGCCCCCGCGACGGCATCTGTCGTGGACGCCGCGTCCACCCGCTGACGTCCGCGGTGAACGAGGTCCTCCAGCCCCGTTTCCCGATGGGACGGCGCCACAGCGAACGTGGCGCCCCCCCCGGAAAGGACCTAGCTGGAGAACCCTGTCCCGTTGTTCAGTGGTCTCCTGCTAGGCGCCTCCGGTCGCGCGGCGGTGGCGCGGCGGGGCTGGATGCCATCCCGGCCACGGGCTGTCCACCATGGATGGACGAGCAGCATTGCGTGACAGTGTGAGTACCGGCGGTTATGTAGTCGAAATCTTAAGTTTGTCTTTGGTTATGAGGGCGGACCTCGACCATTCGGTTGGACATCAGACGACAATTCGTCCGTAAATGGCGTAGGCGTTTGACACCTCACCGCGGGTGCTGGTTACGGTCGCTTGGCCCCGTCGTCGACCGGAAGGCAGGACCTTGGCCGGTAAGCACGCCAGTTGGCGGATCCCGCGACCGTCCCGAAGGTCTCTTCCTCTCCTCGCCGGTACGGCGGTCGCGGCGGTGATCACCGGCACCACGGTCGCCGCGCTCGGGCTGAACCCGGTCGCGCACACCGCTGACGCCGCACTCCCGACGGCCGCCCCGTCCGACCGCACGCAGGCCCGCGCCGACCGCGGCGAGCAGCGCGCCGAGCCGAGCGTCGAGGCGACCCCGTCGGCCGTACCGTCGGCGGCGCCGACCAGCGCATCGCCGTCGCCATCGCTGTCACCGACAGCGAAGCCCACCCCGAAGCCGACGAAGAGCGCCACCCAGGCGCCGAAGCCACCGTCCGGCGGCGGCTCCGTGGTGAGCAGCGGCTCGTGCCAGGCGTCGTTCTACACCGACGAGGGCAGCCGCACGGCCAACGGCGAGACCTTCCACACCGCCGATTTCACCGCCGCCCACAAGACGCTGCCGTTCAACACGAGGGTTCGGGTCACCAACGTCACGAACGGCAAGTCGGTGGTGGTCCGGATCAACGACCGCGGTCCGTTTGTGTCCGGCCGGTGCCTGGACCTCACGCCGGCGGCGTTCAACACCATCTCGAGTACGAGCGCAGGAGTCGCGACCGTATCGTTCGAGGTCCTCCAGGGCTGAGGGTACGAACGTATTACTCTCCCTCGCGCCAGTCGTTACTTCGGCCGAATGTTTGATCGGTCGCGCGGTCCGCGGATGGCATGCTGATGGCCGTGGCGAGAAAGCCGCGTGCGTCGGGCGGGCGCCTGACCAACCGCGAGATGGTCTCCGTTAGCCGCGTCGGGCTCGGCGCGGCCTTCGCGCTGATCGCGTCGGTCGTCATGATGGAGCTGCTCTGCGGCGCGCAGGCCCGCCATATCGGTGTGCTGACGGCTGCGCCGGTCCTCGCCGCCGCGTTCGTGTCCTGGCGGCAGGTGCTGGCGGTGGGCGCGGTGTCCACCACGGTCGCCACCCTGGTCGCACTGCCGAACGGCGCCGACAACGAGAAGCTGGTCGCCAGCTTCGTCAACATCATCTTCATCGTCCTGGGCACCGCGGTCGCCGCCGTCCTGGGTGTCTACCGACAGCGGCAGGCCGAGCGCTTCATCGAGCTGTCCAAGCTCGCGTCGGCCGCGCAGGGCGCGGTGCTACGGCCGCTCGGCCCGCAACTCGGTCAGCTGTCGATCGCCGCGCGCTACATCTCGGCGAGCGCGGCCGCCGACATCGGTGGCGACCTGTACGAGGCGGTGGACACGCCGTACGGGGTACGCATGATCATCGGTGACGTACGCGGCAAGGGGCTGGACGCGGTACGCCTGGCGAGCATCGTCCTCGGATCGTACCGGCACGTCGCGTACGAGCGGGCGGACCTCCGCGCGGTCGTCGCCGACCTGGACAAGGCCGTCGCCCGCAACGTGGGCGACGAGGACTTCGTGACCGCCGCGCTCGTGGAGGAGCGCGGCGGGACACTGACGATTGTCAACTGCGGCCACCCGCCGCCGCTGCTGCTGCGCCGCGGTGAGGTCATCGAGCTGACCCCGCCGGCACCCGCACCGCCGCTGGGCTTCATGCCGGTGGTCCGACCCCGGGTGGAGCGCCTGGAGCCGGGTGACCGGCTGCTGTTCTACACCGACGGTCTGGCCGAGGCGCGCCGGGACGGCGAGTTCTTCCCGACCGCCGGCCGGGCCTGGCGGCTGCTGGGGCACGGTACGGTCGCCGATGGGCTGGCGTCGCTGGAGAGCGCACTCGTCGAGTGGGTGCGGGGTCGGCTCGACGACGACATCGCGTTGGTGCTGATGGAGTACGCGGGCGCGCACGACGCCACCGACCCGGTGCCGCGGTGGGAGATCGGCGGCGCCAGCTCGCCGGCGCTCACCTGATCGGATCCGCGACCCTTTACCCGGGTGCCGGATCCGCGTCCGACCTCAGGTGTCGGGCTGGCAACCGGTCTCCGGCGTGGGCCGCTCCCGGGTCCCGGTGCTCACCTGGTCGGAGTCGGTTCCGTCGGCTGGTGGGCGGCGGGCCGGTCGGTCCGCGGGGCGCGGTGGCGGCCGGTGTACTGGCGCCCCGGCTTCGGCGCCAACAGCGTGTCGAGCGTGTCCATCCACTTCACGAGCATGACGGGCCCCTTAGGTGCGGGCGTGGAGCGCGCCCGCGTTCGCCGTGACGGGTGTCACTCCGTCCAACGAGACGGATGCGAAGTGGGTGACGGTTTGTCCGGCGTGGTGGCTTGCGATCTTGCTGCAACTAGTCCCCATTTCGGACCAAGAGTGCATCGCGCTACTGGTTAGCTCTGTTTTCCCAGCTCATGCCCGATCCATGCTGTGATGGCGGTCACCGCCGCAGTTGCCTTGTCGCAAGTTACTGCTCGGTAATACAGTGGCTGTTACTGACTGGTAACCCCGGCCAGCAACCATTGTCACGACCGACCCGCCGCCGCGCGACACGGGAGAGACCAGCGAGATG
The DNA here is from genome assembly GCF_049999945.1 of Planosporangium spinosum. NCBI lineage: Bacteria > Bacillati > Actinomycetota > Actinomycetes > Micromonosporales > Micromonosporaceae > Planosporangium > Planosporangium spinosum. Next base: position 35,237 of record NZ_JBLYUB010000006.1, on the reverse strand, counting down.
AGCCACTACAAGAGCAACCTGCGAGACCTCGAGTTCAACCTGTTCGAGGTCTTCGGCGCCGACAAGGTGCTGGGCACCGGCCCGTATGCCGACCTCGACGTCGACACCGCGCGCAGCATCCTCGCGGAGGTCGACCGGCTCGCACGCGATGATCTCGGCGCCAGCTACACCGACGCCGACCGCAACCCGCCCGTCTTCGACCCGGCGACGCACACCGCGCCGCTGCCGGAGTCGTTCAAGAAGTCGTACCAGGCGTTCATGGACTCCGAGTTCTGGCGGCTGGACCTGCCGGCCGAGCTGGGTGGCACCAACGCGCCGCGCCTCTTCTGGTGGTCGCTGGCCGAGCTGGTGCTCGGCGCCAACGCTCCGATCTGGATGTACGCCTCGGGTCCGTCGTTCGCGAACGTGCTGTACCGCGAGGGCACCGAGCAGCAGAAGCGGTGGGCCAAGCTCTTCATCGAGAAGCAGTGGGGCTCCACGATGGTGCTGACCGAGCCCGACGCCGGCTCCGACGTCGGCGCCGGTCGTACCCGGGCGATCCCGCAGCCGGACGGCTCGTGGCACATCGAGGGTGTCAAGCGCTTCATCACCAGTGGTGAGCACGACCTGACCGACAACATCGTCCACTACGTGCTGGCCCGCCCGGTCGGCGTGGAGGGCGTCGGCGGTCCCGGCACCAAGGGCCTGTCGCTGTTCGTCGTGCCGAAGTTCCATTTTGACGAGGAGACCGGCGAGCTCGGCGAGCGCAACGGCGCCTTCGTCACCAACGTCGAGCACAAGATGGGCCTGAAGGTCTCCAACACCTGCGAGGTGACCTTCGGTGAGCACGGCGTGCCGGCGAAGGGCTGGCTGCTCGGCGACGTGCACGACGGCATCCGCCAGATGTTCCTGATCATCGAGTACGCCCGGATGATGGTCGGCACGAAGGCGATCGCCACGCTGTCGACGGGCTACCTGAACGCGCTCGACTACGCCAAGAACCGCGTCCAGGGCGCCGATCTGATCAACAACTCGAAGGCCGCCCCGCGGGTGACCATCACCCACCACCCGGACGTGCGCCGCAGCCTGATGCTGCAGAAGGCGTACGCCGAGGGTCTGCGCGCGCTGGTCGCCTACACCGCCTCGTGGCAGGACAAGTCCCGGCTGGCCGAGGCGGCCGGCGACGAGAAGGGCGTGCGGAAGGCGGAGCGGGTCAACGACCTGCTGCTGCCGCTGGTCAAGGGGTGCGGTTCGGAGCGGGCGTACGAGCTGCTCGGTCACGAGTCGCTGCAGACCTTCGGTGGCTCCGGCTTCCTGCAGGACTACCCGCTCGAGCAGTACGTGCGCGACTCGAAGATCGACACCCTGTACGAGGGGACGACCGCGATCCAGAGCCTCGACCTGGTGTTCCGCAAGATCGTGCGGGACCAGGGCAAGGCGCTGATGACGGTTGCCGCCGAGATCCAGGAGTTCGTGGCGTCCGACACCGGCAACGGCCAGCTCAAGGAGGAGCGCGCGGCGCTGGCCACCGCCCTCGAGGACGTGCAGGGCATGCTCGGCACCTTCATGGGCTGGCTGGGCGCCGCGCAGGGTGGTGACGCCCGCGAGCTGTACAAGGTCGGCCTGAGCAGCCGTCGGGTCCTGCTCGCCCTCGGCGACGTGGTGGTCGCCTGGCTGCTCCAGCGCCAGGCCGCCGTGGCGCTGGCCGCGCTCACCCGCGACGGTGTGTCGGCCAGTGACAAGGCCTTCTACGAGGGCAAAGTCGCCTCGGCCCGGTTCTTCGCCCGCGAGGTCCTGCCGCGGCTGGGCAGCGACCGCAAGATCATCGAATCGACCACCCTCGACATCATGGACCTGCCCGAGGAAGCTTTCTGACGCAGTTCCCCGCCGAACCGGCCGGTGACGAGTCCGCTCGTCACCGGCCGGTTCGTTTGTGTACCGGTCGGTGACGAGTGGCCCGGTCGGCCCATGCGTGGCCGGTTCGTCCCGAGCGCCGGGAGGGCTCAGGCCCGGGCGGTGTGCACCGCCGTACGCGGTGCGCCACCCGCCGTGAGTTCGCCCCAGACTCCCGGTACCCGGTGCACGGCGATCCCGCTGGTGTGCAGCTCGGCGTCGGGGCCGGGATCCAGCAGCGACGCCAGCATTGACAGGGTCGGGTTGTGCCCGATCACGAGCAGCGTCCTGACCTCCGGCCCGGTGGCGGCGACCAGGTCGAGGAGTTCCTGCCCGGTGGCCGCGTCGTAGAGGACCGGTTCGTAGCCGACGGTGGTGTGGGTCGCCGTGGTGCCGAGCGCGGGCGCCACCCCGTGCCAGGTCTCGCGGGTCCGGCGGGCCGGCGAGCACAGCACGACCTCGGGGAGCAGGTGCTGCTCGGCGAGCCATGCGCCGGCGGCCGCGGCGTCGGCCTGTCCCCGCGAGCTGAGCGCGCGCTGTAGATCGGGTACGTCCACCGGGTGGGCAGCCTTGGCGTGTCTGAGCAGTACCAGCGTTCGATCGGTCATCGTCAGAGCCTGCCTGATTGAGGTTCGTGAGTACTGGGTACATCCCTGGTGGCAGTCACCGAACGACAGCCGGTCAAACGGTGACAAAGGAGGCTACCAATGGGTATCGGCGGGAGCATCTTCCTCATCGCCGTCGGCGCGATCATCGCGTTCGGGGTCCGTGACCAGAACCTCGGCCCCTTCGACCTGACCGTCATCGGTTGGGTCCTCATGCTGGCCGGCCTCGCCGGTCTGTTGATCACACTGTGGGTGTGGAACTCCCGTCGGCGGCGGGTCGTCGCGGTGTCGTCGACCGCGGTGCCGCCGGCGCAGCGCGTCGAGCGGGAGCGGGTCGTCCAGACGCCGCCGCAGGGCGAGGTCGTCACGGACGACGGCTGGACGCAGCGGTCGTCCGAGCGCCGCTACTGACCACCCGGCCCGACTGTCGGACGCCAGGATCTCGCCACCGACCGAGATCGTCACAACTTTCCGGAAGTTGTGGTCTCGACCCCCTCGGAGGCCACAACAGGTCGGAAGTTGTGACGATCTTGTGTGCTCCGGCGTCGAGCGACGGTCAGGCGTACAGGGCGAAGTAGATCGCGATGTGGTGGCAGATCGCGGCGACCAGCGTGCAGGCGTGGAAGAACTCGTGGTGGCCGAAGACCGTCGGCCACGGGTTCGGTCGCCGCAGCGCGTAGAAGACCGCGCCGACGCTGTACGCGGCGCCGCCGGCGATCAGCAGGACCAGTGCGGTCACCCCGCCCTGGCGCAGGATGTCGGGGAGCACGGCGAGGGCGACCCAGCCGAGCGCGAGATACAGGGGCGCGGACAGCCAGCGCCGCGCGTTCGGGTACACCATCTTCATGACCACGCCGGCCACCGCGCCGCCCCACACGACGGCGAGGATGACCGTCGCCAGTCTGGCTCGAAGGAGCAGGACGCAGAACGGCGTGTAGGTACCGGCGATGAAGATGAAGATCATCGAGTGGTCGAGGCGCCGCATGATCTGGTAGCCGCGTTCGGACCACACCCGCCGGTGGTACAGGGCGCTGGTGGTGAACAGGGCGACGACCGTGATGCTGTAGACGAGGCAGCTGATCAACGGTGCCAGTCCGGGACGGGTGGCGGCCAGCGAGCAGAGCACGAGGCCGCAGACGACCGCGACACCGGCGGCGTACGCGTGCAGCCAACCGCGCATCCGTGGCTTGCCGATGTCGACCGGCCGCAGTCGGGAAGCGGTTTTCGTGGTCATTCCCAAAGGTTACGGTACCGTAGGTTACTTGGTCCTCGTGAGCTGGACCACGCAAGATTTCGTTGTGGTGAACATGCGGTCGGTCGGTGCCCACGCGCTGTTGATCGAAGTGGACGATCCGCTGGCCTGGCACGCCGAACTGGTCCGGCGCCGGAACCGCGGCGAGCTGACGGCCCGCGACATCGTCCCCGGCGCCCGGACCGTACTGGTTGACGGCGTACCCGATCCCGCGGCACTCATGCCGAGCCTGCGCGGCTGGCTTCCGACTGCCGGTACCTACCGCCGGTCGGACCGCCTGATCGAGATCCCGGTGACCTTCGACGGGCCCGACCTCGCCACGGTCGCCGGTCACTGGGGCTGCGACGGCGACGACGTCGTCGGCCGGCTGTGCGCCACCGAGTTCCGGGTGGCGTTCAGTGGCTTCGCGCCCGGCTTCGCGTACCTGACCGGGCTGCCGCCGGAGCTGGCGGTGCCCCGGCTGGACACCCCACGTACCCGTGTGCCGGCCGGCTCGGTCGGCCTGGCCGGACCGTACGCCGGGATCTACCCGACCGCGTCGCCCGGCGGCTGGCTGCTGGTCGGGCGTACCGGGGCGCGCCTGTTCGACGTGGACGCCCGGCCTCCGGCCCTGCTCGTACCCGGCGCCCGGGTCAGGTTCACGGCGTGATCACCGTGCTGCGGGCCGGCCCGCTGACGACGATCCAGGACCTCGGCCGGCCCGGCTGGGCGCACCTCGGAGTGCCGGTGTCGGGTGCCCTGGACACTCCGGCGCTGCGCCTGGCCAACCGGCTCATCGGCAACCCCGACGGTGCGGCCGGGCTGGAGATCACCGCCGCCGGCTGCGCGTTGCGGCTGGCACGGGCCACGACGGTCGCCCTGACCGGCGCCGACGCCGCGCTCACCGTCGCCGGCCGGCCGGCCCCGGTCGGCGCCGCCGTGCCGGTGCCCGCGGGCGCCGCCGTCGAGGTCGGCCCGGCCCGGTACGGGGTGCGCTCGTACCTCGCGGTCGCCGGTGGCGTCGACGTACCGGCGGTCCTGGGCAGCCGCAGCACGGACACCCTGTCCGGACTCGGGCCACGGCCGTTGCGCGACGGCGACGAGCTGCCGCTCGGCGAGCCGGCCGGGGACCCTGCCCCGGTGGACTTCGTACCGGTCTCCGTGCCGCGCGGCGATCTGGTGCTGCGGGTCCGGCTCGGCCCCCGCGACGACTGGTTCACCGACCCGACCGAACTGTTCCGGCACGGGTACACGATCGATGTGAACAGCAACCGGGTCGGCGCCCGGCTCACCGGGCGGGGTCTGACCCGCGCGGTCGCCGGTGAGCTGCCCAGCGAGGGGATCGTGCTCGGCGCGGTGCAGGTGCCGGCGAACGGCCAGCCGCTGGTGTTCCTCGCCGACCACCCGACCACCGGCGGGTACCCGGTGGTCGGGGTAGTCGACGACGCCGACCTGCCCCTGCTGGCGCAGGCCAGGCCGGGGGATCGGGTCCGGTTCCGGCTCGCCTGACCCGGGCTCAGCCGTTGTCGAGGCCGCGCAGGACCAGCGGCAGCCGGGTCGCGCCGCCCGCGACGATCCGCACCGGTACACCCCAGTCCTGGCGCGTCAGGTGGCAGGCGGCGTGCGCGACGTCGGCGTCGCAGGTGGCGGCCTGGGCGACCACCTGGAGCACGCCGGCGGGTACGGAGTCGGAGATGACCAGCCGCCGGCGCAGGTCGGTGCCCTCGCCGACCCCCTCGACCAGCAGGTCGGGCGGGGACGCCGACACCACCAGGCGGGTCGGCGGCCCGAACGAGTCGTCCAGCTTCTGCCCGGGCGCCGGTGAGAACACCACGTCGAGGACGAGTTCGCCGGGCGCCAGGTCGGTGACCGGCCGCTCGGTACGCTGCCGCGCCCCCGCGACGTCGCCGACGACCGCGTCCGGGGCGATCCGGACCAGGCGGTGCGCGGCCGACTCGACCACGAACACCTCGCCTCCGGCCGTGGCGACCAGGTCGCTCGGCTCGGCCAGGCCGGTCGCCACCGTGGTCACCTGACCGGTGGCCGGGTCGTAGCGGCGGACCGCGCCGTTGTAGGTGTCGGCGACCAGGACGGTGCCGTCGGCGAGGGCGAGCACGCCGAGCGGGTGCTGCAGCAGCGCCTCGGCCGCCGGACCGTCGACGTGACCGAAGTCGAACAGCCCCTGCCCGACCGCCGTGTGCAGCTCGCCGCCGCTCTCGCCGTCGGCTTCCACCCAGCGCAGCGCGCTCGACTCGCTGTCGGCGACCCACAGCTTCGTGCCGTCCGGCGACGTCGACAGCCCCGACGGCTGCGCCATCCACACCTCGTGCAGCGGCCCGTCGCGCAGCGCCTCCACGGTCGTACCGGCGTACCCGCCCGCCGTCCGGGTCACCGGGTCGAACCACCACAGCTGGTGGATGCCGGCCATGGCGATGACGACCTTGCCGTCGAAGTACGCCACGTCCCACGGCGACGACAGGTCGACCGCGAGGGAGTCGTGGGTACCGAAGTCGACCGTGCCGCGCCACTGCCGGCCGCTGCCCGCGACGGTCGACACCTCGCCGGTGTCCAGGCGTACCCCGCGCAGCAGGTGGTTGACGGTGTCGGCCACGACGACGTCGTAGCCGGCCAGCTCGGCCACCCGTGGGGGCAGCACGCACACGCCGCCGGGCTCGGAGAACTGCGCGACGGTCGGCTTGCCGTCGGCGCGGCCCCGGGTGCCGGTGCCGATGCGGCGCAGTACCGTCTCCCCGTCCGCCGCCAGCTCCACGAGGGAGTGGTTGGCCGAGTCGGCGACCAGCAGCGTCCCGCCGTCGAGCACCGCCGCCTTGCCGGGGAAGCGCAGCGCCGTGGGTGGTTCATCGGTGGGTACGGTGAAAGCTCCGCCCCGGCGCAGCGTCCCCTTCGCCCCGTGCTCGGCGATCAGCTCGTCCAGCAGCCGCGACAGCCCCTCGGCGTGCCCCTCGCCGGCCATCGATCCGACGACGTACCCCTCCGGGTCGATCAGGGTCAGCGTCGGCCAGGCCTTCGCCGCGTACTCCTGCCACATCCGCAGCGTCGGGTCGTCGAGGACCGGGTGGGCCACGCCGTACCGCTCGACGGCGGCGGCGAGGGCCGCCGGGTCCTTCTCGTGCTCGAACTTCGGCGAGTGCACACCGATGGTGACGAGCACGTCGGCGTACTTCTCCTCGACCGGACGCAGCTCGTCAAGGACATGGAGACAATTGATGCAGCAAAATGTCCAGAAATCGAGCAGGACCAGCTTTCCGCGCAGGTCGGCCAGGGTCAACGTGGTGCCGCCGGTGTTCAGCCAGGCGCGGCCACGTAGCTCGGGGGCGCGTACGCGAGGGGTGCGGAGGTGCTCGGTCATGCCGCCCAGTCTGCCTTGCGTGCCGCGACGCGGTACGTCGGCCGCCGGGCACGGGCGCCGACCGGGCAGGGAGCTGTAGCGGGAGTACAGGATCCTGATCGCGGTGGCGCGGCGCGGGCAGCGGTCGGCGCCGCACGCGGCACAGCGGGCCGTGCCCGGGTCGGGTACGTGTTCGCACAGGACCGCCCAGGCCCGGCGGACGAGGTCGAACCGGTTGTGGACGGTGCTCCGCGACGGGGTGAGCCACGATGGCCGGGGCTCGCGTGGCCGTATCCAACTCAGGAAGCGGTCGTACAGGTCGACGTCGAGCGGGCGCCCCAGGTCGATGACCGCGTCCGTCAGCTGGGCGGTGAGGTACATGGCCAGGCTGGCCCGGGCGTCGGCGTACTCGGTGAGGAGTTCGGCGCGGGCACCGAGGCACGGCCACTCCTCCCGGCAGGCCGCGCAGTGCCAGTCCGGGCGCCGGGGACGGTGACCGGTCAGCATGGCGACCTCCCGGCCAGGAGATACGCCGCCCACACCGCGACGGTGCACGGGTACGGCGTCAGGTGTCCCCACAGCTCCAGGCATCCTCGGCACAACCCGGAGCGGTCGCGTACGTGTACCTCGGCGGTACGCCGCGCGGCCGTAGCCGCGTCGTCGCCGCTCACCCGTCGCACTCCCGGATCACGTACGGCTTCACGTACGGCCGTACCGGATCGACGGTGTCGTACTGCGCGGTCGCCGCGTCCGCCCAGGCCGGACGCTCGACCGGGGTCTGGGTCGGCGCGGGCGCGGGAGCCGGTGCCTCGATCTGTCGCCTCGCTCGGCGTCCTTTCCACCGTGACCACACGGACGGACCTCCTCAGTCCTCGTGCCGGGTCCTCGTGCTGGGTTCTCGTGCTGGGTTCTCGTGCTGGCGGGGGAGCGTGACGGCCAGCGCCGCCGGGGCGACGGTTTCGGCCTGCGTGCCCCGCCTCTGGCGGCCGTCACGCTCCCGTTCTGGGCCCTGACCGGGGTGAGCGGACGTGTCCGTCTCCGAAGACGGATCAGTCTTGTTCGCTGCGCCTCGTTCGGGCACGCACAGGTTGCCACGCAAAAACTGTGCGCGCAATTGGTTGGCGTGGACATTGCTAACCGTTGTGCAAACCGGTTCGGTGGCGGAAAATGGCCGCGCCATCGGGCGAGCGAGGGGGACGGGCATGGCGGACGGGTCGACCGTCAAGCGGCGACGGCTGGGCATGCGGCTTCGCGAAATCCGTGAGGCGGCCGGGAAGACGCGCGACGAGGCAGCGGCGCACCTGGAGGTGACCGCCCAGACCATCAGTCGGTTCGAACTGGGACGCGGCGGTATCCGGGCAAAGACGGTCCGGGAACTGCTCGACCTCTACAGCGTGAAGCCCGACGACCCGATCCGCGTCGACCTGGAGCAGATGGCCAGGGAAGGCCGGACGCGCAGTTGGTGGAGTACGTATGCCAGCGTGATCGACAGCGGGTACGCCACCTTCATCGGCTTCGAGGACAGCGCTGCGGAAGTGCTGACCCATGCCGCGCTCGTGGTACCCGGTCTGCTGCAGACCGAGGACTACGCTCGGGCGGTCATCCGTGCCGCGCGGCCCGATCTGCCGACAGTACAACTGGACCGCCGCGTTCAGGTTCGGATGGAGCGCCAAGGTCGCCTCGCGGCCGGGTTGCGCTTCTGGGCAATCCTCGATGAGGCTGTCGTCCGACGAGTGGTCGGTGGCCCGGCCGTCATGCGGCCTCAACTGGAGCGGTTGATCGAGGCGGCACAGTTGTCGAACGTGACGATCCAGGTATTGCCGTTCGCGGCTGGTGGTCACGCCGGGATGCTCGGGGCCTTTACGATTCTCAGCTTCGAGGACGACCCGGACGTGGTGTACATCGAGGGCGCGACCGGAGATCAGTTCCTTGAGGGGGACGCGGCGCGGCCGTATACGCTGCACTTCAACGGCCTGCGAGCCGCAGGGCTGCATCCCGACGAGTCGATCCGGCTGATCGAGGAGGCGGCGAAGGCGCTGCGGTGACAAGTAGACAAGGAGGCGGCGAGCATGCCCCTCGACGAGAACTGGCGGAAGCCCAGTCGCTCGGGCAACGGCAGTGACTGCATGATCGTCCGCCGGGCATCCGACGGCATGATCGAGGTTGGCGACGACAAGGTTCCCGGTGGTCCGGTGCTGCGGTTCACGGTGGCGGAGTGGGAAGCGGCGGTCGACGGCTTCAAGCGCGGTGAGTTCGACCTCTGACCCGATATGTCTGAAAGGTCCCGGCTACAAGTCCGGGACCTTTCGTGTGTGTGATCGAATCTGGTGGATCTTGGAAACTTTGGCACCAATATTGGTGCCCACGTTTCCAAGATCGGAAAAAGTGGAGATCGAAAAGGGCGGTCACGGCGGCGGACGTGTGCGAGGCTGCTGCCATGATCGACGCGGACTGGGAACAGCGGCTGGCCGACGCCTGGGCGTCGATCGACCGGCACGACGAGGCGGACTTCCGCGCGCTGATCGACGCACTGGTCGCCGAGCTGCCCTCGGGCAGCGCGGTCGGGCCCTTCGAACGGGCCGCCGCGTTCGACTCGACCGGCCACTCCGACCGCGCCATCCCGCTGTACCGGGAAGCCCTCGACCGCGGCCTGACCGGCGAGCGCCGGCGCCGCGCGGTGATCCAGATGGCCAGCTCGCTGCGCAACCTGGGCCGGGCCGAGGAGAGCGTCGCGCTGCTGACGGCCGAGCTGGGCGCCGGCTCCGACCACCTCGACGACGCGGTACGGGCCTTCCTCGCGCTGGCGCTGGTCGACGTGGGGCGCGACCGGGAGGCCGTCTCGCTCGCGCTGGGCGCGCTCGCACCGCACCTTCCCCGGTACCAGCGGTCGCTCGCCAACTACGCCCGGCTGCTCATGGAACCTGATCCCGACGGTCGTGATTGATCCCGCCCGCCACGGTGCGCGGGAGAGGACGCACCGGCGTGCGGGAGAAGAGCTGTCACCCCGAGGCGACCGCGTGGCACGCGCCGTAGCCGTCGGCGCGGGCAACGATCCGGCCGCCCTCGACGCGTACCGCGCTTTCGGTGGCGTCGCTGCATGCGGGCACGCCCGCGGCCGCGGCGAGGACGCCCGATTCATCGTGGACGATCTGGATCCGGGGCCAGGCTGCCGCCGGAACGGCGGCTCGGAGACAGCCGCGTAGCTCGGTGATCGAGAGGCGGGCCAGCGGTCCCAGCTCGCCGGGGTTGCCGGTAACGAGGACCGCGGTCACCTCCGCGGTGGGTGGCGCGGCACGGCGCGCCTCCTCGATGGCGGCCACGCGGTGCAGGCCGAGGATCGCGACGACGCCGTCACGGGCCAGGTGTGCCGGCTCGGCGCGGAGGGCATCGATCATGGCCGGCGGGGCCCACGCCTGGTCGGTGGGGCGCGCGGGGGCGACGTGCGGCAGGTGGGAGGGTTCCCACGCATCGTCGAGATCGAGATCGGCCAGCCCCTCGCAGGCCCGGACCACGGCGAACGGCTCACCGAACCCCGGTGCGGCCGCCGCGAGCTGGCTCGCCCCGTGCAGTGTCGTCAGGGCGACCTCGGCCGCCCGGACCATGCGGGTCGCGGCCTTCGTCGGCCCCAGCCGCTCCAGCGACAGTCCGAGCAGGATCGCGCTCAGGCTCGTCAGCTGCGAGAACGGACGACTGGTCCGTTCGTCGGCCAGGATCTCGGGGATGAGATCGCGGCTCAGGCGGGTCGCGCTGTGCCGGTCCTCGGTGGACAGCGGCAGGCGGGCCATCCAGGCGCGCGCGAAGTCCGCCAGTGCCGCGCCGGCCGTCCCGGCGGTCGGAGGGTACGGCGGGTCGGCGGCCTCCTCGGCGGCCTGGGTCAGTACCGCGAAGTAGAGGGCGCGCTTGCTGGGGAAGTTGGAGTAGACCGCACCGCGGGTCAGGTCGGCCCGTTCGGCGATCTGGTCGATCTTGGCGTCCCGGAAGCCGTGTTCGGTGAATTCGTCGCGGGCGGCGGCCAGCACCCTGGCGCGGTTGTGTTCCTGCATCTCCGCCCTGCTGCGCCGAACCATCGTCCCCCTCGCCGTCGCGTCCATTGCCGTGGCCGTGATCGTAGGATACCGTCGCCATTCAAATGATATGAACATCTGGTATTAACATCTGAATCGAGGGTGAGGCATGGAGATCCCGCGCATCGAACTGTCCGATCCGGCCGTGCTGCGAGACCCATTCACCGCGTACGCCGCCGCACGCGAACGGGCCCCGCTCGCTCGCCTGGTGGCACCGGGGTTCGGTGAGATGTGGGCGGTGACGCGGTACGAGGACGCGAAGGCGATGCTCGCCGATTCCCGGTTCGCGCTGAACACCACCAGCTACCTGCGCCCTGACGTGCCCGAGCACTGCCTGAAGTACATGCGGACCATGGGTGAGATGGACGGCCCCGCGCACGCAAGGCTGCGCCGGTTGGTGTCGCCCGCGTTCACCGCCCGGCGCGCCGCTGAGTTCCGGCCGCGGATCGCGGCCCTGGTCGACGCCCTGCTCGACGATCTGGGTGAACAGGTCGCCGGGGGCGCGGTGGACCTGCTCGCGACCCTCGCCCGGCCGCTACCCATCGACGTCATCTGCGAGCTGGTCGGTATCCCGCCGGAGAGCCGGGCGAGCTGGCACGGGTACGGCGCCGCGGTCGCCGCCGGTCACGGCGCGGCGTTCGCCGAGGCCATCCCCGCCATCATGCGCGACGCGGTGGCGGCGATCGCCGATCGCACCGGCCGGCCCGGGCCAGACCTGCTGTCCGAGCTGATCGGCATCCACGCCGAGGACGAGGACCGGCTCAGCGAGGACGAGCTGGTCACGCTGGTCTGGCATCTCGTCCTCGCCGGACAGACCCCGGCGAACCTCATCGCCAACGCGGTCGAGGCTCTGCTCGGACACCCCGACCAGCTCGCGGCGCTGCGTGCCGACGCAGGTCTCATGCCGGGCGCCGTCGAGGAGCTGACCCGCTGGTGCGGCCCGCAACTACTGAGCGTGCCGCGCTTCGCCCACGAGGACGTCGAGATCGTCGGCGTACCGATCGGCAAGGGCGAGCCGGTCACTGCCGCGCTCGCCTCCGCCAACCGGGACCCCCGCGTGTTCACCGACCCGGATCGACTCGACGTCCGCCGCCCAGAGGACCGGAAGGCGCACCTGGGGTACGGCCACGGGCCGCACTTCTGCCTCGGCGCGGCGCTGGCGCGGGTACAGACCGAGGTCGCACTCACCGTACTACTGCGTCGCTTTCCCCGGCTGGCGCTCGCCGCGGACGGCGCCCGGCGGGTCCCCGACCCGGGAACCTGGCGCCTCACCGAACTGCTCGTGACCCTCTGACCGGGACGGCCGGTCACTGAACGGCGGAGCCCCCGGGACCGGTCCCGGGGGCTCCGCCGTGTCGTCTCCTGGGCGCTACTTCTGGTCAGCCGGACGCAGGCAGAGCACCTCGTCCTTGCCGTCCTTGGACACGACCACGTACGGCTGGTTGGCGTCGGGGCACTTGGACTGCTGCTCGACCTTGTTGACGACCCGGTAGGCACCGCTCTCGGAGCAGGTGGCCTTCACGGCCTTGCTGCCACTCTGCTTCACGCAGTCGTTGACCGCGAAGTCGGCGCTCGACCCCCGCATCGTCACCGTGATCGCCGTGGCCACCGCGGCGATCACGACGACCACCGCGACCAGCGCGAGGATGAGGAGCAGCCGCTTGTTCTTCCCACCCGGGGCGTTCGGATCCTGCGGTCCGTCCGGCGTCTCGCCGTAGGTGCCGTAGGTCTGCGGCCCGTACCCCTGGGCAGGCGGGGCGCTCGGCGTGCCGTAGACGTTGGGCGGGGCCTCCCGCTGTCCCTGGAACGGCGGTACCGGGTAACCGGCCTGTCCCGGCATCGGGTAGCCGCCGCTCGGCTGGCCGTAGCCCTGTCCAGCGGGGTTGAAGGCCTGGGTGGCCTGTCCGTACTCCTGGGCCGGTGGGGCGGGTGGGCTGAAGGGCTGGTTCGGCTGGCCGTAGTCCTGCCCGGCGGGGTTGAAGGGCTGGTTCGGCTGGCCGTAGTCCTGGCCGGGGTTGAAGGCCTGGGTGGCCTGTCCGTACTCCTGGGCCGGTGGGGCGGGTGGGCTGAAGGGCTGGTTCGGCTGGCCGTAGTCCTGGCCGGGGTTGAAGGCCTGGGTGGCCTGTCCGTACTCCTGGGCCGGTGGGGCGGGTGGGCTGAAGGGCTGGTTCGGCTGGCCGTAGTCCTGCCCGGCGGGGTTGAAGGGCTGGTTCGGCTGGCCGTAGTCCTGGCCGGGGTTGAAGGCCTGGGTGGCCTGCCCGTACTCCTGGGCCGGCGGGTAGGCGGGGAAGCTACCGGGCGGTGCCGGCGGCGGGGCGTACCCGGCCGGTGGCGAGACCGGTGCCTGACCGGCCGGTGGCGAGACCGGTGCCTGGGCGGGTGCCGGCGAGCCGTACACCTGGGCCTGGCCGGGTGGGGTCGCGCCGAATGCCGGTGGCTGGCCGGGCGGCGGCGAGCCGTACACCTGCGCCGCGCCGGCGGCGCGCGGCGGCACGGACGCGGTGCCCGAGGCGGGCGGCATGTACCCCTGCGGCGGCGGCCCGGCCGGTGGGAACGGCCCCGGCCGGCTGACCTGCTCGTCCGGCTGTCCCTGCCAGGCTTCGGACTCGCCGGGTACGGGGTGCGGTGCGGAGGGTGGCTGCACCGACGCGCTTCCCCTGGCCTGCGGTACCGAGGCCCGGGCGCGCGCCGCGCCGGCCCCCTCGGCGGCTACGGGCTCGTCAGCATCGGGCGGGGCTGCCCACGGTGAGCCCGCACCCGCATAGCCCTCCGCCGGCTCGTGGCCAGGCGGGTTCGCGTCGTGCGACATGCGTGCCTCCTCATCGCGTACCTGGCCACCCCGCCGGACGCACCGGCTCGACGATGCACAGGCATCGGCCCGTGGGGGTGGCAGCCCCAACCTACCTGGCACACGCCAGAGCCGGATGACGGCATCACCGACGTGCCCGAAAACGCCGCCGACCCGCCGGGAGCGGTCCCGACGGGTCGGCGGCGGTTAGGAGGGAAGGAAGGTCAGCGGTTCGCGATGTCCATCAGTTCGGCGCGAAGGGCGCGCGACGGGACCGCGTAGAGGGCGCGCTCGATCGCCTGGCGGCGACGGGCGGCGTCCCGCCGGGCGCGGTACCGGTCCATCACGGTGCTCATGGTCTCACTCCAGGTCGTACAGCTCGGTGTACCTCCAGTAGAGCGCACCGCCATGCGTGGGTGCCAACGATTATTAGGTGATCTCGCGCACTGACAAACGATTCGAAGGTTATCGGGTAGGTGCTCTTGGGTTGCTGAAGGGGATCCGGGCATAACGCCGCAACAGGGACGGCACGTCGATAATGGTCATCCGGCGCGCCGACCACGGAGGTCCGGGACGAAAACGGCCATCGTGGTCCGGGCACGGAAACGGCCCCCGTACCCGGCCGTGAAGCCGGGTACGGGGGCCGCTGCGTCGGGGTTCGTCTTCCCCGGACGGGCGCTCAGCCCCAGGCGAGCAGGGCCGCCTCCGGATCGGCGAGGAAGGCGCCGACGTCGCGGAGGAACTTCGAACCCAGCTCGCCGTCGATGATCCGATGGTCGAACGACAGACCCAGCGTGGTCACCTGCCGCGGCTTGACCTTGCCCTTGTGTACCCACGGCAGCTCACGCACGGCGCCGAAGGCCAGGATCGCGGACTCACCCGGCGGCAGGATCGGCGTCCCGGTGTCCACGCCGAACACGCCCACGTTGGTGATCGTGAACGTGCCACCGGCCATGTCGGCCGGCGAGGTGCGACCCTCCTTGGCGGTGCCGACCAGGGCCGTCATCGCGTCGGCCAGCTCGCGCAGGGTCAGCCTGCCGGCGTCCTTGATGTTGGGCACGATCAGCCCGCGCTCGGTCGCCGCCGCGATACCCAGGTTCACGTACTCCTTGACGACGATCTCCTCACCTGCCCAGGTGGAGTTGACCATCGGGTACCGCTTGAGTGCGACCAGGACGGCCTTCGCCACCAGCAGCAGCGGCGAGACCCGTACGTCCCGCCAGTCGGGCATCGCGCGCAGCCGGTCGAGGGCCTTCATCGCGCGGGTCACGTCGACCGTGAGGAACTCGGTGACGTGCGGCGCGGTGAACGCGCTCGCCACCATGTTCTCGGCGGTCAGCTTGCGTACCCCCTTGACCGGGATGCGCTGCTCGCGGTCGGGGCCGAAACTCGCCGCGGCCGGGAGCGGCGCCGCCGTCGCGGCCGGCCGCCGGACCGCCTGGTGCACGTCCTCCCGGGTGATCGAGCCGTTCGGCCCGGTCCCGGTCAGCGTGGACAGGTCGACGCCGAGATCCTTGGCGAGCTTGCGGACCGGCGGCTTGGCCAGCGGCCGGTGCAGTGCTGCCGGGGGCTGCTCCCGTTCCCGTACGGGCGGCTCGACCACCGGCGCGGACGTGGTTGCCGGCGCGGATGTCGTTGCCGGTGCGGCCGCACCCGCGGTGGTCGACCGCGGGCGCCGCTGGGCGACCGTGTTCTTCGGCCCGTACCCGACGAGCACCGCGGTACGCCCGCCGGGTGCCGGTCCGCCGATCAAACCGGGCTCCACGGCGCCTTCGGCCGGGGCGATCTCGACCGCCGCCAGCGACGCCGCCGACGGCGTGGCCGTGGCCGACCCGGCCGACCCGTTCACCGGGCCCGGGTGTTCCAGCGGGCCGGCAGTCGGGTCGGTGTCGATCGCGATGATCGGGGTGCCGACCTCGACCGTCTGGCCCTCCGGGTGGAAGATGGCGCTGACCCGGCCGGCCCACTTCGCCGGGATCTCCACCGCGGCCTTGGCCGTCTCCACCTCCACGATCGGCTGGTTGAGCTCGATCATGTCGCCGACGCCGACCAGCCACTTGAGGATCTCACCCTCGGTGAGGCCCTCGCCCAGGTCGGGCAGCGGGAACTCCTTGATCCGCGTCACCGGCGTCACCACCCGAACGTCCGGTCGACGCCGTCGAGTACCCGGTCCAGGTCGGGCAGGTACTCCTCCTCGACCCGGGCGGCCGGGTACGGCGTGTCGAAACCGGTGACCCGCAGCACGGGGGCCTCCAGCGAGTAGAAGCAGCGCTCGGTCACGCGGGCGGCCACCTCGGCGCCGAGGCCCAGGTTGGACGGCGCCTCGTGGACGACGACCAGCCGGCCGGTCTTGCGGACCGACTCGTAGACCGGCCCGAGGTCCAGCGGCGACAGCGTGCGCAGGTTGATCACCTCGAGGGAGCGCTCGCCCTCCACCGCGGTCGCGGCGTCCAGTGCGGTGCGCACCATCGGCCCGTACGCGACCACGGTGCAGTCGGTGCCGGGGCGCACCACCCGCGACGCGTGCAGCGGGTAGGGCTCGCCGGCCGGGTCGACCTCGCCCTTCTCCCAGTACCGCCGCTTGGGCTCCAGGAAGACGACCGGGTCGTCGGAGGCGATGGCCTGCTGGATCATCCAGTACGCGTCGTTCGGGTTGGCGCACGAGACGACCTTGAGCCCGGCGGTGTGCGCGAAGTACGCCTCCGGGGACTCGGAGTGGTGCTCGACCGCGCCGATACCGCCACCGAACGGGATCCGGATGACGATCGGCATCCGTACCTTGCCCCGCGACCGGTAGTGCAGCTTGGCCACCTGGGACACGATCTGGTCGTACGCCGGGTACACGAAGCCGTCGAACTGGATCTCGCAGACCGGCCGGTACCCGCGGATGGCCAGGCCCACGGCGGTGCCGATGATGCCCGACTCGGCCAGCGGGGTGTCGATGACGCGCTCGTCGCCGAAGTCCTTCTGCAGGCCGTCGGTGATGCGGAAGACGCCGCCGAGCTTGCCGACGTCCTCGCCCATGATGAGCACCTTGTCGTTGGACTCGAGGGCGCGCCGCAGGCCGTTGTTGAGCGCCTTGCCGAGGGTCAGGGTCTCGGTCATCAGTGTGCACCCCCCTCGAAGGAAGCCAGGTAGGCCGAGAACTGCTCGCGCTGCTCGTCCAGCAGTGGGGAGCCGTCGGCGTAGACGTGGTCGAACAGCGAAACCGGGTCCGGGTTGGGCATGTCCAGTACCCGTTCGCGCAGGTGCACCGCTATCTGCCGGGCCGACTCGTCGACCTCGTCGAAGAACGCGGCGTCGGCGAGCCCCTGCTTCTCCAGGAAGGCGCGGACCCGCTTGATCGGGTCCTTGGCCTGCCACGCCTCGACCTCGCTGGCGATGCGGTACCGGGTCGGGTCGTCGGAGGTGGTGTGCGCACCCATGCGGTAGGTGTACGCCTCGATCAGCATCGGGCCCTGGCCCTGGCGGGCGTGGTCGAGCGCGTCGCGGGTCACCGCGTACACGGCGAGCACGTCGTTGCCGTCGACCCGGATACCGGGGAAACCGAACCCGGCGGCCCGCTGGTACAGCGGCACCCGGGTCTGGCGCTCCAGCGGCTCGGAGATCGCGTACTGGTTGTTCTGGCAGAAGAACACGATGGGGGCGTTGAACACGCTCGACCAGACGAACGCCTCGTTCACGTCGCCCTGGCTGGTCGCGCCGTCACCGAAGTAGGCGATGACCGCCTCGCCGTCCGGGCCGCCGACCTTGCCGTCCTTGGCCACGCCCATGGCGTACCCGGTCGCGTGCAGCGTCTGCGCGCCGATGACGATCGTGTACATGTTGAACTTGAACTCGTTGGGGTCCCAGCCACCCTGGTCGACGCCGCGGAACAGGCTCAGCGGCATGATCGGGTCGATGCCCCGGCAGTAGAGCACCCCGTGCTCACGGTAGGTCGGGAAGACCATGTCCTGCGGCAGCAGCGCCCGGCCGGAGCCGACCTGCGCCGCCTCCTGGCCCAGCAGGCTGGCCCACAGGCCCAGCTCTCCCTGCCGTTGCAGGGCCGTCGCCTCGGCGTCGAGCCGCCGGACGGTGACGAGGTCGCGGTAGAGGCCGCGGTACTCCTCGTCGGTGAAGTCAACCGTGTAGGTCGGGTGATCGACCCGCTCCCCCTCCGGGGTGAGCAGCTGCACGAACTCCGGTGCCGGCGCGGGTTTCGCCCTGCGTGCGGTCCGGGTTCGAGCCGGGGCTCCGTCGCCCTTGGCCATCCGTGTCTCCCTGTCGTGTCTCGCGTCGGCAACGGGGGTGCCCCGCCGACCAGCGGATTGCGAGCTGGCGCGGCCGGCCCGGTCGGGGCCGTGCGCAGCTTCGGACGCGGGCGGTACCTCCGTTTCCCCAGCGTCCGGGAGCGACAACCCCGATCTTGTTCGCAGGGTATGCGGGTGTCGATCGGTGTCGTCGACTTCAGCATGGCAGAACCCGTGACCATCGCCACAGCCCGGATGGCTGATCTTTACCAGTCCATGATCGCGAGTCGGACAAACAGTGCGCTTCCCCATGGTCGGAAAGTGGGCACAGTGGTTATCAAGTCGCGGGTGGCGCGCCCACTGTGGGACGTACGGGTGCCGGCCGCCCGGGGCACGCCCTGTCTCGGCCGTCCGGGTGACCGCTGCCCGGACACCGAGGTGAGCACCTAGGACCGGAAGGAGTCGTCGCGTGTCACCCTCCGAGCCACGCCCGGTCGCCCGGCATCGCATGCGGCACCGCTTCCCGCGTGTCGTCCGCCCGTACCCTGTCGTCGTCTCGATTCTGGTGACGCTCGCCTCCGTACCGGTGTTCGCCGCCGTACTGGCCGGGTCGGCGACGCTGACCACCACCGCCACGCCGCGCGCGCCGATCCTGGCGGACGAGCCGCAGGGGCCGCCCGTCGTGGTGCCCCGGCGGCCCGACGTGACGGCGCCCCCGGCGTCCCCGGTGGAGGCCGACGCGGCGGCGTCCGGCCCGGTGTCCACCACGCCGCCGGCGACCCCGGAACCCGTGGTGACGCCGGAGGTGGCGGGCGACGTGGCACCGTCCACCGACGTGGTGACGGTACCGCCCAGGCCGGCGCCGCGCGACGGATCGGCCCCGGTCGGCGCCGCCGGTACCTCTCCATGGAGGCGGGCGCCGCAGCCGGTCGCACCGGGCAGCGGCGGTTCGGAACAGGACCGGGAGTCGCGGCCTCCGGCCGCGTCGCGGCCCGGACCGGCGCCGCAGCCGGGGTGGACCGGGAGGCCGGGGCGTCCGGGTGCGTCGCAGCAGCCCGGTACACCCGGCGGCTCGCCTCCGGTCACTCCGCCGGCTCCGGGTATCGGCGGGATCATCGACCGCCTCGATGACCTGCTGAGCCAGCTGGGGCGCCTTCTCGGTGAGGGCCGAACCGGGTGATGCTGCTTGTCGGGTACGTGCCCGTTTGAACCAACTGTCGGTACCCGGTCGGGGTGGCGGGTGGCCTCCGGGATCGCGCATGCCCAGGTACCTCTGGGCCGGAACGCGGGTACCTCCTTGCCGGAAACGGTGTCACGGGCTTGCCGGAAACGGTGTCACGGGCCCGGTCACGGGGTCACTATGAGCGCATGACGCAGACTCTTCTCTCCACGCGAGAAGCAGCCACGGTGGTGATCCGGGGTTACCGGCCGACCGACCACAGTGCGTGCCGGCGCCTGTGGGCCGAGTTGACGTCCGAGCACCGCCGGCTCTATCCGGGCGCGCCGCCGGTCCCCTCCGCGACGTCGCCGGTCATGGGGGAGCTGGGGGTCGCGGCGCCGGCCGACGCGTCCGGGGGCGCCGGCTTCGAGGAGTACCTGACCCGGCTCGACCTGTCCGGCATCTGGGTCGCCCAGCACGCCGACGCGGGCGTGGTCGGTCTGGTCGGCCTGATCCTGCAGGGCAGGGCGGGCCTGGTCGACCCGATCGTGGTCACCGCTGAGCGGCGTGGTCGGGGCATCGGGCGGGCCCTCCTCGAGTACGTCGCCGAGCAGGCCCGCCGTCGCGGCATGCGGGAACTGACGATCTCCCCGGCGCTGCGCAACCTGGACGCGATCCGGTGCCTGCACCGGGCCGGGTTCGACGCCGCGGCCACGGTCACGCTCGCGCTCGACCTGAGCCGGCGTAACGGTCAGTGGCGCGACGGCGTCGAGGTGCACGGAGTCCGGTTCCGGTACTGACGGCGCCGGCATCGCTGGTGGCCGCGGACGGTGGCGGCATTGCTGATGGCCGCCGACGGTGCCGGCATCGCTGGTGGCCGGGGACGGCATCGGTGGTTGCCGGCGGGGGGTTGGCGGGTCTGCCCGTACCGGTGGTTTCTCGGTTGTCCACAGGCAGAATCTCGTTGTCCACAGGCGGGAACTTCTCCTGTTGATCGTGGGCACGCCGGGGCCAGGCTCGACGGTCATGAGCTTCCCGACGCCCCGCATCACCCTGCACACACCGGCTGACCTGCTGGCCGCCGTGCCGTACCTGCTCGGCTTCCACCCCGCCGCCAGCGTGGTGGTCGTCGGCCTGGCCGGCACCCGCGTGGTCTTCACCGCCCGCGCCGACCTGCCCCCGCCCGACGCGCCACCCGACCGGGCGCTCGCCCTCGCCGACCAGCTCGGCGACGTGCTCGCCGTGCAACGCGTCGACGTGGCCCTCGTCATCGGGTACGGGGAGGGCCCGTCCGTCACCCGCACGGTGCTCCCGCTGCGCGACGCGCTGCACCGCTACGGGCTGCGCGTCGCCGAGATCCTGCGCGCCCACCAGGGTCGTTACTGGTCCTATCTGTGCGAGTCGGTGCGGTGTTGCCCGGCCGAGGGCACGCCGTACGACATCGCCGCCACCGAGGTGGCCGCCGCGGCGACCTACTCCGGCCAGGTCGCGCTACCCGACCGGGCCGCGCTGGAACAGCTCCTGGCCCCAGTCGAAGGCGCCGAACGCGACGCCGTGGACGCGGCGACCGAGCGTGCCGCCCGGGACCTGGCCGTCAGCGTCGGTGAGCAGGACGTCGCCCCCGAGGAGGGCGGGGTCGGCGACGAGCAGGGCCGGCCCGCCGGTGGTGCGGAGACCGATCCCGACGGTGTGGGCGCGGATGCCGGCCCGGGCGGCAGCCGGCGCCGGGCCGGGGTGCGTGCCCTCGCCGTGGCGGTCCGCCGCTACGCCGACGGCGGTCGCCTCACCGACGACGAGGTGGCCCGGCTGACCCTGCTGCTGGTCCGCGTCGAGGTGCGCGACCTGTGCTGGGCGCGGGTCACCGCGGCGGGCAGCAGGCTCCGCGCGCACCTCGACCTGTGGCGCGACGTCACCCGCCGGGCGCGGGCCGACCTGGTCCCGGCCCCGGCGACCCTGCTCGGGTACGCCGCCTGGAGATCCGGCAACGGTGCGCTGGCCCTGGTCGCGGTGCAGCGCGCGCTGGCGGCCAACCCGGCGTACCAGCTCGCGCTCCTGCTCGCCGAGGCGCTCGACCGGGGACTGCCGCCGTCGGTGTTCGACGACGAGCAACCGGTGCCCCGGCGTCACCGGCGACACCGGGGACGGCCGGCGCCGACCGGCTGACCCGTCAGTCGACGCTGATCCGCTGGGCTCCCGCGTACACGTTCATGTGCGTGCCACGCAGGAAGCCGACCAGTCCGAGGCCGGCCTCCGTCGCCAGGTCGATGGCGAGCGTGCTCGGCGCGGAGACGGCGGCGAGCACCGGTATACCGGCCATGGTGGCCTTCTGGGTCAGCTCGAAGCTGGCCCGGCCGCTGACCAGGAGTACGTGCCCGGCCAGCGGCAGCTGTCCCTGGCGGACCGCCCACCCGACGACCTTGTCCACCGCGTTGTGCCGGCCCACGTCCTCGCGCAGGCACACCAGGCCACCGTCGGCGGTGAACAGGCCCGCCGCGTGCAGGCCGCCGGTGCGCTCGAACCCGACCTGACCGGCGCGCAGCCGGTCCGGCAGTTCGGCGAGCAGAGCGGCCGGTACGACGGTCGGGTCGGCCGCCACGTCGAACCGGGACCGGGTGCGGACCGCGTCGATGCTGGCCTTGCCGCAGATGCCGCATGAGGAGGTGGTGTAGAAGTTTCGCGTCGGGTCGGTCGCCGGTGGGTCCACGCCCGGCGACAGGACGACGTCGACGACGTTGTACGTGTTCGGCGCGTCGTCGCCGGCGCACAACTGCGCCGTGTACACGTCCTCCGCGCTGCCGATGATGCCCTCGGTGAGCAGGAACCCGATCGCCAGGTCGAGATCGTCGCCGGGGGTGCGCATGGTGACCGCGAGCGGGCTGCGCTTGGCCGGCCCGGCCGGCCCCACCCGGATCTCCAGCGGCTCCTCCGCCGCCACGTGGTCGGGGGCGCGACGGACCGTGGGATTGGTGCTCGCGAGGTCGATGCGGGTCACCGGGTGCCTGACGTTTCGGCGTGCCATCCGTCCATTCTGCGCACACCGGTACGCCCTCGTGCCGAACGGACGGGCAGACTGGACCGGTGACGGCGGGGTACGCGGCGATTGTGCTGGCCGGCGGCGGTGGCCGCAGGCTGGGCGGGCGGGACAAGCCGGCGCTGCCGGTCGGCGGACGGTCGATGCTGCTCCGCGTACTCGACGCGGTCGGCGACGCGTCGCCCCGCATCGTGGTCGGCCCGGACCGGCCGGAGTTGGACACGGACGTCGTCCAGGTGCGGGAGCACCCGCCCGGTGGCGGCCCGGTGGCGGGTCTGGCCGCGGGTCTGGCAGCGCTCGACGCGTCGTCGGATGAGGTCGGGCTCGTCGCGGTACTCGCCGCCGACCTGCCGTTCCTCACGGCCGCCGACATCAGGGCGCTGCGCCGGGCAGCGGCGACCATCGCCCGGCGCGACGGTGGGCCGGGCGACCGGACCGTTGAATCGGGCGACCGGACCGTTGAATCGGGCGACCGGACCGTTGAAACGGGCGACCGGGAAGGCGGGCCGGGCGGCCGGGACGGCGCGGTCCTCGTCGACGCCGACGGCCACCCGCAGTGGCTGTGTGGGGTCTGGCGGCTCGCGGCCCTCCGGCGCCGGCTCGCGGAGTTGGGGCCGCCGGCCGGGCAGTCGATGCGGGCCCTGGCGGCCGGGCTGCGCCCCGACGGCGTCGGCCGACGTGAGATCGGCGGACCGCCGCCGTGGTACGACTGCGACACCGACGACGACTACCGACGCGCCGAGGAGTGGGCATGAGCCAACTGGACGACTGGATCTCGCAGGTACGCGCCGCGCTGGACCTGACGCCGGCCCACCCCGACGAGCACAAGCTGGTCCTCGACCTGGCCCGGGACGTCGCGCACGGCGTTCTCCGGCCGGCCGCGCCGGTCTCGGCGTACCTGCTGGGGCTCGCCGTCGGCCGTGGGGCCGACCCCACCGCGTCCGCCGCGGCGATCAGCGACCTGGCCACCCGTTGGGCGGCGCAGCAGCCCGACGCGGCGCAGTGACCTGACGCGGTGCAGTGACCGGTAATGACGCGCAGTGACCGGTGGGATGACCCCGGTGCCGGGGAACCTCGCCGGTCGCCGGTTGGGCCCTAGCGGTCGCCGGTTGGGCCCTGGCGGTCACCGGGTGAGCCCTACCGGTCGCCGGGTGAGCACGGACCCGCCCAGGGGTGGGCGGTGAGCCGGCACGGGTGAGCGCCGGCCGCGGACGATGAGCGATGGTCGTGCCTGTCAAGCCACTCGATAGGGTGTGGCTGTGGGGATGGAGGCGACCATGACCGTTGAGTCGACGGACGGGCCTGCTGAGCCGATCGGTGGAGCGGCTCAGCTGCCGAGCGAGGCGCTCCTGCTGGATATGGACGACACCGCGGCCGGTGCCGACCTGAAGGGCAAGGTCCGGGAGGCGTGGCAGGACTTCGCGCGTACCCTCGCCGCGGCCCTGCGGCGGCTCGCGCCCGGCACCGTCCTCGACGTGACCCTCGACCCGACCGCGTCGGGCACCGGCGACGCGGTGTACGAGGTCCGCGTCACGGTCGGCGAGTCAGGTGAGCTGACCGCGCTGGCGGTCGGGAACGCCCTGCTGCCCGAGGGGTACCGGCTCGACCGCGCGGCCGTCGGAGCCCTCGTCGCGCTGGGCTGGTCGCCACCGGGCGTGCTCGACGGATCGGGTGGCTTCTTCGGCCTGCGCCTGCCCACGTCCGAGATTAGCCAGCTGGCGGTCATCCTGTCGCGGACGCTGCGCGACGTGTACGGGGCGCCGCACCCGGCCTTCCTCACCTACGAGGCCAGCGACGCCGCCGGCGAGGCGGTCAACATCGGTGCACTGGGTGCCGCCCGGCTGCTGGCCGCCGGCGCCGGCGCCGGCGAGAGCGACGAGGACGCGACCGAGCGTGCCCTGTCCCGTCTCGGTGACGACATGATCGAGCTGCCGCTCGCCGACCAGGTCGCCGCCGTGGTCGCCTCACTGCTCAAGACCACGCCGGACGCGCTGTCGGTCGACCCGGACGGCGACATCGGTATCCGGGCCGGCTCGGCGATGGTGTTCGTGCGGGTACGCGACAACCCGCCGCTGATCGACGTGTTCTCGCCCGTCCTCACCGCGGTCGAGCCGAGCGAACGGCTCTACGTCAAGCTCTCCGAGCTGACCAACCGGATGCCGATCGGCCGGCTGTACTGCACCAACGACACCGTCTGGGCGTCCGTACCGGTGTTCGGCCGCGACTTCCAGCCCACCCACCTGATGCTCGCCGTCCAGGTGATGACCGGGCTGGCCGACGAACTGGACGACCGGCTGCACGGCGAGTTCGGCGGTAAGCGATTCTTCGGCGAGGGCGACAAGCCGGCGGGGCGGAGCGCCGAGAACGAGCGGACCGGGATGTACCTCTAACTCTCCGGCTCCGGGATCGCGGCGACCGCCGACCCGGTCAGGTCGCCGGCGTGGCGGTGGTGCTCACCGAGTCGATCAGGCGGGACAGCACGATCATGCTGCGCGTGGACGTGACGAACGGCTCCGCGCGCAGCCGCTCCAGGGCCTGCTCCAGGTGGGCGATGTCGGCCGCGCGCAGGTGGACGAGCGCATCTGCCTCCCCGGACACGGTGTACGCCCCGACGACCGCGGGATCCTTGCGTGCCATGGCCGCGAGCTGCGCCGGTGTGGTGCGACCGGTGCAGAACAGCTCGACGAACGCCTCCGTCGTCCAGCCCACCGCCGCCGGGTCGATGACCGCCGTGAACCCTCTGATGACGCCGGCCGCGCGGAGCCGATCGACGCGCCTTTTCACCGCCGGGGCCGACAGCGAGACCTTCGCGCCGATGTCGGCGTACGACGCACGGGCATCGCTGGCCAACGACGCAATGATCTGTTGGTCTGTGGCGTCCATCTGCAACGAACCGCTCCCGTGACGCAATGACTGTCGCTATTATCGTCGCTCCAGCGTACCTACCCTTAATTATCGTGAACCCTCAAGTGCGGACGGCGCGCGGCCGGATCTACCTGATGTGCCCGCCGGAACACTTCGCGGTCGAGTACGCGATCAACCCGTGGATGGACACGTCCACGCCGGTCGACGCGGATCTTGCCCTCAAGCAGTGGCAACTGCTGCGGGAGACGCTCGGGCGGCTCGGCCACACCGTTCATGTCCTGCCGGCGGAGACCGGCCTGCCGGACATGGTGTACGCGGCCAACGGCGCGTTCACCGTCGACGGCGTGGCGTACGGTGCCCGGTTCCGGTACCCGCAGCGGATCGCCGAGGCGGCGGCGCACCGGGCGTTCTACCAGTCCTCCCCGGTCTGGCGGTTCGTCGAGCCCACTGAGATCAACGAGGGTGAGGGCGACTTCGCCTACCTGCCCGAGGCGCACGGCGGGCTGATCCTCGCCGGGTACGGCTTCCGGACCGCACCCGCGGCGCACGCCGAGGCGCAGGAGGCGCTGGGACGGCCGGCGATCTCGCTGCGCCTAGTGGATCCGCGCTTCTACCACCTTGACGTGGCCCTCGCCGCGCTCGACGACGGCAACATCGTGTACTACCCCGGCGCGTTCTCCGACGCCTCGCAGCGGATCCTGCGCCAGATCTTCCCCGACGCCGTGATCGCCGACGAGGCCGACGCGCTCGCGTTCGGGCTCAACCTGGTCAGCGACGGGCGGCACGTCGTCCTCAACAGCGAGGCGAGCGCGCTGGCGGCGAAACTGCGGACGGCCGGGTACGTGCCGGTCCCGGTCGACCTGGCCGAGCTGAAGAAGGGCGGCGGCAGCGTGAAGTGCTGCGTCGCCGAGTTGCGCCCGTAACGCGTGATCGGCGCGCCCCTAGCCGCGTGATCGGCGTGCTCGTGTGGCTTGATCGACACAACTTCCGGGAAATTGTTGCCTCAGGTACGTGCTGAGACCACAACTTCCCGGAAGTTGTGTCGATCGACGTTGCGCAGTTGTCCACAGGGTTATCCACATGGTGGCGGCGCCGGTGTTCCGGCCGCGAACCTGGCCGGATGCCGAAATCGCCGTACCGGCCTGACAATCTGCAATGGCAGGTGTTCCGAGGCAGCCTGGCGCTCGACGAGGGCCTGCTGACCCCCAGCCAGCTGCGAAGCTCTGCTTGGCGCCGGCTCATGCGCGACGTGTACGCCGACAGTCGCCTCGACGTCGACCATGGTCTGTCCTGCCACGCCGCCGCGCTCCTCATGCCACCGGCCGCGGCCCTGGCGGGCACTTCCGCCGCCTGGCTGCACGGCGTCGAATCGGCTGCGGGTAGGACCGACCGGGTGCACGTGGCGGTGCCGCCGGGCACCCGCTTAGGGCCGGTACTCGGCCTGGCCGTACACGCCGTCGAACTGCCGGACGACGACGTGACCAGCCGGCTGGGCATCCGTTGTACCACCGCGACCCGGACCGCATGGGACACCGCGAGCTGGTTCGACCCGGTCAGGGCCGTGCCGATCCTGGACGCGATGCTCGGACGCGGGCTCGTCACACCCGCGGAACTCACGTCGTGGGTGCGGGAACGGGAGGGTACGCGGGGCTGGCGCCGAGCGGCTGTCGCGTTCGACCTGGCCGACGGGCGGGCGCAGTCGCCGCCCGAGTCCGTGATCCGGGTGCGACTGGTACGCGCCGGCCTGCCTCGGCCCGAACCGCAGTATCCGATTCCGTTGCCCGGCGCCCTCACCCTGCATCCCGACCTGGCGTGGCCCGAGTTTCGGGTGGCGGTCGAGTACGACGGCGCCTACCACGCCGACCCGGGTCAGCTCGAACTCGACCGACGCCGGCTGAATCTGCTGGTCGGAGCCGGCTGGGTGGTCCTGCACGCCACCAGGAAGCACCTCGGTCGTGACTTCGCCCAGCTCGTGCGTGAGGTGACGGCGGCATTGCGCTCAGCCGGTTGGGACGGCCGGCCATGAGTCACGGCCGGCCACGAGCCACGGCCGGCCACGAGCCACGGCCGGCCATGAGCCATGGCCGGCTACGAGCCATGGTCAACACAACTTCCGGGAAGTTGGGGTCTCAGAGGGGGAGGGAGACCACAACTTCCCGGAAGTTGTTTCGATCTTGGCCCGGGGCATGCGCTGCGGCGGGGCTCAGCGGATCACGATCAGGTGGGCCGTCGTCGTATCGCCGTCCTTGGTCCCCGCCAGACCGACCTCGGTGCCTGCCTTCACCGCGCTCGGCTGCACGGCCGTGCGGTGCTCCACCACCTTGATCGGGCTACCGAAGGTCCACGCCAGTGTGAAGCCGTCGGTGGACCTGACCGTCACCGTCCTGTCGTCGATGGCGGTGACCGTGCCCCGCTGGAAGTCGACGGTCTTCGTACCCTCCTTGGTCTTCACGACCGCCTCGCCGTGCAACGTGTTCTTGCGGAGCAGCCGACGGGCAGGCCCTCTGCGGGCGTGGGACTGCGTGCTCGATGCCGTGCCCGGGGTGCTCGGCGACGCGGCCGGCGCAGGCGCGGCAACGGGGTCCGCCACCACAGCCGACGTGTCGAAGCCCAGTTCGTCGAGGCCTTGGACCTCGATCTGCCGCGCCGTGTCGGCGACCAGGGTGGTCGGTGTCGCGAGCTCCTCTCGTCCGCATGCGGTGAGTCCGACCAGACCGGCGAAACCGACAACCAGCGCGATACCGATACGTGTACGAGTCATGCCGATGATGCTGGACCAGCGATGAGCGGGTCCGGTCAACGCCGCGTTCGGGCTTCGTAAGAGCAGTTCGTAAGAGCAGACAGTGGGCGTGGGCGCCGTTGTACCTGGCCCTGCTGTTGTACCTGGCCCTGCTGCTGATCCGGCCGGTCAGTCACTTCCGCCGCCTTCCGTCGGTGATTCTCCGCCGCTTCTGGGAAGCAGCCGCGCGATCCCCGTCGCCGCCCGCAGGTCCGGCTGCCATGCCGGGCGACGGGGTGCCCGGCCGCCCCGGCCGGGCGGTCGGCGGAAGGAGCGGCGGGTCATTGCAGAACGCGCCGGCGAATCTTGCGCGCGAACGCGTCGACGTCGTACCGCCACGGCCCCGCCGCCCCCTCCCTCCCGGGCGCGCGGCCGTCCTCGCTGCCGTGCTCGGTGCCGTCGGGACCCTGTTGCGGCTGTGGCTGGTCGTCGCCGACTATCCGCGGTCGGACAGCGACGAGGCGACGATCGGGCTGGCGGCGCTGCACATCGCGGCCGGCCAGCAGTTCCCGATCTTCTTCTACGGCCAGCACTACATGGGCACGATCGAGGCGTACCTGGCTGCCCCGTTACTGGCCGTCGGTGGCCCGTCCGTACTGCTGCTGCGGCTGCCGCTGGTCGGTCTGTACGTTGTCTTCCTCGTCGCGATGTACCGGCTCGTCGCGGCGGTCTACAGCGCGTGGTTCGCCGTACTGGTCGTCGCGGTGCTGTCGCTGGGGTCCGACCGGATCATCAAGGACCAGTTGATCGCTCATGGCGGCACTGCCGAGGTCAAGCCCGCCGCGGCGCTCCTGCTCCTGCTGGCGTACGGCTTGGCGGTCGGGCGTTGCCGGTACCGCGCCGCCGGGTTCTTCGCCTGCGGGCTGGTGGCCGGCCTCTGCCTGTGGGACCACCTGGTGATCGTGCCGTACCTCCTGGTGGTCGCCGGTGTCCTCGTGGTCCTCACCGGCCGCGAGGTCGTCGGACGGATGGGCGGCCAGCTGCTGGCCGGCCTGGTCACCGGGGCCGCGCCGCTGATCGCGTACAACCTCCGGGCCCGGCCCGGGCAGGACTCCCTGTCCATCTTCCTGAGCCAGAACGACGGGCCCCCGGTACCGCTCGCGCAGCGCCTCGGTGGCGGGACGCTGATCGGCGTGCCACTGAGTACCGGCGTGTGCAGCCCCGGCGCGTGTCATCCGTGGCAGCGGGCGTGGGCGCCGCTGTACCTGGCGCTGCTGGTCGCCAGCGCGGTGCTCGCGGTACGCGCCCTGCGGGCCGGGCCGCGCGCCCGGCCGGGGCGGCTCATCCGGTCGGCGCGGCTCATCCGGTCGGCACGGTTCGTCCGGTCGGCGCGGTTCGTCCGGTTGGCGCGGCGCGTCCGGCGCGGTCCGGCGGAGGTGATCCCGCCGCCACAGCCGACCGCGCGGCCGGACCCGGTGGAGCGGGCCCGGCTCCTGCTCCGGCTCGCGCTGGCGCTCGGTGCGCTGCTCAGCGTCGTCGCCTACGCCCGCAGTCCGGCCGCCGGGCTCACGCCGATGGAGAGCGGGCGGTACCTGTGCTGCCTGCCGGTGTCGGTGCCCGCCGTGCTCTGGCCGCTGTGGCGGCTCGGCACCCGGCACCCGCGCGGCGGAGGCGGGCACCCGCGCGGCGGAGGCGGGCACCCGCGCGGCGGAGGCGGGCACCCGCGCGGCGGAGGCGGGCACCCGCGCGACGGAGGCCGGGCAGGTCCGGGGCGGGTGTGGATGGCGCGCGCCGCGCTCCTCGCGGTGCTCGCCGCGATGACGGTGACGACGCTGCAGGTGGTCGGGTCGGCGGTACCGGATGCCGCCGCGGACACACGGGAGCAGCGGGAACTGATCGGGGCGCTGCGGTCGGTCGGTGTCCGGCACGTGTACGCCGGCTACTGGACCTGCAACCGGATCAGCTTCGACAGTGGCGAGGCGGTGACCTGCGCGGTGCTCGACGACCACCTCCGGCCGGGGTTCGACCGGTACCGGCCGTACCGGGCGGAGGTGGCGGCGGACAGCCGGCCGGCGTACGTGTTCGTGGCGGACTCGCCGGCCGACCGCCGGCTGCGCGCCCACCTGCGCGACCACGGCGGGTCGGACGCACCGGCCCGGACGGCCGGCCGGTACCGCGTGTACCGGCCGGCCGTCCGGATCGATCTGCCTTAGACGAGTTCCAGGATGGTCGCGTTGGCCATCCCGCCGCCCTCGCACATGGTCTGGAGCCCGTACCGGATGCCGTTGTCGCGCATGTGGTGCACCAGCGTGGTCATCAGCCGGGCGCCGGAGCCGCCGAGCGGGTGGCCGAGCGCGATCGCGCCGCCGCGCGGGTTGAGCCGGGCCGGGTCGGCACCGGTCTCGGCGAGCCACGCCAGCGGCACCGGGGCGAACGCCTCGTTCACCTCGTACGCGCCGATGTCGCCGATGGAGAGCCCGGCCCGCTTGAGCGCCTTGGCGGTCGCCGGGATCGGGCCGGTGAGCATGATGACCGGGTCGTCGCCGGCGACGACGGCGGTGTGGATACGCGCGAGCGGGGTCAGTCCGTGTGCGGCCGCCCACTCGCTGGTCGTGATGGCGAGTGCGGCGGCACCGTCGGAGATCTGGGAGGCCGAGCCGGCGGTGACCACGCCGTCTTCGGAGAACGGGGTCTTCAGCGCGCCGAGCGCCTCCAGCGTGGTGTCGCGCCGGATGCCCTCGTCGGCGGTGACGCCGTCGATCGGGGCGATCTCCTTGGCGAACTCGCCACCGTCGCTGGCCTTCGCCGCGCGGGCGTGGCTGGACAGGGCGTACTCGTCGAGCTGCCGCCGCGAGAAGCCCCAGCGGGCGGCGATCATCTCGGCGCCGACGCCCTGGTTGAACGGGGCGACCTCGCCGTCGGCGTACCCCTCCTGCCCGGCGTAGCGGGCGCGGACCCGCTCGCCGAACGGCATTCCACCTGCGACCGAAGAGCCCATCGGCACCCGGGTCATCGACTCGACGCCGCCGGCGACCACGAGATCGGCCTGGCCGGAGATCACCGCGCCGGCCGCGAAGTGGACGGCCTGCTGGCTGGAGCCGCACTGGCGGTCGACCGTGGTGCCCGGCACCGACTCGGGCCAGCCGGCGGCGAGCACGGCGCTGCGGCCCACGTTCCAGGACTGCTCGCCGACCTGCGACACGCAGCCCCACACCGCGTCGTCGACGTCCGCCGGGTCGAAGCCGGTCCGCTCGGCGAGCGCGGAGAGGACGTGGCCGGAAAGGTCGACCGGGTGGATGTGTGACAGGCCGCCCTTGCGTCGGCCAACGGGGGTGCGAACGGCCCCGACGATCACCGCGTCCCGCATTGTTACTCCTCAGTAGGCTCTGTCGATCGTACCTCCCGGGGCACCCTGCGGGTCCCGACCCGTGACATCCTGGGCCCGTGGAGGTGCGCACCCCGTGGATGCCGGACGACCACGAGCCGGACGACCGTGAGCCGGACGACCGCAGGGCAGACTCCGGCGCGGCCCCGACCGAGCTGAGATGGCGGGTCAACCGGCGGCTCACCGTGCTCAAGGCCGCCGTCGCGGTCGTGTTCCTGCTCGTGGCGCTGCTGTTCCGCGCCGACCCGGTCGGGTTCGGGGTCGCGCTGCTCGCCGCCCTCGCGCTCGGTGCGTTCGCGCTGCGTGACCTGCTGTTGCCGATACGGCTCGCCGTCGATCCCACCGGCGTGACCGTGCCCAGCGGCTTCACGGGCACGCGCCACCTGCCGTGGGAGCGCATCGAGCGGATCCGGGTGGACGAGCGGCGCCGGTTCGGCACCCGCAGTGAGCTCCTCGAGATCGACACGGGCGACTCGTTGCACCTCTTCAGCGGGTACGAGCTGAGCGCCTCCTGCGCCGAGGTCGCCGACCTGCTGTGCAAGCTGCGGTCGCAGGCGGCCCGGACGCGCTAGCCACCCCATGGCCAGCGGCCGTCAGACCACCTGGTCGTTGCGCAGCGCGAAGATCGCGATGTCGTCGCGCGGCAGCTCGTGCGAGAAGCTGAGCGTCGCGGCGCGCAACCGGGCCGCGACCGCGTCCGCCGGGAAGCCCGCGAGGTTGGCCGCTTCCACCCGCAGCCGCTCCACTCCGTACAGTTCCGCGCCGCGCCGCCGCTCGGTGACCCCGTCGGTGTAGAACACGAGCGTCTCACCCGGCCCCAGCGACAGCGTGGCCTGCGGTGACGAGACCTTGTCGAGCAGGCCGAGCGCCGTGCCGCACTCGCCGACCAGCTCGGTCCGGCCGTCGGCGCGCAGCAGGACCGGCCGGTCGTGCCCGGCCAGGTACAGCGACACGTCGAGCTGGTCGTCGGCGCCTGGCGCGACGGCGGCCAGGACCAGCGTGCAGAAGCGACCGTTGCCTCGTTCGCACAGGATCTCGTTGAGCCGGCCGAGCGCCTCCGGCAGTGGCCGGCCGTCGCGGACCAGGGTCCGGGTGACCTCGCGGACCAGGCCGGTCACGGTCGCGGCGTGTACCCCCTTGCCGGAGACGTCGCCGACCACGACGAGCCAGCGGCCGTCGTCGAGTCCCACCACGTCGTAGAAGTCGCCGCCGACGTCGATGCCCTCACCGGTCGGTACGTACTCCGCGCCGAACTCGATCCCGGCCACCCGGGGCAGGGTGGGCGGCAGCAGCGAGCGCTGCAGCCCCTCGGCGATCCGTCGGCGTTCGGCGTGGATGCGGGCGTTGTCGAGGGCCAGCGCCGCCCGGCGGGTCACGTCCTCCACCACCGCCAGCTCCTCAGCGCCCATCCGGTGCTCGGCGCTGTGGCCGATCGAGAGAACGCCCAGCTGCTGGCCGCGGGCGGACATCGACACCGCGTACCCGTCGATCGGTGCGGGTAGCGGCACGGCCACGCCGACCTGCTGCGCCTCCTGCAGCAGGGGTTGCGCCTCCGCGAGCCGTTCGTGCAGCTCGGCGGTGGCGGTCTCGTCGACGTGGGTCACCGCCGCGAGCCGCAGCCGGTCCGGGCCGTCGGAGACGTGGACCGCACACCACCGGCCCAGCCGGGGCACGACGAGCCGGGGGATCAGCGCGAGCGTCAGCTCGGCGTCGAGGGACTGTGCGAGCAGCTCGCTGACCTCGGCCAGGTAGGTCAGCCAGGTGCGCCGCTCGGCGTCGGTGCGGTGCAGCCGCTCGTTCTCGAGCGCCAGGGAGATCCGGTCCGCGCACAGGTCGACCAGCGCGGCGACGTACCCGCCGCCGGGCTCGGTGACCACCAGCTCGCCCTGCCACGGGCGGGGCAGCCGCAGCGGCACCCGTACCCCGCCGACGGCGGGCACCGGTGCACCGTACCCGGCGATCGGGAGCGTGCCCCGGCCGTCGCCCCGGTCGACGAGGACGGCCGCACCCTCGGCGCCGATGGCGGCGCAGAGCTGGCTCAGGAACTGGTCGCCGAGGTCGCGCAGGGTGCCCCCGGCGGCCGACCGGCTACCGGAGATGAGCGCCTCGATGGTCTCCACGCTGACCGTCGCGGCGTCACCGGTGCCCGGCTGCTGTGGAGCCCGCTCGGCGAGCAGTGGCCTGATCGTGGTGGCGACCAGGTCCGCGGCGGGTTGGCTCGGGGGGATGAGGCCGGTCGCTGTGGGGTTGGTCATGCTACCCGGGGCCGCCGGCCCGGTCCCGGCGGGTGACGCGGGGCGGTTCAACCGGAACCACACGCCCTTGCCGTCCGGATGGTGCAGTGTGCCCCAGTACGTTGCGATCTGGTCGACCAGCAGCAGGCCACGCCCGCGCTCCTCGATCTGGTCGGCCGGGCGCGGGGAACCGTTCGGCGGCTTGCGGTTGTGCGTGATCGGACCGGTGCGGAAGTCCATGACGGTGACCGTGATGCTGCCGTCGTCGGCGACGACCTCCAGGTCCAGCGCGGTACGCGCGTGTACGACGGCGTTCGTGGCGAGCTCGGTGGTGAGCAGGAGTGCCTCGTCGAGGACGGAGGTGAGGTCGACCTCCGCGAGGACGGATCGAACGACGGCACGCGCCGCACCCGGGGAGCTATGGTCGGCGGGGAGTCGGACGCGCCGCACCACCTGAGCTGTCACATCTCGCAGTCTCCACGGAACGGTGGTAACAATCCAACCGGGGCGCTCGCTCATGTTCGTCGTTGGTACGACCATTAGGGTGCGGCCTGGCTCCATCGACCCTCCGGGAGGACCGCCATGACGACCGTCGACGAGGCGCCTGTGACCGCCGGCGACCAGGCCGACGACGACCTGCTCCAGGAGCTGGCGCACGTGCTGGGGCGGATCACCGCCGGCGACTTCAAACCCCGGCTGCGACGCCGGGTCGGCCTGGCCGGCGAGGTGGCCGACCAGCTCAACCGGGTCATCGACACCCAGCAGCACCGCAACCGCGAGCTGCTGCGGATCCGCCGCGTCGTCGGCCGGGAGGGCCGGCTGACCGAGCGCATCGACGAGGAGCAGTTCCAGGGCGAGTGGGCCGACGGCGTCCGGGCGGTCAACGATCTCATCGACTACCTGGCGCGTCCGACCACCGAGATCGCCCGCGTGATCGTCGCGGTGGCCGAGGGTGACCTGTCGCAGAAGATGGCCCTGGAGATGGACGGGCACTCCCTCAAGGGTGAATTCCTGCGCATCGGCCGGACCGTGAACACGATGGTCGACCAGCTGTCGTCGTTCGCCG
Source organism: Planosporangium spinosum (assembly GCF_049999945.1). Classification (NCBI taxonomy): domain Bacteria; kingdom Bacillati; phylum Actinomycetota; class Actinomycetes; order Micromonosporales; family Micromonosporaceae; genus Planosporangium; species Planosporangium spinosum. Next base: position 640 of record NZ_JBLYUB010000006.1, on the reverse strand, counting down.
ACGAGGTCACGCGGGTGGCCCGCGAGGTGGGTACCGAGGGCAAGCTGGGCGGCCAGGCCGACGTGCGCGGCGTGGCCGGTACCTGGCGCGACCTGACCGACTCGGTCAACACCATGGCGTCGAACCTGACCAGCCAGGTCCGGTCGATCTCCGAGGTGACCACGGCCATCGCGCACGGTGACCTGTCGCAGAAGATCACCGTTTCGGCGAAGGGCGAGGTCGCGGAGCTGGCCGACACGATCAACTCGCTCACCGACACCCTGCGGATCTTCGCTCAGCAGGTCATCACCGTGGCCCGCGAGGTCGGTACCGAGGGCAAGCTGGGTGGCCAGGCCGAGGTGCCGGGCGTGGCGGGTACCTGGAAGGACCTCACCGACGCGGTGAACTTCATGGCGTCCAACCTGACCAGCCAGGTGCGCAACATCGCCCAGGTGACCACCGCGGTGGCCCGCGGCGACCTGTCGCAGAAGATCACCGTCAGCGCCGAGGGTGAGATCCTGGAGCTCAAGGAAGCCGTCAACACGATGGTCGACCAGCTGTCGTCGTTCGCCGACGAGGTCACGCGGGTGGCCCGTGAGGTGGGTACCGAGGGCAAGCTGGGTGGTCAGGCGCAGGTGTCGGGGGTGTCGGGTACCTGGCG